>JANNOF010000082.1:0-25404 GCA_031398925.1 Gloeobacteraceae cyanobacterium SOY_34_metabat_371 | reverse complement strand
GGCCCTTTGCATAATGGCCCGATCCTCTCTCCAGTCTTGATCGTCACGTTCCCGCTGATCTCTGAGCCTTTCATAATCCGCTTCATGCTGATCCCTTAGATCTGCCTGTTCAGCCCTAATCCTTTCATGATCCGCTTCATGACGTTGCCGGAGATCGGCAAGGCCACGGGTATTCTCTGCAATCTGTTGAGCATTGACTTGGAGGCTTTCAGCCAAGGCACTGACAATGCGCTCTACACGGTCTAAACGATCTTCGGTCATGGTTGGATCTCGCTAGTTGTATGGCTATCTGTGGGCAATGGATCATCCTTGAGTGGATCGATCATGGCTACCCGATCATCGGGGATGTATTTCAACTGTAGGGTTGCGCTCACACATAGCGGCGGCGGCGATTTAGGGCCACGGCCTCAACGATCCCCAGGGCTAAAAAGTTAGTCACTAGGGCTGATCTGCCAAAACTCACAAAGGGCAAAGGGATCCCCGTTACGGGAGCAAGACCAATATTCATACCAATATTAATGACGATCTGAAACAATAGGATGGCAAAAAAGCCAATAACCAAAAGTCCACCAAAGTCTTCCGAAGCATTTTGGGCAATGACCAGCAGCCGCCAAAGCAAGACTCCATAAATCGCTAGGAGTACCAAGGCACCCACAAAGCCCAGTTCTTCGCCTAGGGCCGAAAAGATAAAATCTGTGTATTGCTCAGGAATAAAATTGAGCTGGGTTTGGGTCCCTGCAAATAAGCCCCGGCCCCACAGTTGTCCCGATCCGATAGCTATTTGGGATTGGATAATATGATAGCCCGCCCCCAAGGGATCAATGGTGGGATCTAGAAAGATGATCAAGCGCTTTTGTTGATAGGGCTGTAAAAGATTCCAAAACCATTGTCCTAACCCACCCGAAATGAGATTGATCACCACCAACGTCAACATTAAGGCAGGATTGCGGTCCAGGGACCACCAGGCCATAAAGCCCACCAGCCCGACCCACAGCATCCAAGCCGGGACCCAAACACTAAATAAAACAGCGGCGATCACCGGGGAAATTAACAACAGGAGCCAACTCAGTTTGGCCCCGCCCCAATAGAGCATGATTAAGGTGATGGCGCCAAAAACCAGCGCGGTACCAAGATCAGGTTGCTTGAAAACCAAAAGTGCAGGTAGTGCCACAATGGCGAGAACCGGCCAAATATGGACAAACCGACGGACCGGATGGTTATGAAGATAGGTCGCTAAGGTAATGATCACCGCGAGCTTGGCAATCTCCGAGGGCTGAAAACTAAATCCCCCAATATCTAACCAACGCTGGGCCCCTAGACGTTCATCGCCGATCAAAGCGACTAAGACCAGCAAAAGATTAGCAGCTCCATAGATCCACCAGGCTAAGGACATCAGAACCCGGTAGGGCGTCCAAGATAAAAGCACCGCTGCCACTGCTCCTAAAAGCCCCACTCCCGCTTGCGCGAGGGGATTGGCGTGCTGGGGATCAGTACTCAAAATGGCTAAAGACCCAAACCCCAGCAGTACAAGGGGAATAAACAGTAGAAGGAGATCAAAATCCCGCCATGCAAAGCGTAGTTTGTCCCAATTTGAGGCCCAGGTACTCCGGCGCAGATCCACAATTTTTTGCTTGCCAAGACCTTGTTATCATACTCCGATGTATTAGCGGGTCTAGCGTAAGCCAAGGTTCTTGCCATAAAATCGGTCTACCTTCTCGGCTTGATTATGCGTCTTTGGACTGCTTCGCTGGTGATCTTTTTGGCGTTTCCTGCTATTGCGCAATCCTCTGATCCTGTTACTCCTGATGATGAGCTTTCAGAAGTTACGGTCACTGCAACCCGACGGGCCACAGAACTTTTAGATACCCCTACGGCCATTACGGTGATCACGGCCCGACAAGCCAGCGAACAGAGCCAGACGACAATGGCCGATCTACTCAAGGGCGCGACAGGAGTTGCGGTACGGGCCACCAATCCCAGCGCAGGATCTCCGGTGGTGCGTGGGGTGACTGGGCGTGATTTGCTCTTGTTGGTCGATGGGTTTCGCCTCTCCCATGCTTTTATGCGCCCCAATACCCAATACGAAGGCTACATCGATCCGCTGTTTATTCAACGGCTCGAAGTAGTCCGGGGGCCGAGTTCGGTACTCTACGGGTCCGATGCTCTGGGTGGGGTTAGCAATGTGATCACCGCTCAATTTGATCCGACGCGGCCCCTTGTCTTTAGTACCAGTTACGGAACGAATCCAGCCAGTGTGACCAGTCATCTGCGGCTCAATCTAGGGGATCAACAGGCTAATTATCAAGTGGGCTTGACCTACCGGAGTTTTGGGGATGTGGTCTTAGGCAATAGCCCAGATCCAGAGGTTTTTTATCCCAATGAGGGACGGACCCTTGCTAACTCGGGCTACGAATACTACGGTGCTAATTTCAAGGGCAATTGGCAGTTGGCCCCGGATCAGTCTTTACATCTGACGGCCCAGTACAGTCAGATCCCAACGGTTTCACGCCAAGATGCTGTGATCCAAGGCTACGGCCCAGAGGTCGCAGCCGCTGAACGAGGCTTTGCTCCCCAAGCTCGGACTTTTGTGCTTGCCGAATACCGCCAGCAATTTAAAGAAACGTGGCTGGATGATCTTAGGTTTCAGGTGGGCTTTCAACAGATCTTAGATAGCCGTTTTCAGCGTAACTATGGGCCTCCCCGCCCCAGTTTTGAGAACCCCAACCCCGCGATCCCCAGTGCCAATAAGACACTTGAGCAAAACCGCTCGGATCTTTGGGGGACGAGTTTGGCCCTCAACAGCACCCTGGGCAATCATAGGTTAACCTATGGACTCGAAGCCTATGGGGACCGCGTCACCAGTAATCGCCAGATCGCCAATGATACAACGGGCACTGCTTCTGACCCGGCCGGGCCGCGTTATGTCGATGGATCAACGGAACATCAGTACGGGGCTTTTATTCAAGATGAGATTACCTGGGCACCCCAGTTCACAACTTTTTTGGGCCTACGCTATTCATTAGTGGATCTTGATATTCCTCAGAGCAATGAGCGTCCCAACAGTTCGGGGTTTAGCCGTAGCTTTCAAGCCCTCACCGGGAGCTTGGGGGCAGTGTATCGGCTGAATCCTGAAGTAAGCCTAGTCTTTAATTTAGGTCAAGGTTTTCGTGCCCCGAATGTAAATGATCTCGGTGAAGCCGGATCGCGGCGTGCTACGGATATTGCCATTCCCAATAGTGACTTAAGTCCCGAAAAAGTCTTCTCGGTAGACGGCGGGATCAAATGGAGTGGGGCCAATTTTAGTGGGGAATTCATTGGTTTTTGGAGTCGTTATACCGACCGGATCACTTCTGAACCCGTAGGTACTCAAGTTAACAGCGATGGAACCACCTCCGAGATCTTGCAGACCAAAAATGAAGCTTCAGAGATCGTTTGGGGCTTGGAGTTTGGGGGGCGCTATCGAATTAACCCTAACTGGTCAGTGTTTGCCACTGCCAACTTTGTCTATGGAGAATTTCCACTGGCCGGTGAAACTTCGATCCCGCCCTTTAACGGTCTTTTGGGGGTGCGCTATGAGCCTTTGCCAGACGTCTATATCGAACCCTATGTGCTCTATGCCAATGCTCAAGAGCGCCTCTCGGAAAATGATCGGGCCGATCCTCGGATCAATCCCAACGGCACCCCAGGGTACATTTTGGCGAACCTGCGCTTGGGCTTTCCCCTAAACCCGACGACGCTTGTGCGGTTGAATGTGGATAATCTGTTTAATACTTCCTACCGCGAACATAGCTCATCCTTGGATGGCGCAGGGTTCGGTGTGACCCTAGGCATTGAGTATCACCTCTAAAGTATCCTAGGGATCAGTGCATGGACTTTTTATGACCCTGATCGATACCCATGTGCATATCAACTTTCCTGATTATCGGGCGGATTTGGATCAGGCGGCGGAACGCTGGCGGGCAGCGGGCGTCGTTCAAATGGTTCATTCCTGCGTCATGCCCGCTGAGTTTGGCGAGCTCCAAGCCATTGCTGACCGCTTTCCCGAAGTATTTCTCTCGGTGGGCTGTCATCCCCTGCACATTGATGAGGCCCCGCCCTTGGAACCGTTGATCCAGCAGCTTTACCAAGCCGCCGAAGATAAGCGGGTGGTTGCCATTGGCGAAACGGGCTTAGATTTTTTTAAGGCTAACAATAGCGAAGCGCAGATTGTCTACTTTAAGGCCCATATTGCAGTCGCCCAAGCCCTCGATCTACCCTTGATCATTCATTGCCGGGATGCCGCCGCCGCCGCACGGGAGCTGTTGGCCCAAGTAGGCCCGGTCAAGGCGGTTATGCATTGCTGGACGGGGACGGCGGAAGAAACCCGTTGGTTTGCGGATCTGGGTTTTTATATTAGCTTTAGTGGTGTTGTCACCTTTAAAAAAGCCACTACCGTCCATGAAGCAGTCTTAGTGGTACCGCAAGATCAGCTTTTGATTGAAACCGATTGCCCCTATCTCGCCCCAGTGCCCATGCGCGGTAAGCGCAATGAGCCAGCCTTTGTTACTCACACGGCCCAACGAGTAGCAGCTTTGCGGGGCTGGGATTTAGCCGACTTGGCCCGGATCACCACGGCTAATGCCCGGCGCTTATTTCGTTTGCCGGGGGACACCTGATCCGCCCAAGGGCTTGGGCTTGGGTTTAAAAACTAACCCCAGCCCTAAAGCCCCCAAAACCACGGCACTGCCAGTGATCAGCAGGATTCCAAAGTAGCCCTGCTCGACCAAAGTTCCCCAAATAAAGCTAAATAGGGCAATGCCTAGGCCCAATACCGACCCCAATAGTCCTGTCAATCCGCTAATATTGGCCCGATCAATGCGATCTAGGAGTACTTGATTTAACAAGACATAGCTTGTGCCGCAGGCCAGACCCACGCCGCCTAAAAGAGCTGCTGCCCCTACTCCCTGGATCAGGCTAAAGCTTCCGGCACCCAAGGCGGCACAGGCCAAGCCGCCCAAGGCCCAGGTTGCGGGAGTAGCCACTCTAGATCCCAACCAGCCCCCCAGCCCTAAACCCAGGCCCACCCCCGTCCAAAGGGCACTTTGTAGGAGCCCCAAGTCGATCAATTTACCGGACTGACTGGCAATGTAATAGGGCAATAGAGCCGTCAATAACGGCCCGATCCAGCAGACAAATAAAGTTACCGGGATCAGGACATCCAGTAATTTGAGACTCAGACGGGCTTGGGCTTGCCAACTCAAGGGCGCGGTGACGGGTTCCGGGGGGTCCGATTCACTGTACTCTATTACGACCCTGTGCTTAGCACCTGAAACCCGGACTGCGATCAGGCCAAGGGTCGCTAGGGTATAACTCAAGGCGTTAACCCCAAAGGCCCATCCCAAGGGCACCCACGTAAAAATAATCCCACCCAATACCGGGCCTAGGGTTTGACCCACCGCCGTACCCGTAGCAAAAAGCCCATTGGCTTGGGTAAGGTCTTCGCGCGCTGGGTAAAGCTCAACCAGCAAAGCCCGCGAAGCCGGATCCACTGGAGTGCCTAAAATTCCTAAAATAAAGGCCAACCCATAGCAAAGGGTCACGGGCACTTGATCCGCTAGGGCTGCTATAGCAAAACTTCCGATCACGAGGGCATGGGCCAAGTATGCTCCCTGGAGGACACGCACCGGAGCAAAACGGTCTGCCAAACGGCCCCCAGGCCAACCAGCGATCACTTGGCCCCCGAGCCACATAATCGAAGCTGTCGCCACCGCTAGGGCTGAGCCTGTTTTTTGGACCAAAAGCCAATTAAAAGCCAATAGGTGAATGCTATCGCCGATATCCGAGAGGGTCCGACTGGTCCAAAGCCAGCCCATCGGCCCTTTAAGCAGAGCTAAGTACGCCTTGATCATGAACGGCTAGGACGCCCTAGGGTAGTCAGATAAAGCACGGCTTCGTCCGTGGGGATGCCTAAAACTTCATTGACCTGATCATCAAAAAAGCCTGCGATCCCGCTGACCCCCAAACCCAAACGGAGGGCTGCCAAATTAAGCCGTTGGCCTAGATGCCCGGCATCTAAATGTAAATAGCGGTAAGCGCGCTCCCCATAGCGGGTAACAGCCTTTTGTAGATCAGCGGTATGAAAAACCACTGCCCCCGCATCGCGGCCCAAGTCTTGCCCCAAACAGAGGTAATGAATTTCCTGACGAAAATTCCGAAAACGGATCTGACGGAGTTCCTGGGCTTGGGGAGCGTAGTAGTAACAGCCCGCCTCCAGACCCTCAACCCCTAGCACTGCGATAAACGTCTCCAGCAAAGACAAATCACAATAATGTCCGATTTCCCCTTGGCCTTGATCTTGATAGGCTTGGGGCTGATAGGTAAAGTGCAAGACCTGTAGCAGTTCTGCTAAGGCCAAGTCTGCCCCCGTATATTGGCGGGTAGAACGTCGCCGCACGATCACTTCAGGGAGGTACCCTTCCCAAGCTAAGGGCGCCGTAAGCGTAGAAATTTTGCTTGTAAAGGGAAAATTGTACTTATCATTCCGCGCTGGGATCTCTGGAGGTTCCGGTGTAGTCCTGATCCGCGAAGCCCAGTCTAAATAACTAAGCCGTTGACCCGCTTCAATGGAAGGAAAGTCCACTTCGATCCCAGAGGCTAAGGCCGTCGGACCGGAGACCAGAGGGTCATCTCCCACAGCCACCACCAACAGGGGAGCTTCTTCCTGGAGGTTCAAAAACATGAGATCCGCCAGTTGTTCATCCTGAAAGCCGCCTAAGATCTGGATCTTAAAGTTACTTAGGCCGCCCGCCAATTCGATATTGCCCACTAAATGCCCCGTATCCAAAAAGACACGACGGTAGGCCCGGTCTTCGTAGCGCCATGCCGAGCGTTGAAATACCCCCGTGATCACCAGGGCAAAAGCGCTATTACGCAAGGCGGGATGATCAAAACAAGCGCTGCTTAGGGCGTCAAAAACGGGCTGAGCATTGAGCTGTACTAAACTATGGGTCAAAACTTGATAATTATAAATTCCCGCCAATTCACCCCGACCCAGTACGTAGATCTCCGCCGGATAAAGCCCCCCCGCAGAAGGCGCGGTACGGAGATAGGTGGGCCGTTCAGCATGGGGGATCACCGCTGTTACCCCATAACTCAAGTACAAAAATTGTGAGATCCGGGGTAATAAACTAGTCCGGTCTTGCTCTTTAAGCAGGGGCTTGAGGTCTAGCTGCTGCCCGTTGGGATAAACTTTGTAGGGCATGGGCTGACGGTCCCAGTCTAAGGTGTGGGCCTGACGGGCAATCCCTTCGGGGGTGTACTTAGTTTTTTCGTGGTAGTAGGCGGCAAAGGTCTGCACAGGTGTCCCATAAGCTCCTGCAGTCATCCTAGCCCCTCCTTGACTATTAAGTTTTATTGAGTTATTGTAAAGTTGTTCAATGAATTCTGCCTTTGGGAGTCAAACATGACTACGAACAAAGCAACTGATGATGTCAAGTTTGGTTTTGTGCCCTATGCCGAGCAGCTTAATGGCCGTTTGGCTATGATCGGTTTTTTATCTGCTTTGATCTTAGAAGCTACTACCGGCAAAGGCGTGTTGTCCTTCTTAGGTATCCTTTAAATCCCGCCATCTTCTGATTCTTCATTTTTGAGGCACCCCTTGGGTGCTTTTTACGTATATGGCTAAAAACTAGGCAAAATACTACACTTGTATTACGATGGTCACTACCCATTAGAAAGGAGCATCTTCGATGCATACACTCCCACGCACTGCCACCACTGAGATGGATGTCACAAGTATTCGTCTAGAACGGGATCTCAAGGAAAAACTCAAACAGTTTTCTGGCAACCAAGGATATCAAGCCCTGATTCGCGATATTTTATGGAATTATGTCCGTCAGCGTTCTAGTGAATTTGGTCCCCGTTTAAACCGTGCCGATATTCAAGCCAGTTTTTCTGCCACGGCGCAACAAGAACAACGCTGCGCCCTCACGGGCAAAGTTTTACGCCCCGGTCAAGCGATCTTGATGGGATTAACCATGGGTGGCGATCTTGTGACCCTAAGTACCGATAGTTTAATTTAACTTCTTGTTTTCTCGTTGGGGAGCGGGAGACGCTCTAAAGGCCAAGTCGGCTCAGTTTGTTGGGGCAAGCCTTTAGGTAAGCGGCTTCCGCGTCGTGGTAAAGGGGCGGGATTGGGTTGGGTATTGAACATCATGGGTTTCCGTAGTGATTTTCTTTGGGGATCTGTTTATTAACTAAGCCACTGCTGATCAAAAATTAAGGGTAGATCCAAATAATTTTTCAAAGATCACATCGTCGATAGACTTACCGGGGATTGGTATACTAGGATCATTGAAGGGTTTTATCATGTCCAATTCCACCCGGCGTTCTAAAGTTGAAAAAATCAAAGAGGAGAGCCAGTTTCTCCGGGGTACGCTGGCTGAGGAATTGGCGCAACAGACTCCTAATTTTAGTGAAGCTAGCCAACAAATTTTGAAATTTCACGGCATCTACCAGCAGACGGACCGGGATGTGACCCGTGAGCGTAAACAACAGGGCTTAGATCAAGATTATTCGATGATGATCCGCACCAAAAATACCGGGGGCGCGTGTCCGGCAGCTTTTTACTTAGCCCTTGATCACTTGGCAGACACCCTAGGTAATGGGACGATCCGGGTTACGACCCGTCAAGCTTTTCAGTTGCACGGTATTCCCAAACAAGACCTTAAAGCTACGATCCAAACGATCCATAACAGTCTAGGTACTACGCTTGCGGCCTGCGGAGATATCGAACGCAATATTATGTCCCCGGCCGCGCCCTTTGCCCAGCGAGACTATCAACGGGTAGAGGAGTATGCGCAGAAAATTTCCGAGGCTTTAGCCCCAAAAACTGGCGCCTACTATGAAGTTTGGCTCGATGGGGAAAAAGTACATCACTACAGTACCTTGACTGAAGAACCCCTCTACGGTCCGACGTATTTACCCCGCAAGTTTAAAACAGCGTTGACCGTACCGGGCGATAACTCGGTGGATCTGTTGACCAATGATTTGGGCTTGGTTTTGATCTCAACCCCTGGGGGAGAAATTGAGGGCTTTAATGTCACCGTGGGCGGGGGCATGGGCATGAGCCACAACAGTGAAGAAACCTTCCCCCGAACCGCTGATCCCCTAGGTTTTGTCTTACCCGATCAGGTGATTCCTGTGGCCCAAGCGGTGGTCCGCGTGCAGCGCGATCATGGGGACCGTCTCAATCGTAAGCACGCCCGGTTAAAGTATCTCTTGGCTGACCGGGGTGTAGCTTGGTTTAGAGAACAAGTAGAGCGGGAGTTGGGGTATGCCCTTGGCCCGTGGCGCGCACTGCCTCCTTGGGAGTACCGCGATTACCTCGGTTGGCATGAGCAAGGGGATGGTCAATGGTTTTTAGGTCTTTCCGTTGCCAATGGACGGATCAAAGATACGGAGGAGTGGCGTTTAAAATCCGCACTGCACCAGATCCTATCTACGTGGGGCTTTGATCTACGGCTGACCCCCCATCAAAATATCTTGATCATTGGTATCGACCCAGAGCACCGCACGGCTATAGACACGATCCTGCGCGATCATGGGGTCTTGCCCGTTGAAAAAATCACCCCCGCCGAGCGCTACAGCATGGCTTGTCCCGCTATGCCCACCTGTAGTTTGGCGCTCACGGAATCAGAACGCTATTTACCTACCCTCGTGGCCCAAATGGCCCAACAATTAACGGCTATGGGCCTGGGGGATGAAAAGATCTCGATCCGCATGACAGGTTGCCCCAATGGTTGTGCCCGCCCCTACATGGGCGAAATTGGCTTGGTCGGATCAGCCCAGGAGGCCTATCAACTGTTTTTGGGGGGCAATCTTGAATCAACCCGGCTTAACCAATTATTTCTAAAGCAGGTTCACCGCGATCAGATCCTCGAAGTCCTGACTCCGATCTGGCAAGGGTTCAAAGAGGAACGCTTAGCTGGCGAAGGCTTTGGCGATTATTGCTATCGCGTTGGCATGGACTATTTACGCACCAAGCTCTAATCCACAGACTTTAGTAGTGATTGCCTACCTTGCGGTAATGAACCGCCGTCCGACCTTCGGTATGGGAAATATCCCCTGCTTCGACCACACTATAGACCAACCAATGATCGTGGGCTTCGAGGCGGCTTACCACGCGGCACTCTAAATAAGCTAAGGCTTCGGTCAAAGCTGGGGCATTATTCCCTGCCACAAAGCACTTGATCCCGTCAAAACGATCTTGACCGGGGGCAAACCGCTTGAGGAAATGGCGCATCAAGGGTAAATAATTCTTTTCTTCGAGGACGTTAAGTACAAAGGAATCCCCTGGATGCAATAAAGACTCAATGGCCCGGTCTTTAGCCACGGCCACCGTGATCCCTGGGGGATTAAAGCTGGCTTGAGACACCCAAGAAGCGAGCATGGCACTCTTACTATCGGCGCGTTGGGCCGTAATAATATACAACCCGCCCACTAACGTCCCCATGGCCCGGTCAAGATCCGGTGCTAGGGCCTTAGATTTTTGGATCGTTTGTTTCAGGGTCAGGGCTTGGGCCAAATCGGTGCCCGATTCTTCGCAGGTCTGATACACCGCTGGTGTCGGTTCACTTTTGAGTTTGATCGGTTCAAAGGCCAGGGTCAACCCACTGTTGATCAATTTACTGACCGTCAGATCCACGGGGTCATCGTAGGGACCAAACGCTTCAAAGACCCCGACCTGTTGTTTGCCATGTACTGCGGCCAAAATCGCACCGAGGGCATTTTGGGCTTGGGCGGCCCCATCTCCTTGGGTGGGTGGGGGGCAAATTACAAAACCCTGAACCCGACCGATGGTTTCTTGAATATCTAAAAGTTCAGCAGTGCGCAGGTCGAGCATCTCAACCAAAACTCCGGCTTTACTTACGCCCCTAGCAATGGCTTGGGCGATGCGGTCACTAAAACCATAGTTAGACAGATAAAACACCACCACGGATGTTTCCGCTTTGGTTTGCTCTTGGCTCCAGGTTTGATACCGTTGGGTTGCTTCTTGGACGTTATGGCGGATCAGGGGACCGTGCCCGGTTGCGATCAGGTCAATAGTTAACGGATCAATGCGCTTAAGTGCAGTTAGCACCGACCGAGCATTGGGGGCCATAAGACATTCATAATAAAAACGAAAATCCGGGAAAATTGCCCTAAAATCCTCGTCATAAACCCGGTCATCACAAAAGTGTAAGCCAAAGGCGTCGCAGGTATACAGTACCTGGGTGTGATGATCATAGGTAAACATCGTATCGGGCCAATGTAAATTAGGGGCAATAATAAATTCTAAAATATGCCCCTGGCCTAGATCTAATTTGTCTCCACCTTTGACGATCTGACGGCTATAGGGTGCGTGGATCATATCATCAAGAAATTGCCCTGCGGCCTTGGAACACACTACTACCGCCTGAGGGGCAAGCTTGAGTACCGCGGGAATCAAAAAGCTATGATCCGGTTCCGTATGGCTGACGATCAGATAATCTAGGCTACTGAGATCCACTTCGCCTTGCAGGGCACTGAGATAGAGTTCAGTAAATTTTTCATGGGAAGTATCAATCAGCGCCGTTTTGTCACCTTTGATTACAAAAGAGTTATAGGTTGTGCCATTTTGTAGACCAAACTCAATGTCAAAGCGGTCTCGGTCCCAATCTAAAGAACGGATCGTAGTGGTCTGCGCGGCAATGGCTTGTACTTGAACGGTCTTGCGGCTGGTCTTCATGACAGTGGCGGTCATGGCTGCCTCCTAACAAACTTATAGTGCCAGTATAGACCTGGAAAATAAGGATAGGTACTGGATACGCCCTAGCGGGTGACGGAGCACCAATACGCTGTTTAGGTACGTTGTCGGACCCCTGTGGATTTGATCAATGTGAAATTGACGTTAGATCGCGGGGGCTTTGGGGATAGGATAATCTTATTGGAGTTTGTAATGAGTAGTTTACCGTCTCCCTCCGTGAACCCAACCCCGCAATTTGCGCTGCAGTTTCAAAATGTTCCTTTGACGATTGACAATCGGGGACGTTCTCCAGCGATTATTATTGTTCCTCGGCTGGTTACCTTAGGCTATCAACTATTGCGGCTTAATTTTTCCGCTATCGACCAAAGTACGGTTGGTCAAGGCTTGGGACCGGGGTGTGAAGTGGTCTTAACTTTATTTTTGCAAGACAAAGCGGGTACGCAGATCCAGGAAGTTCATCAGGTATTGCCCCATAACGGTAGTGTCGCCCTAGGGGGAGTTTTTAGCGCTGTAGTCGATCTGGGGGTCTCGGCGCCTCAAGTGTCGATTAGTGCCCAAGCGGTGAATTTTCCTAAGGGCCGTAGCTACTTAGCCACTACTTCTACCTATTTGCTCTAATGCATAGACGTTGGTTGCTCACCGGGATTTGGGCCTTAGCGTACCCCATCAAGGCCAGAGAGATCCTAAGTACTCCTGAGGAACAGGATCAGTTTCGGAGTCTGCAACAACAGGGTACGGTACAGTTGGCCCTAGACTTGACCCGTCGTGAACTCAACGTCTTGACCCTAGAGGGGACATTGCTCAAAACCTACCCCGTAGCGGTGGGTCGTAGGGGTTGGCCTACGCCCAAGGGCAATTTTCAGATCCTCAAAAAGATCAAAGACCCAGCCTGGGAGCATATTTTTACGAATGAAAAATTTCCTGGCGGAACTAAGAGTAATCCCCTAGGACCCTATTATTTACGCTTTCATACCCAGGGCAAGAACGAATTTGGGATCCACGGCACCAACCAGCCTAGTTCCATTGGTAAAGCGATTTCCCACGGCTGTGTCCGTTTACTCAATAAACACATCACCGAAGTCTTTTCCTTAGTTCAAGAGGGAACGCCCCTTAAAGTATTCTAAATTTTGATCCCTAGTTAGTATTTTGGCGTAAACCCCATGTTGCTCCAGGTAAAGCTGAAGATATCCGCCGCTTCTTCTAGAGATTTGGTGAGATTGCTGGAGCCATGCCCCGAATTCGTTTCGATACGGATCAGCAGCGGAGTGGTGGGGGCGGCTTTTTCCTGTAAGGTTGCGGCATATTTAAACGAGTGGGCAGGCACCACCCGGTCATCGTGATCGGAGGTAGTTACGAGGGTTGCCGGATAGTTGATTCCTGACTTGATATTGTGCAAAGGGGAATAGCCCAACAAATACTTAAATTGGGTTGGATCATCACTAGAACCGTAGTCGGCAACCCAACCGGCCCCCGCAGTGAATTTATGAAAGCGCAGCATATCCATAACACCAACGGCGGGTATGGCTACCTTAAACAGATCAGGCCGTTGATTGCTCACCGTTGCCACTAAGAGGCCCCCATTGCTGCCCCCTTGAATGCCTAGATACGCCGGGGAAGTATAGCGTTCGCGGATCAGAAATTCAGCCGCCGCAATAAAGTCATCAAAGACATTTTGCTTATTCAGCTTGATCCCAGCTTCATGCCACCTTGCGCCGTATTCGCCGCCACCGCGCAGGTTAGCCAGAGCAAAAATACCCCCTTGTTCGAGCCAGGCAATGCGGGCTGCACTAAACGTTGGGTTGACCGTGATATTAAATCCCCCGTAGCCAAACAGTAGCGTTGGATTCTTATCCTCTAACTTGAGGCCTTTTTTATAAACCAAGAACATGGGGATCTGCGTTCCGTCTTTGCTCTTATAAAAAACCTGCTTGGTTACATAGGCTTCGGCGGTGAAGCCGGGAATTTCTGGTGTCCGAAATAACGTTGTTTGGCGCGAAGCTAGGTCGTAACGAAAAATAGTAGCGGGGTAATTGAGGGAAGTAAAAATATAAAAGACTTCTTGATCCTCTTTTTTCCCGCTAAATCCTCCCGTTGAACCAGGACCAGGGAGGGCGATCTCGTTTTCTAAGGTGCCCTTGCGGTCATAGACATAAACGCGGGCCGTCACGTCCTTTAAATAGGTAGCGATCAGCTTCTCTCCCGCTGTCTCAACGTTCTCTAAGAGTTCTGGTTTTTCTGGTAAGACCTCTTGCCAGCTCAGTGCTCCTGTCTTTTGGGGGTCGTAGCGGACTAATTTCTTGTTGGGCGCATTTTGGGTAGTGACGATCAAGAATTGATCGTCCACATTATCGAGTACGGAGAAAGTATCTTCAGTGATTTCTTTGATGATCGGTGTAAAAGTAGTTTCCTTTTTACGTTCATCGCGAAAATATAGACTATTGCCCCGTTTATTGGGGTCATTGACATAAAGCAGAGCAAAGCGCTCGTCTTCGGTTGTGCCTACACTTACATAAAAAGTCGGGTGAGCGGGGTCTTCATACACTAAAGTATCGGCGCTTTGCGCGGTACCGACCTTGTGGTAGTAGACCTTCTGATTTTGATTGCGGACGGTTAGTTCTGTGCCCTTAACAGGCTCTGCGTAGCGGCTGTAGTAAAAGCCATCCCCCTGCCACGCGGCACTGGAATACTTAGCCCAACGGATCACCTCCGGGAGGGTTTGACGGGTGGTCATGTCCATGACGTACAAGTCATACCAATCGGAGCCAGGGATCGCGGTTCTACCGTAGGCGGCATACTTACCATCTTTGCTTAAGATAAAAGAAGTTAAGCGAACCGTCCCATCAGCAGAAAAAGTATTGGGATCAAGGAGTATTTCTGGGGTACCGTCATAGCCCTTTTGTACATAAAGGACACTCTGGTTTTGCAAACCATTATTTTTATAAAAATAGACATTATCATTCTTTTTAAAGGGGGCGCTGTATTTAGGATAGTTAGCTAGGGTCTTGATCCGATTGAGGACAGCGGCACGGTAGGGAATCTGCGCTAGATAACCAAAGGTAACTTTATTCTGTGCCGTGACCCAGGCTTTAGTGTCAGGGGCGTTGTCGTCTTCGAGCCAACGGTAGGGATCGGTGATCTTCGTGCCAAAATACGTATCGGTATGTTCGATCTTTTTGGTAGGCGGATACTTCAGGGTTTGGGCGTTTAATTTATCTAAAGCCATAAAACTGATGCTCACAAGGGTAGTTAACATGATCCGGGGTATGTTTGTGCCCATAAGCTATGCCGCTCCGTAGTGGGCAAAGAATATCAGCCCAGACAACAAGATCAATCTTAACCGCTCCCTAGGCTTCATCGTCAATCAGGATCCCGTGCTAAGTAGCTCCTGAAGGCGCTGTTCATCCAGTACGGGAATACCTAATTCCGTCGCCTTACTGAGCTTAGACCCCGCTTTGTCACCGGCAATAAGATAGCTGGTTTTTTTGCTGACACTACTGGTAACTTTTCCACCGTGGCGCTCTACTAAGGCAGTACAGGCTTCTCTAGAGAGGGTCGGTAGGGTTCCTGTGATCACAAAAGTCTGACCAAGAAGTTTTTCGCTGATCAGGGTCGATTCGGTTTGGACTAAGGTCACCCCATGACTGTGCAGCGCCTTGATCAAGGCTTGATTTTCGGGCTGCCGAAACCAATCATAGACCGACTGGGCGATTTCTTCCCCGATGCCATACAGGGCAGTGATCTGGGTAGGGCTGGCCTGGGCTAGGGCTTCAGCACTGTTAAAAACCTTCGTAAGCTCTTGGGCAATGCTTTGACCCACATGGCGGATCCCAAGACCAAATAAAACATTCGCCCAGGATTGGCTCCGGGATTGCTCAATACTCTGAATGACATTTTGGGCTGACTTTGTGCCCATGCGTTCAAAGCTGCTCAGTTCTAAGGCCGTCAGCGTGTATAGATCGGCAATGGTTTTAACGCGCTTAGTTTTAACCAATTGAGCGATAAGTTTTTCGCCAACGCCCTGAATATCTAAAGCGGATCGACTACACCAATGCTCAATCCTGGCCCGGATCACAGCGGGACACTGGGGATTGGGGCAACGGATCAAAATATCTTCTTTCAGGGTAGGGGTGCTGCACTCGGGGCATTGGGTCGGAAAAATAAAGGGCTGGGACTCCTCAGGGCGCAACTCAGGCAAAACTTTAATGATCTCAGGAATGATCTCACCGGCTTTACGCACGATCACCTGGTCCCCGACCCGGACCTCAAGGGACGCTATGCGCTCTTGGTTATGCAGTGTTGCCCTAGTGACGATGGTCCCGGCCAAAGCTACCGGGGCCAATTCCGCGACTGGGGTTAGGGCTCCGGTCCGACCAATTTGAATGGTGATCCCCAGGACCGTGGTAGCCGCTTGTTCGGGGGGATACTTGAAGGCTACGGCCCAACGGGGCGCTTTGCTACTAAAGCCCAGCTCGGCTTGCAGGGTAAAGTCATCGACTTTGATCACGACACCGTCGGTTCCATAGGGCAAACTGTGGCGGGCCTGCCGCCAATGCTCGATAAATAACTGAACCTGGCTTAAATCAGGGCACTGGGCCCGGTGGGGATTCACCCGAAAACCATAGCTTTGCAAAAGATCTAGGGTCTCCCCTTGGGTCTGCACCGTTGATTGGGGGACAGCATAGGCAAAAAAATCTAAGCGCCGCCCTGAAACCACCTTAGGGTCTAGTTGCCGGAGCGTCCCGGCACAGGCATTGCGGGGATTAGCAAATAGGGCTTCACCCTGAGCTAAACGTTCTTGATTGATCCGTTGAAAGGCGGCGGCTGGAATAAACGCTTCGCCCCGGACTTCTAGCCTAGCGGGCGGATCGGGGGTAAGCAGGCGTAGGGGTATGGAGCGGATCGTGCGGATATTAGCGGTTATATCTTCTCCGGCTTGTCCATTGCCACGGGTCAATCCCTGTACCAACACGCCGTTTTCATAGGTTAGGGCCAAGGCCAAACCATCGATCTTGAGTTCGCATATATAAGGGGCGCTGCCTACAAGGCTAACAAGGCGCTTTTCCCATAGGGCCAGTTCCTCAAAGCTAAAAACATTGTCGAGAGAATAGAGCGGGACACGATGGGCAATGGTTTGAAAGTCGGCGGCGGGCTGGTCGCCTACGCGCTGGGTAACCGAATCCGCTTGGATCCATTGGGGATATTGCCCTTCTAGGGCTTGTAGCTCTCGATAGTACTGGTCATAGACACTATCTGGGATCTCTGGGTCATCTAGGACGTAATAACGATAGGCAGCCCGTTGTAAGAGTGCGTGTAGATCCTGTAGGCGTTGCTGATCCTGTGTGGCCTGATCCATGTTTTAGCCCAAGCTCCCGGTCATTTATACCCCATCACAGCTCCTAACATCTGCCAACAATACCTGCACATCCGCTTCCAGACCCCAATGCTATGATTTTTACACTGCTTAGGTAACGATCATGGGCCAGCTACGGATGAGTTTATTCGGTATGGCAGCGGCCTTGGCCCTCTGGTCGCTGTGGGCTTTGAGCACCGGAGCCTTTGGAGATAAGGGGCCTGAAATCGCCGTGATCGAAGCACCCGAAGCACCTATACCGCCAGCATTACCCAGTGTTCCCGATGCCCCTGAGGCCCCCAAAGCGCCCAAGATCAGTATGGAAGTCAATGGGCTAAAAATTGATCTCAATAATCTCAGTGATCTAAATCTCAGCGGCGTTGATTTAAGTGGGGCTGATCTGCGGGGGGCTAACCTCAGCCGTAAAAATCTCAGTGGCGCCGATCTCAGTGATGCTAATTTAAGCGGCGCTAACCTCACCGCTACTAATCTCAGTGGCGCCGATCTAACCAATGCCAATTTAAGTACGGCTATTTTAGAGCAAACCAATCTCTCTGGGGCAGAGCTAGGGGGCGTCCAATTCAAAAACGCTACGCTTAAGGCGGTGTCTTTAAGCGGGGCAAATATCGATAGTGATGCCCTGAAAACTTTAGTGCAATCCAAACGAGCAGACTTGCGTACCCTCAATGTATCCGGTATAGACCTCGAAAGTGCGGATCTAAGGGGCCTTAGCCTCCAAGGAATGAACTTGAGTGGCAGTAATCTACAGGGCGCTAACCTCAGGGGTGTTGATCTCAGCCAGACCAATTTAAGTGGGGCCAACCTGGCAGATGTGGATCTGAGTCGGGCTAATCTAACGGAGACTAATTTAAGTGGGGCCAATATGCAGGGCGTTAATTTAGGGGGTGCAATCCTCAAAGGGACCAATTTCAGTGGGGCTAACCTAGATGGTGAAACCTTGGTCCAGACCCTCAAAGGACGGTAATTCACCTTATTGTTTTGCTGAATTGTTTTGCTGAAACCAATCTTTGCCCAGGCGGATCGTAAGATCAGAATTGATCTGCCCCGTCGAATCTTTACGTACTTCGCCTAGACCCAAGAGTTCCTGGACCTGTTCGGCTAGGGGTAAATCCCCCTGTTGGGGAATGATTTGCGTGCGCCAAACAAAAGTGGGGTAATCCCCCATAAACTCAACCCCGGCGAGGCCCTTCTCACGAAAGTAAGAACGGACGGCACGGCGTTTTAGGGGCTCGCCGGTGGCATTTTGAATGATGATCCGCGCCCGTTGCGGGGTCAGCGCTGTTTCAACTTCCCCCCAACCCAAATAACGGCTGGTAACAACCTGTATTTTGTCTGAGTCAGGGAGCCAGTAGCTGGCATTAAATTCACTGGGTGTACTAAAGCGCCCAGGTAACATGACCATCTGCAGGTCTTTTTCGCGGTCTAAGACCAAACCAAAACGAGCCAAACTCAAAATATCCGCCACGCTTAGGGTTGTATCGACATTGTTTTTGATCACCCCAAAGATCTCGGGCAAACGGGCTAGGGTCTGGGGCTGGAGTGCTTTTTCCGCTAGGGCGCGGATCACTTCTTGTTGCCGTTGGACCCGACCAATATCTCCTAGCTCATCGTAGCGAAAACGCATGTAAAGCTGGGTTTGAAACCCGCTGAGGGTATGCCATCCCTGGGGTAGATCGATATATAGATGCTGACTATCATCCCGGTAGCGGATTGCTTTTTTAATATAGACCCGCACCCCCCCGATGCTATCTACAAGGTCAATTACCCCTAAAGGATTGATACGAACATAGTGATCAATGGGGGCATTGTCCAAAAGTTGACTTACGGTTTGGGCTGCTAATACTGCTCCACCAATTTTATTGGCTTCATTGATCTTGCCGGTGCCATGTTCGGGGACTTGGACGCGCGAATCACGGGGAATTGAGATGACATTAACTTTGCCCGTGGTGGGTTGAAAATGGGCTAAAAGAATGGTGTCTGACCGACCATCTAAGGAATTGCTGGGTTCACAAAAATTATTTTCATTGCATTTTCGTGAGGGCACAATGTCTGTACCCAGGATCAAAATGGTTAGGGATTGGTCTAATTTTTTGCCTTGACTGAGTTTTAGGAGGGCGGATTGATCAGCAGCACTAAGGGTTTTACCAAAGGGCTTGATGGTAGGGAGGATTAAAACCGCAAGCCCTACCACAACTAAAAATAAAAAGGCAGTAACCGTCCAAAATAGGGGCTGACGGAGTTGTTTCATTAGGGGGCCAACAAAAAGTTTGAAATTCTTGGCTCAGAGCGCATGTGCGCCGCTCCTCTTGTCAGCAGTGAGCTGGGTCGCTACTATGTCAATGCTCAAGTGTGTTGCCTCTGTTCACATGCAATTGAGTAAATCCAATTCTGTGCTTCCGATTATACCGCCGTTGTCAAACCCAACTAAAGGCTACTGATGCAAGCAGTAATTGTTGCTGGAGGCAAGGGTACCCGACTGCGTCCCCTGACCTACCAAATGCCCAAACCGTTGGTTCCGCTTTTTGATCGGCCCTTCTTGGTGTATCTGATCGAACGTTGTCGTAGCGTAGGAATTACCGATATTATCCTCAACATCCATTACGCAGCCCACCAAATCCAAGAAGTGTTGGGCGATGGCAGTGCTTTGGGGGTTAAGATCCGCTACAGCATTGAAACTACACCCTTAGACACCTGTGGGGCGGTCAAACTAGGCGGTGAATTTTTTTCGGGGGAATCGCTCCTTGTTTTCAATGCCGATATTTTAACGGAGCTAGACCTTAAGGCCCTGATCCAATTCCATAAGTCTTCCGGCGGCGTGGGAACGATTGCCTTGGTACGTGTGGAAGACCCTACGGCCTTTGGGCTAGTGGAACTAGATGCGCAACAAAAGATCTTAAGTTTCCGCGAAAAACCTACCGCAGCGCAAGCGCGTCTATGGGGGATCGATACGATCAATGCCGGTACCTATGTTTTAGAACCCGAAGTATTTGCGCGGGTACCTGAGGGTACGTCTTGGAGTTTTGAGCGGCAGCTCTTTCCTGAATTGGTAGCTAGTGCCCCTGGGATGTATGGCTTTTTAAGCACCGGCTATTGGTTAGACATTGGTAACCCCGCTAAGTATCTCCAAGCCCATGTGGACGTGCTCCAAGGCAAGTTGCCCTATCCCCTCGATGCTACTGAGGTCCAGCCCCAAATCTGGGCTTCAGGGGGGGTAACGATTGATCCGCAGGCACACTTGATCCCGCCGGTCTATCTGGGTGCTCAGACGCAGGTAGGACCGGGGGCTAAAATTGGCCCTAGTGTGGTAGTTGGGGCGAATTCATTGATCAATGGGCCGCTTAGCCCAGGGATTTATCCTCCGGGGACTTTGGTATTCGCCCAGGGCTAGCCCTCCCGCACGCGCCCCCGGACCCGTTGGCCCCACCACGGCGTTGCCCCAGAGCGGCTTTTGAGGGTAGTGCTATGGACCAACCACTCTTGCTCGGGATCAAAGCAAATTTCATGGGTACTAAAAGTTTGATCAGGATGGAGAATCCGGGCCGGATTGAGGGAGAGTGCCCGCCAGAGGGTTTGGGCTTCCAGATGTCCTGGCGTCACCAAATGGCTCCACAACAAAGGTAAGGCCAATTCCAGCATTACCGCCCCAGGGGGGGCTTGGGTAAAGGGGAGGGTTTTTTCGCCATAGGTCCAGGGGGTGTGATCGCTGGCAATGGCATCAATGGTGCCATCGGCTAAGCCCGTGATCAGGGCTTGTTGATCCCTACTACTACCTAAGGGTGGATCAAAACGGACGAGGGGATCTAACGACAGGAGCGCTGACTCAGTTAAGAGCAGTTGAATCGCCGCCACGCTACAGGTAATGGGCAAGCCCTCTTGCTTCGCGCGACGGACTCCCGCCACGCCCCCTTGGGTCGCAAGGCGCATAATATGGACCCGCACTCCCGTCATGCGCACTAGGGCAAAAAGTTGTTCTAAAGCGGTTGTCTCCACCCAATCAGCTATGGTCGGCAAGCCTAAAGCTAAGGCAGTGGCACTTTCTTGGGCAATTCCCCCTGTGGGGTGACGGGCATATATAAACAGGGTCCGGTTTAGCGGATGCAGATAATCCATAAAGAGGGCCAGTTGGGTCCAATGATGTACAGGACGGTTGTCCGTAAAGCCCACCACATAGGGGCTAATTTCCCCGGCTTCAACTAACGTTTTACCCGCACACCCCTGGGTCAAGGCCCCCAGACAGTTGATCCGTACCGGAGTTTCTAGGAGTTGATAGGCGCTCTGAACGGCCCGGATCTGATTGACCTGATCGAGGGGCGGCGTGGTTGTCGGGAGGATGGTAATCTCGCCGTAGCCCCCTTGCTGCGCTGCTTGGGCAAGAGTCGCCAAGGATTCACGTTCCTCATGGCCCGGTGCACCACTATGGGCATACAGGTCTACCAAGGCTGGCCCCCAGACCCAGCCCGTTACCGGATCATGGCGGATCACAGGGCCTCGTTCAGGAGTTGGAGTAAGTCGGGCTGATCGACCAAGGGAGCAGGTCGGGTAGGCCGCTCCACCGTTGGAACCCCAAAGACCGTTGCCAGATCATAGGGGTCATGGCTGGTTTCTTTAGACAATAGGCCCGTATTAATCTGATCCAGCTTGGCCGTTAGTTGATTCAATTGGCTGCGCTGTGTTTCTAGGTCTGTGCGCAGTTCCGTTAGATCGACGGGGGCACCAAAATTTATACCCGCCAATTGGTCTTGTACATAGTCCTTGGTTTTCAGCAGTTCCCTGCTAACTCGGGCCTCTAGCCCCAAAAAAGCCCGTTCATCCACGACGCTAAGCTGTCTAATTTGATCCTCAAGGGCAAAAATTTGCTCCTGCTGCTGACGTTGAATTGACCCTAATTCCTGACGCACTGAGGTTAATTCCTCTGTGGTATTGGGTCCCGCTAAGGTTTCAATTTGGGCCAACACGGGTTGTAGCCCCTGAGTTAGGTAGGCTTGAATGCGTTGATCCTGTTCTTCTGGGGTAGTTGCTGGGGGAAGGGCTTGCTTAAGCTGCTGTACCTGCTCTTGGGCTTGGGCCAATTGTTCGATCAAAGGCTGAATTTGGGTATTGATCTTCTCTTGAATCATATTTTCTAGGCGTACCTCCCAACGAGCATTTAGATCATCTAGAGATTGGGTCAAACGGTCTTCTAGGTTAGTTAATTTTTCCATTAAGCGCTGATTGGCTTTAATTATTTCTTCGTCTACCTGATCTAAAAACAACTCAGGATCAATGCGCTCAGCTTGCAGGGTTTGCACTTCACCCCAAAGTTCGGGCAAAGAGAGGGTTGAAAATTTATGTTGAACCTGATGTTCGAGTTGGACTAGTTCGCCCCGAATTTGGGTAACTGCGCTCATCCATTCAGATGGATGCTCGGCGGTCCTTGGGCTAGAGGGTTGCTTAAAACGTTCTTGCAGGTCTTGAATCGAGCGCAAAATCTGATCAAAGCGGTCATCATAGTCTTGTTGTAGCGCTAGGCGTTGCGTATTTCCCCCCGCACGGCGGAGGGCGTCTATATTTTGTTGGAGCTGGAGGGTTTGATTGCTTAAGGTGGTCAGTTTTTGCTCTAGCGCCTGACGGGTTATGGTATCCCCTTGGCGCGTCTCGTCAATAAGCTTGCTCACCTCTTGACGGGAAACACCCCGATGATTAAGTAGGGGAGCTAATTCGCGGGTGATCACGCGCTTGATCGCGTCATCAGAAGTGGTCCCTGTGGTGCGATTAAAGCGTCCTAATAGGAAATGAACCGTAACGCTTAAGAACACTACACTCAAAAGTAAAACCGGGGACAGCCCCAGTCCAGCCAAGATTTTCACCAGATCCTGGGGAAATTGTTGCGCCAGCATAGGGAGGGACCTCGGACAATATGAAATAACATCCCACCCATACTCCCTGATCTTGGTCAGTCTTGGCTACGACTATCATGAAAACTTCACGATCTAGGGTAGGGAGGCTGATCCATAGAACAGATCAGGGGTTATACTGCGGACACTCCAGGATTGACCTCAAATCGTGTACATTTCTGTTCCCGAATCTGCCGCCGAACTCGATGCCCTCCGCCACTATCCAACCTGCTCTGCGGTGGTTGCTAGTGCACTTTGGGGCGTTGTCCGTTTGGCTCAGGCAGAAGGCAAAACCCTCGCGCAATTGCTCCTAGAAGTTCAAAGCGAATCGGTCCAAGATCCTTTACCGGACCCTCGGGAACGCGAACAGCTTTGTCAATGGCTCACACTGGTTTGGGAACAGGGCGCAGGGGACCGCGGAGTCCTACCCCTTTATATGGGGGAAGAAGAAGTGTATACGCCGCTATCGCTGGTCGGGCCGTAAAAGGAATTAATTTGCCCCTTGCTTAGTCCCCGGTTGTTCGTTACTATACTGATCGGTGTTATGCACCAAACGTTCGGGCGTCGCCAAGCGGTAAGGCAGCGGGTTTTGGTCCCGCCATTCCGAGGTTCGAATCCTTGCGCCCGAGCACTTTTTTAAAAGTGATCTAAACCCCAAGACTTAAATTCTTAATAAGAAGCTACACATGAGTATGGTTTGTGAAGTTTTAAGGGTATCCAAAGCCCTAGCACAGGGGGTTATTACTACACCTTCGACTATTCACGAAATTCTGGAGTCCCTTGAAGGATCAGAGGCAGTTCTTTCGTTAGAAAAGAGTTGGGATGGCCTTCACTTTATGCTTACGGGCACAATGTCAGAAGGCGTTTCGCCCTTAAATTTTTTAGCATCTGGCGGTATTCCCGTTGGAACAGAAGATGTGGGGTATGGTCCGGCGCGGGTGATAGCGCCTGAAGCGGTAATAGCCATTCACGCAGCGCTTACTCAGATTTCAGAGGACGATTTCAAGGCCAAGTTTAACCCAGAACAGTTTAAGGCCCTTGAAATTTATCCCGCGATTTGGGATGAAGACCATGGGGAATTGTTGGGGGATTATCTTGGTTACTTTTTATCGATGAAAGATCACATAGCTTTAGCAGCCGCGTCAGAAGAAGCCCTGATCATTGTCATTTTTTGAGTCATTTTTTGATCCACAGCCCACAACTTGAGCCTTCTGAGCCGTGAACAGGCCAAAGCAAAATTTTAAATTTTGTCTTTGGGTAAGCGTTCTAAATTCCAAAGCATGCATACTTCCCCATCCCGGGTCCGGCAGACTTCGGCGGTGAAGGGCTGGTAGCCTACGTGGGGTACGGGTTGTAAATTCAAACGAAAGAAATCGGCCAAGAAATTGATCACGGAATTAAACAACTGACGCAGATCCATGATGTTGACCTCGGACTTGGTACCTCAAGCTTAGAGGCTGGGTATCTGGGAATACCTAATCCATACATTTTTTTACACTGTATCTGTGGGTTTATCATCAAAGTAGGTAATCCAGCGAGTTTTAGATGATCTTCAGTGATTTGATCCACCAGGCCCTTTATCAAGCCCTTGTTCTGGCCTGGCAGGAGGGAGCTTTAGGAAGCTTGGCCGAGGCACCCCGCCCGGAGCAGGTGATCATCGAAAAACCCAAAAATCCGGATCATGGCGATTATGCGACTCCGGTGGCCCTGAGCTTGACTAAATTAGCGAAGATCCCGCCCCGTGCCCTCGCCGAAGCCCTACGCCAACGGGTCCAAGACCCTAGGCTGACCTTAGAAATTGCGGGGCCGGGGTTTATTAATATTCGCGTAGGCGATGCCCTAGTAGCCCAAGGTTTAGCCGATCTTTTGGCCCAAGGACCGGACTTTGGACGGACCCGGCCGGTCAAACCCGAACGGATCCTTTTAGAATTTGTCTCCGCCAATCCCACCGGGCCTTTGCACATGGGCCACGGACGTTGGGCCGCCTTGGGATCAACCCTGGCCAACTTGCTTAAATTTGCTGGATATGACGTTACCAGAGAGTTTTATATCAATGATGCGGGCAATCAAATGGAAGAACTTGGAAGATCCTTAAAAACCCGCTATTTAAGCAAACTTGGCTTCATGGTCGTAGACCAAGCTGACCTTGCATTGTTTATTGCTCAAACTGGGAGCCTAAATAACCCATATATAGAGTCTGAACAGGTAAAGCTTGGATATCGAGGAATTGCTATTAGAGAGCTAGCTGATGAAATGGAAGCTAAATTCCCTTTGGAGGCCCTTGAAAGTGGAGAAGTTCCATTTGCCGATGCTAATGAAATGATATCTTGGTGTACAAACTTTGCTTATCAAAGAATTCTTGAAAAGCAGAAAAAAACACTTAAAGATTTTAATAC
>JANNOF010000073.1:0-5510 GCA_031398925.1 Gloeobacteraceae cyanobacterium SOY_34_metabat_371 | reverse complement strand
TCTACCCTTAGCCCAGGGACGTCCTTAGGCTCTGGAGCTTATAAGACCTGCCAGAGTGCGGTATTGTAGTCCAGGAACGTAAGGTAGCCATGGTACTGATCCGAAAAATCTTGGGGTTAAGCGGAGCTGTAGCCTTAGCATTAGTGCTCAATGGCTGTCAGACCACCGGGGCCTCTGACGTGCTGAATAGCCCTAAGACCACAACAACTGTAGTACCCGCACCCACTAAGATACCGCTTTCGCCTAAGGCGCAAGCCATGGTTAAGCAATATCAACTCTATGATCCCCCTAGGGGCGATGTGCGCTTTGTAGTGCTTAGTGACCTCAATGCAAGCTATGGATCAACTAAGTACCCTCCAGAAGTCGCCAAAGGCATTGACTTGATCCCCTTTTGGCAGCCCGATATGATCCTCTGTGGCGGGGATATGGTTGCAGCTCAAAGCCAAAAGCTTTCCCCTGAGACGATCCGCACGATGTGGACTGGTTTTGATGCTGTTATTGCACGGCCCTTGCGGGAAATGAATCTACCCTTTGGCTTTACTATGGGCAATCATGATGCCTCTGGTGCCCAGGGGAGCAAGGGCAGTTTCTTGTTTCAAAAAGAACGTACTTTAGCCCAAGAATATTGGAACGATCCAGCCCATGATCCGGGGCTAGCTTTTGTAGATAAATTTGAATTTCCCTTTTATTACACCTTTGAATTCCGCGATATATTTTTTTTAGTATGGGATGGATCAACCTCCAAAATCCCGGCTGAAAAATTAGCTTGGGCCGAAAAAGAACTTGCCAGTCCCCGCGCCCAAAAAGCCAAAATGCGGGTCCTATTAGGACATTTGCCCCTCTATGCCGTAGCTATTGGGCGCAATAAGCCGGGAGAAGTAATGGAACAAGCGGATCAACTGCGTACAATGCTCGAAAGGCACAACGTACATACTTACATCAGTGGGCATCATCATGCCTATTACCCGGCCCATCGAGGAGCTATGCAACTTTTACACCTAGGGATCTTGGGTTCCGGTCCGCGCCCCCTTCTCGGTACCCGTAATGCACCCCGTAAAACGATCACGGTCTTAGATATTAATTTTAATACTCCAGAATTAACAACCTATACTACCTACGATATGAAAACGCTGCAAACCATTGATAATGAAGAATTACCCCGTTTTTTAGTAGGGCATAATGGGATCTTATTACGGCGCGATATAGAATATAGTGCTCTAACGGATTCTGAAAAATTAGTTTGCGAACAACGCTTGGGTAAAAACCGCTGTACTGATTAAGGGGACTAGGTTACAACCGGACAGCGACCGGGATAAAGATGCTTGGATAACCGTAATTGGTTCCCTTGGGGATTCCAACAAACTTCATCAAAGATCTGCTTTAGGATCATGACGCCCCGGCCACATTCCTTATGTACATAGTTATCTTCGCAGGTGGGATCATAACGATACTGTTTATGACAGTTAAATCCTGGACCCTCATCCGTAATGATCCATAGATAACGATTGGGGGTCATGGAAAAATGAACCCGAACCAGTTTATTGGGATCTGAGCAATTACCATGACGCGCAGCATTAATTAAAGCCTCTTGTAACCCAAGGCGTAATTCTGCCCGGAATTCCCCAGGAACATCAGCCAAAAGGATTTCAAGTACAGGCTGCACAAAGTCCGTAGAAGCAAAGGTGAGGACGTGCAGCAGGTAAGAGGGTCTTTGTAGGGAAAGTGAAAGCATAAGGGGCGAGTTAGCCAGTGCAATGCTTGAACTGCCTACCACACTTGACATCACAGCCGTATTCCCTTGCAGCGTACTGGAGTATAGTTCCATGGTAACTGAGTAGACTTTGGGCTAACAACTGAGAAAAATTAAGAATAGTAAAAAACTACTCATAATTTCTCACATTTCCGTACAAACACCTTCGTCTTAGCTACTTTTGCAGAAAAAATTTAACTGTATTCCTAACGTACCGTTACAATTTGCCCTATGGATGAATTCGTCAGTCTTTACCAAACCAGTAAGACCGCCATTGCCAAGCATTTTGATCGTTTGGCACCCCAACGGGACCAGTGGCGGCAGCGAGCGGCCTATTATCACCACGATCTACTTCAGTTTTTCCGCTTTGTGATCCCGGTGGGGTCGCGCATCCTCGAAGTCGGGTGTAGTACCGGAGATCTTTTAGCCCGCTTAGAGCCAAGCCATGGGGTCGGGATCGATCCGAGTAGTGAATCGATTGCCCTCGCCCAAGCAAAATACCCTAATTTGGAATTTCATTGTGTCGCCGTCGAAGACTTTGTAGGCCATGGGCCTTTTGACTATATTGTGCTGGCAGGAACCATTGGCTATGTAGGCGATCTCCAACAAGCGTTAACCCGAATGATCCCCTTGTGTACCCCCCACACGCGCGTGGTGATTCTGCACCATAGTTACCTGTGGGAACCCCTGTTGCGCTGGGCAGAAGCCCTGGGATTGCGAATGCCCCAACCCGCTGAAAATTGGCTCTCCAACGATGATCTGGTCAATTTACTTCAATTGGGAGGCTTTGAAACCATTAAGCAGGGCCGCAGAGTCCTCTGCCCCATCAATCTAGGGCCAATCAGTGCCGTACTTAATCGCTATTTGGCCTATATTCCCTTATTTGAGCAGCTATGTTTGAGCAATTATCTTGTCTGCCGTTTGGTCCCCCAGCCCTGTGCACCTCCGCCCTCGGTTTCGATTGTGATCCCCGCGCGTAATGAACAGGGGAATATTCAAGCCGCCCTTGATCTCATGCCCCCCTTAGCTGGTGCGACGGAGGTAATCTTTATCGAAGGACACTCTCAGGATGACACCTGGGCCGAGATCCAACGGGTTATGGCACACTATCGTGGCCCTTGCAGCCTTAAGGCACTTCAACAGACGGGTAAAGGTAAAGGGGATGCGGTACGTTTGGGCTTCGCCCAGGCGACGGGGGATATTCTGATGATTTTAGATGCGGATCTGACGGTGACCCCTGGGGATCTGGTGAAGTTTTATGCGGCCCTTGCCACAGGACGGTGCGAGTTTGCCAATGGCTCACGTTTGGTCTACCCCCGCTCCGCCGAGGCGATGCCTTGGCTCAACACCGTGGCCAATAAGATCTTTGGGCTAACGTTTAGCTATCTTTTGGGACAACGGTTTAAAGATACCCTCTGCGGGACTAAAGTCCTGTGGCGCAAGGATTATGTGCGCATTGCCGCGGGCCGGAGCTACTTTGGTGACTTTGATCCCTTTGGGGATTTTGATCTTTTGTTCGGTGCAGCGAAACTCCACCTCAAGATCCTGGATGTCCCCGTTCGTTACCATGAGCGGGTCTATGGTCAGTCCAACATTCAACACGTCCGCGAAGGTTTGATTTTGCTCAAGATGTGCCTGTATGCCGCCCGTAAGATCAAGTTTCTCTGATCAGACCCCCTGGGTCAGCTTCTAGTAGCGGTGTTACCCTGGGATCAGCGTCCTTTGTGAACCATGAACGACCGCGTCCTTTATGTCCGTCTACCCTGCAATCCGATCTTCCCCATTGGGGTGATCTATCTGGCTGATCATCTGCACAAGGTTTTTCCGGATCTCGTCCAAGATCTGTTTGATCTAGGCACGGTGCCCCCCTTGGATTACAGCCAAGCTTTAGCCGAAAAGATCGACACTTTTCAGCCTACATTACTGTTATTTTCCTGGCGGGATATTCAAGTGTATGCACCCGTCGGCGGGCGGGCGGGAAATCCGTTACAAAATGCGTTTGAATTTTTCTATTCTCCCAATCCCCTAACGAAAGCACGGGCGGCCTTGGGGGGCTTGAAATTGACAGTGGATTATTACGCTGAACTATGGCGCAACTTAGGTTTGATCCGTTTAGGCCATGACAAAGCGCGTCAGTATCACCATGATTGCCAGACGGTGATTGGTGGTGGGGCCGTCAGTGTCTTTTACGAACAATTGGGTTCCCAGGTGCCTTGGGGGACCATTATCTCTGTCGGTGAAGGGGAATATCTTTTAGAAAAATTGATCCGCCGTGAGGATATTTCTAGTGAGCGTTGCTATGTGGCTGGGAAAGAAAAACCCCGTAATCATCTAATTGATGAGAAGCCGACTGAGTTTATTAAAACCGCCACGGATTATGATTATATCGCTAGGATTTGGCCCGACTTTAGCTATTATTTGGGCGGTGACTTTTATCTGGGGGTACAAACCAAGCGGGGCTGTCCCCATAACTGTATTTACTGCATCTACACCGTAGTGGAAGGAAAACGGGTTCGGGTTAACCCTGCCGATGAAGTGATCAAGGAAATGCGCCAACTCTACGACCGGGGCGTACGCAATTTCTGGTTTACGGATGCTCAGTTTATTCCCTCCAAGATGTATATTCCTGGCTGTATTGAACTGCTCGAAAAGATCAAGACTTCGGGAATGCAGGATATTCATTGGGCGGCCTATATTCGTGCCGATAATGTCACTCCAGAAGTGGCCAAGTTAATGGTCGAAACGGGCATGAACTACTTTGAGATCGGTATCACTTCCGGATCACAAAAGCTAGTACGTAAAATGCGCTTGGGCTATAACCTACGGGTGGTCTTGGAAAATTGTCGGGGTCTGGTTGCCGCGGGATATCAAGACATCGTTTCGGTTAATTATTCTTTTAACGTCATTGATGAAACCCACGCCACGATCCGAGAGACCATTGCCTACCATCGTGAACTAGAAGCAATCTTTGGACGCGATAAAGTTGATCCGGCGATCTTTTTTATTGGCCTTCAACCCCATACGGGCCTAGAAGAATATGCCCTTAAAAACGGTATTCTTGAGGCAGGGTATGACCCGATGGAAATGACCCCTTGGACCGCCCTTAAGCTGCTTTGGAATCCAGAACCCCTGGGATCTTTTTTTGGAGAAGTCTGTCTTGAGGCCTGGCAAAAGAATCCCAACGACTTCGGACGCACAGTGATTGATATTTTAGAGCAGCGTCTAGGCCGGGCGCCCCTTGAAGAAGCCCTGGTTGCTCCGGTAGAAGGTAACCCTGCTATGAGGAGCGCATGACTTTGATCCAACGATGTCTGCTACTTACTTTTATGGGACTGTTTTTGATCCTTCCGGTCGCGGCCCAGTCGGGTTTTATGATGGGCCTCGATAATAACAAAGTCCTCAAGTACAAGGTCCAAGAGCAGACTCCCGGCGCTAGAGACCGTTATACTTTGACGTTAAAAGCCCTCAATGCACCAACGACCAATATTCAGATCCTTTATTTCCCAGAGTTTGACGGTCAGATCAATCCTGATCAAGTAACCGTGCGCGGTACCGTGTCTGGGACAGAACTGCCTATCCAAGCCATAGACCTAGATAAATCAGCCCGCGCCTTGACGCTCCAACTCAAGGAGGCTATCCCTAAAGGTGAGATCCCTGAGGTGACCTATAATGAGGTGTATAACCCTTCTTCGGATGGGGTCTACCCAATGCGCGCTAGGGTGCTAACTAACGGTCCTTTTCCCGCCTATCAATTGATTGG
>JANNOF010000069.1:0-11867 GCA_031398925.1 Gloeobacteraceae cyanobacterium SOY_34_metabat_371 | reverse complement strand
CAATGGCGAGGATTGCACCATCGGGTTTACGGGAGAACTTGTAGGCCCCGTGACTGGTGCCAATGGCAATGGCCAAGGCATCTACCCCGGTTTGGGTGACAAAATCCGCCGCTTGAACAGGGTCTGTCAGCAGTTGATCATGGGAGAGGACGCCTTCGGCTCCATGCCCATCTTCTTGCTCGCCGGTACCGCTTTCGAGAGATCCTAGGCACCCTAGTTCGCCTTCGACGCTAACCCCAAAGGCATGGGCCACTTTGACCACTTCTAACGTAACAGCGACGTTGTATTCGTAGGTGGCGGGGGTTTTGGCATCTGCTTCAAGGGAGCCATCCATCATGACACTGGTAAAGCCATTTTGGATCGCCGAAAAGCAGGTGGCCGGACTGTTGCCGTGGTCTTGATGTAAAACGATGGGAATGGTGGGATATTCTTCAACCGCAGCAAGGATCATATGGCGTAGGAACGATTCTCCAGCGTACTTACGGGCCCCACGCGAGGCTTGCAAGATCACCGGGCTGTCGGTAGCGACTGCCGCATCCATGATGGCGCGGATCTGTTCGAGGTTGTTGACGTTAAAAGCAGGGACACCATAACCGAATTCGGCGGCATGGTCTAACAAAATACGCAGAGGCACAAGGGCCATGAGATCCTCCAGATGCTTACTTGCTCAAAATTATTGATGCAAGTTTTATCATAATTTAATAATACGGCACCGTGGGAAGAGATTGGGTGCTGATCAACACCGTTAATTTCAGCCCTTAGATGCTGCTGGGGATCACGCAGGATACAGTAGTCCCATGCAGATCTCTTATCTTGGCCCCCCCGGCACCTATACCGAACAAGCGGCTCACTGTTGGGCGCCTACAGCGCACCTGATCCCCCATAACAGCATTGGGGGGGCACTGCGTGCGGTTCTTGACCAAGGAATGGATCAGGCGGTGGTCCCGGTGGAAAACTCCATTGAGGGCACCGTCGGTATGACCTTAGATGCGCTGTGGCACCTAGAAGGGCTACAGATCCAGGGTGCCCTCGAATTGCCCATTGCCCATGCTCTGATCAGCTATTGTTCAGAACTAGCCTTGATCCAGCGGGTGTATTCCCATCCCCAAGCCCTCGCCCAGTGCCAAGAATGGCTGGGGGCTTTTTTACCCCACGCCCAACAGATCCCGACCGCTTCTACCACCACCGCCCTAAGCTATCTCAGCCCCGATCTGCCCTACGCAGCCATAGGCTCAGCGCGGGCGGCGGATCTAAACCAGGTGCCGATCCTGGTGCCTTTGATCAGTGACTTTGCCGATAACCGCACCCGCTTTTGGATCGTAGGCCGCGCGTGTCTCTTGGATGGAGAGCGCTTGGCGTTAGCCTTTAGCCCGCGCCGCCGGGGACCGGGGGTCCTGGTCCAGGCGCTTTTGGCATTTGCGGTACGGGGGATCAATTTGACCCGCATCGAGTCGCGTCCAGCCAAAAAAGCCCTCGGAGAATATGTCTTTTTTATTGAGCTAGAGGGTAATCAAACCCAGCCGTTGATCCGCGAGGCCCTAGAGGATTTGCACCTTTTAACCGAAGACCTTAAATTGCTGGGGGCCTACCGGGTACGGGGCGCCCTGTGAATAAACCCCAATTGCGTAAATACTGTAAACAGTTACGGGACGAATTTTCTCGTGAAGAACGTCAGACCCAAAGTAAACGTATTTGTCAGCACATCGCCCAATTACCTGAATTTTTAGGGGCGGATCAGGTATTTTTTTATCTTCCCTTAGCTGAGGAGATCGATCTTTTACCCTTAGTTACTTTATTTCCCCACAAAATCTGGGGCATCCCCCGTTGTAGTGCCCAGGATCTGCTTTGGCATCACTACGATCCCCAACGCTTGACCATGCGAACCTACGGGTTACGCGAACCAGATTCACTATGCCAGAGCTTAGACCCAGCCCTAACTGGACTGGTTTTGGTGCCCACTTTAGGCTGTAGTCACGCTGGTTATCGCCTGGGTTATGGGGGGGGCTATTACGACCGTTTTTTGGCGTGTTACGCTTTAACTACCCTTGGCATTATGGGTACTCAAGGCTGGATCACGCATTTTGATCCCGATCCTTGGGATCAAAGGCTCAAGGGAGTTGTGACCGAAGCGGGGGTCCAATGGTTCGATCAGGTTTAGGGACAAAATGCTTGGGGGGGAAATTACGATGCTCACTGCCTTAAACAACCTAGTTCCAACAAAGCCCTCAGGGGACCAACGGGTACGCATCCATCACATTTCTTGGGCTGGATATTGTCAGGTTTTGGCAGGTCTCGGGAACAATCGTAAAACCCGTTTAATTTTTGATCAGGGGACGCTAGAGATTACCATGCCATCTGAACAACATGAGCAGGCACAGATTTATATCAGTTTATTTATTCGTATTTGGGTATTGATGTCTGAGCTGAAGTTAAAGACCATAGGTTCTACTACCCTTAATCGTTTTGATCTCCAACGCGGTGCCGAGCCTGATAACGCATTTTATATTCAAAACCAAGCTAAAGTTGCGGGTAAATATATTGATCTGGCCGTTGATCCGCCTCCTGATCTGGTGGTAGAAGTGGATATTACCCATACGGATATCGATAAAAATAGCTTCTACGCAAGCCTTGGGGTCCCAGAATTTTGGCGATTTAACGGTGAAAAGCTTGTGATCTATCAACGCCAAGAGGCAGCCTATCAAGCGGTGGATCAAAGTCCTACGTTTCCACTGATGCAAAAAGAAGACTTCTATCAATTTTTGGATCGTTGTCAACAGGATGAAATTGCCGCTGAACTAAGCCTACGCCAACTGATCCAGAGCCGCCGGGAAGGAGCCTAGATTATGTTCGTTAAAGTACTCGGATCAACGGTGATGGGGTTGGCTTTGGGTGTATTGTTGGCCCTACCCATTGGGGCTGAAGAGGAATGGATTGATTTTAAAAAATTAGAACCGTCTGTGTACATACAGATGGCCTATGCTACTCCAAATAATTTCCTGAAGGAAACGGTCTATCCTAAGGAAACTTGTTTGCTGCGTCGTCCCGTAGCTTTAGCGCTTCAAAAAGCCCAACAGGATCTTTTGACTCAAGGCTATAGCCTCAAGATCTGGGATTGCTATCGTCCGCTGAGTGTGCAAAAAAAAATGTGGGCCCTTGTGCCCGATGATCGTTACGTAGCTGATCCGAAGACTGGATCACGTCATAATCGCGGGGCGGCGGTGGATATTACTTTAGTTACCAAAAATGGATCAGCATTAGAAGTTCCGACGGACTTTGATGATTTTTCGCCTATTGCCAGTCCCAGTGCTCAAAATCAATGGTCTGATCCGGCCCGAAAACACGTTCAGATCCTACAAAAAGCATTGAATCAAGTGGGTTTTAAGGTTTTGGCAAGCGAGTGGTGGCACTATGACTACCAGGACTGGCAACAATACTCGGTTAGCGATTTTCCCTTGCCCTAAATCATGCCCCGTCCAGGCAAATTTAGCTCGGTAAAGAAGTTGAGCTTAAAACATCGGGCGCTAGGATAACCGATCCTAAGCGTACTACTTCCCAACCAGACATGTGCCCCTGGGTTTGCCAACGGATCACCGTGGAGGGAACCCCCTGCCCATAGGCTCCCTTAAGTAAGTAGAGGTCAGGAAAAAGATCCTGGATCATCTGGGGATCCGTAAGCGGGGGCTGCCCGGAACGATTGACACTAGTCGTCGTGAGGGGACCACTTTGGGCCAGTAAGGCGAGGGTTTCGGGCTGATTGGGGATTCGGATCCCAATGGTTCCATCAGGGGCGAGGTGTGTGGGCACGCGGTCTGAGGCGGGTAGTACCAGGGTCAGTGCTCCCGGCCAATGGGTGGTTATCAAGTCTTCCCAGGCTGGTTCCCAGCCCTGACAAAGCACTCGCACTTGGTCTAGATCCGCTGCCAGCAAGATCAGGGGCTTGTGGAGCGCTCGCCCTTTGCGGGTATAGATCTGCGTACTAAATTGAGGGAGGCTCGTCAGCCCTGGTACGGTATCTGTCGGGATCACCGCACAGGAACCGGCTTGGAGTTGGCCCAGAACTTCTGTTTGAGCGTGAAAATTAACCATTTTCTTGAAGAGGAGCAGCCCCTGAGGTCAGTTGCTCCTTGAGGCGTTGTACGTGTTTGGTCATACCCATAGTGGTATAGAGCTTGAGGGCTAGGGCTAGGGCCTGTTGTTGCTCCGAGGGCCGTTGGAGTTGGGTGTAGACCTGGGCTAGTTGGACTTGGGTTTGGGCCTCGGCCCAGCGATGCCCACTGACTTGGGCCATTTGGAGACTTTTGGTTTGATATTCCAGTGCCTTGGCATAATCACCTTGTTTGGCTGCTAGGATGCCCAGTAGGCCCCAAATTTGTCCCTCAGCCCGCAGATCCCCTTGGCTTTGCAGGCGACTTTTAGCTAATACTTCTTGGGCTTTAGCCCAATCGCCTTGGGCGATATGGAGCGCTCCTAAGTTGCGGTACGCAACGGCTTCGATGGTAGGAGTTTTGAGTATTTGCAAGATCTGGAGACTCTGTTCTAAATATTTTTGAGCGTTGGGTAGATCCCCCTGGGCAAGATAGACCATTCCTAGTTGACCCTTAGCCGTCCCTTGGGCACTGGGATTTTTACTGAGGTCTAGATTGAGGGCTTTTTGCAATAGATCGAGGGCTTTGGGATAGTCTTCTAAATTGCGATAGACCGATCCGAGGTTGATGGTTACCGTAGCGATGAGGTCTTGATCTTTTCCTAGAATCAGGGCCTGTTCTAGATCACCTATGGCTTTAGGATAGTCTCCCAAGGCATAGGCAATATTGCCTAAATTGGCGTAGGCATTGGCTTTACCCATCTGATCTTGGGTTTCTAGGGCCAGGGCTAAACGTTTTTGTTGGGCGGCTAGGGCTTGGGGATAGTTCTGTTGGGCGAGATATACCCCTCCCTTTAGCCCATAAATACTCCCTTGACTACGTTTATCCCCAAGCTGGGTATAAACTGCCAAAGCTTGATCTAGGTACTGTAGGGCTTGGGGATATAGCCCCTTCCGTAACTGCTCGATCCCCTTGAGGCGGAGTAATCCTGCCTGAGCTTTCTCTGACGACTGGAGCGGTTTAGGCGGCGCTGGCACCTCTTGGGCAATCACGGGGGCCATGCATAGAAAGCCGATTAAGCACAAAGTACGCAGGGTGGGGTGCATCAAAATTTTAACCAGCTAGCGTCTTTTATTATCGCTGTATCTCTAGGCCGAGATCGCTCCAGCTTCTAGATTGTAAATCCCCAATTCTGAGTACCCAAGTGGGATCAAGCCCCAATATTGCTCAAAATTAGGTGAACTTGGGAGGGATCTTAAATCGTTTTGTATATTACAATACCTATAGGTCCGCGGACCCTTGCGCTATAAAGATAAAGATGCTTCTTCAACCCATTGGGTAACTATCATGATTCAAGCAGTACGTTTTGCCTTCTCCCAGATTTGTGACGAATCCCGCTATCTCGTAGAACGAGGACGGATTTCTCGGCAACAACCCATTGCCGATTTAGCGTTGTTCTACGACCGTGCCGAATGGCCTGAAGTGGTCCATGAGTTACAGCGCCATGAGTTTAGTCTCGGTAGCCCGATTTGTGAATTACTGGCCCACGAAGACTGGCCCAACGACTAAGTATTTAAAACAAAAAGGGTAGGGCGTTAGCCCTACCCTTTTTTATATCGTTCATGGGCTTAATTCATCGCTTCAGCGCCACCGACGATCTCCATGATCTGCTGGGTAATGCTGGCTTGACGGGCTTTGTTGTATTGCAGGGTCAGGGTGCCAATTAATTTTTTGGCATTGTCAGAGGCGGCGCTCATGGCGGTCATCCGCGAAGCCAGTTCACTGGCAGAGGCTTCTTGGAGGGCACGTAGCACTTGGCTTTGCAGGTAAAGGGGCAACAGGGAATCCAGGATCTGGGTGGGATCTTGCTCAAAGATCATGTCTTGGGGCAGTTCTTTTTGATTGACCGCTACTTTTTCGCGGGACACTTTAAATTGCCCTCCCTCACTGATCAAGCGAAAGATCTCGTCATCTTGGCCCAAGGTGCTGGGATCTAGGGGTAAGAGGGTCTGGATCACGGGTCGAGAAGCGATCAGGGACACAAAGCGGGTGTAGACCATGAGCACGGAATCTACTTCACCGGACAAAAAGGATGAGAGTAACTCATCAACAATGGTTAGCGCCTCTTCGGCAGTGGGTACTTGCGGTAGATTGGCATAGGTTTTTTCCACAGTAAAATTTGAACGGCGGAAGAAGCTCACGGCTTTGGTTCCGACGGGGTAAACGCGGATCTCTTTGCCTTCTTCTTGCAGACGTCGTAACTCAACCACTGATCTACGCAGGACGTTGGCGTTGTAGCCCCCACAAAGGCCCCGGTCTGAACTAAGGACCAGCACAGCCACGGATTTGACTTCCCGTTTTTGCAATAGCGGTAGGCTTACATCCTCTAGGCTCAAGCGGGTGCCTAGGCGGTAGATCACGGTGGTCAGTTTATCGGCGAAGGGGCGCGTACCTAAAACCTGCTCTTGCGCTTTACGCACCTTAGCCGCAGCCACGAGCCGCATGGCCTTAGTAATCTTTTGGGTGTTGGAAACCGATTTGATCCGGTCTCTGATCCCGCGCAGGTTAGCCATGAAGCTTCCTTAAATATTGCTTTGTGAATCCTACCATTAGGACGAACTAGATTTGGTAGGAGAGCTTAGGAGAATATGTCACGATGGGGGCAATCCATTGGCAGATTTTATGACTATGACTCCCCTACGCACCGACTTAGAACCCCAAATCCTTGCCCTAGGTACCCGGATCTTGCAGGAAAGTATCCCGCAAAAGGGCTTTGCCCAACTCCTACAAAAGAATTTTTGGGATGACAAGATCATGGAGTGGGCGATGGCGGATGAGCGGATCCGGTTTGAGTTATTTCGCCTGGTGGATTGCCTTCCGGCGTTGCGCTCTAAGCCAGAAATCGCACGGCACATGCAGGAATACCTGGGGCAACGGGGTTTGCCCTTGCCGGATCTGTTACAAAAATCTTTGAATTATACCAAACCCGATAGCCTCCCGGCCCAAACGGCGGCGGCGGCCTTGGGGATCGGAGTTGAGCAACTGGCGAAAAAATTTATCTGCGGATCGACCTTAGAGGAAGCAATCAAGACCCTAGGCCAACTGCGTAAAAAGAAATTGGCCTTTTCCGTGGACTTACTCGGTGAAGCGGTGACCTCTGAACCCGAGGCCCTTGCCTATCTCCAGCGCTATTTAGATCTAATGACCCAACTGGCCCAAGCTGCAAAAAGTTGGACCAAGATCCCCCTAGTGGATCAAGCCGATGGTCAAGAATTGCCCAGGGTCAGCATTTCGGTCAAACTGAGTGCCCTATTTTCCCAATTTGATCCCCTTGATCCCGCAGGCACAGGCCAGATCGTCCAAGCCCGTCTGCGCCAGCTTTTAGACCGGGCTAAGGAAACGGGCTGCTTTGTCCATGTGGATATGGAGCAGTACGCCTACAAGGACCTCACCTATCGGATCGTCCAAGAACTTTTTTTGGAGCCGCAGTACCGTACGCGGTCAGACCTGGGACTAACGATCCAGGCCTATCTCAAAGATAGCTATCAGGATGCAGAACAGATCCTCCAGTGGGCCAAAAATCGGGGTACACCCGTCACGGTCCGTCTGGTCAAAGGGGCCTACTGGGATCAAGAAGTGATCCGTGCCTCTCAAGAGCATTGGCCGATTCCCGTATATACCGATAAGGCCGAGACCGATCAAAACTTCGAGCGGATCAGCGAACTTTTGCTCTCTAATCACACGGTGATCAATACGGCCATTGCCAGCCATAACGTCCGTTCTTTGGCCCAAGCCCTCGTTCTGGCGGAGCATTATCAGGTTCCCCAAAAGGGTCTAGAGATCCAGATGCTCTACGGCATGGCAGACCGCTATGCCCAGGCTTTAGCTGGTTTAGAGCGCCGGGTCCGGGTGTATAGCCCCTACGGAGAACTTTTACCAGGGATGGCCTATTTGATCCGTAGATTGCTCGAAAATACCGCCAATACCTCTTTTTTGCGCCAAAGCAGCAATACGGCCCTCGATCCTAACGTTCTTTTGGCAGTCCCTAAGCCGCAACCCAAAAACCCACCCCCTGTCCCTACGGGCTTTGTCAATTGCCCCAATCAAGACTTCAGCCGTGCCCTCGTGCGGGATCAACTTTATCAAGCCTTGATGCAAGTCCGGGGGCGTTTGGGCAAAACCTATCTACCTGTGATTAACGGTCAAGCCGTGACGGGTACCTCCCTAGTGTCTTCGGTGAATCCAGCAGAGCCCACGGAGGTAGTAGGTCACATCGGTTATGCCACCCTTGAGCACGCCGAACAAGCGATCCAAGGGGCGTACCATGCCTACAAGACCTGGCGTAAAACCCCCGCCCACGAACGGGCTGATCTATTAGACCGGGTCGCCGGAGTGATGGAAACGCGCCGCTTTGAACTGATCGCTTGGTTGGCCCACGAAGTCGCCAAGCCAGCCCGTGAGGCGGATGCCGAGGTCTCGGAGGCCGTAGATTTTTGTCGTTACTATGCCCATCAAATGCGCCAGCTCGATCAGGGGCACAGTGCTCATGTCCCCGGTGAAACCAATCACTACCACTATTGGCCCAGGGGGGTTGCGGTGGTGATCGGTCCCTGGAATTTTCCCTTGGCGATCCCGTTGGGGATGACCTGTGCCGCCATCGTTACCGGTAATACCGTGATCCTCAAACCTGCGGAGCAATCTTCGGTGATCGGGGCTTTGATCTATGAACTCTTTGCTGAGGCCGGAGTACCCCCCGGAGTTTTAAATTTTTTACCGGGCAAAGGGGAGGAGATTGGGTCGTATTTAGTCCGTCATTTCCAAACCGCCACGGTAGCTTTTACCGGATCAAAAACCGTGGGTTGTCTGATCTATCAAGAATGCGCCCAGCTCCGCCCCGGTCAGACCCAGATGAAACGGGTGATCAGTGAAATGGGGGGCAAAAATGCCATCATCATTGATGAAAGTGCCGATTTGGATCAGGCGGTCCTGGGGGTTTTACACTCCGCCTTTAGCTATAGCGGTCAAAAATGTTCCGCCTGTTCACGGGTAATCGTGTTAGCCCCGATTTACGAGGCTTTTTTAGAGCGCTTGGTGGAAGCGGCCCGTTCTTTAACCCTTGGCCCCGCCACCGATCCCCAAAGCCGTATCGTACCGGTGATCGATGCCATCGCCCAAGCCCGAGCCTTAGGTTTTATTCAACAGGCTAAAGGCCGGGTTATGCTCCAGCAGGACACTCCCGCAACGGGGTATTATGTTGGCCCCACGATCATTGCCGATGTGGACCCCCAGGATGCGTTGGCCCAAGAGGAAGTCTTTGCCCCAGTTTTGGCGGTGATCCGTGCTAAAGACTTTAACGAAGCCCTCGACATTGCCAATGGCACCCCCTACGCCTTGACTGGGGGCTTATATTCTCGGACACCATCCCATATTGAGACCGCCCGGGCTGAGTTTGAAGTGGGTAATCTCTACCTCAACCGATCGATTACCGGGGCCATTGTGGAACGTCAACCCTTTGGAGGGTTTAAGCTCAGTGGTTTAGGAACCAAAGCTGGCGGGCCGGATTACCTTTTACAATTTATGGACCCGCGTACGGTCACCGAAAATATCCAACGCCAAGGTTTTGCACCCATAGAGGGCTTAGGCTTGTCTTAAGGGGGACAGGTATACTTAGCTACGAGATCCCGTAGGTAGACCGTGAAACGTAGAGCGGCGAGTGTGCTGTTGCTGTCAAGCTTAGGGGGAGTGTCTGCCCTGGCCCAGGACCGTCCCTTAACCATTGGAGCCATCCCCGATCAAGACCCGGAGAAGCTACAGCGACTTTATGGCAAATTAGTGGCCTATTTGCAGGCTGAGCTACAGATCCCCGTAATCTACAAGCCCGTTACCGATTACACGGCTGTGGTCACAGCTTTTCGCGTGGGTGATCTGGATCTGGTTTGGTTCGGGGGCCTCACGGGTGTCCAGGCACGACTCCAGGTGCCGGGGGCAGAAGCGATTGCCCAACGCGATATTGACGCTCAGTTCCACAGTATTTTTATTGCCAATCGCCAAACCAATATCGCTCCCCTCAAAGATCAAAAAGGGCTCAGTATTCTTAAGGGCCGAACTTTTACTTTTGGGAGTGAATCCTCCACGTCTGGTCGTTTAATGCCCCAATACTTTTTACAACAGGCGGGCGTCAAGCTCAGTGATTTTAAAGGTCAAGTGGGGTTTTCAGGATCCCATGACACCACGATTAAGCTGGTGGAAGCAGGCACTTTTGAGTGTGGGGTGCTCAATGAGCAGGTTTGGCTCAGTCGCACCAAGGCTAAAGAAGTCGACTTAACCAAAGTCCAAGAATTCTGGCGGACCCCAGCCTATTTTGATTACCATTGGGTGCTCAACCCCCAGGTATCCAGGCGCTATGGTCCAGCCCTGACCCGCAGGATCCAAGAGACCTTTTTAAAGCTAGATGCTAAAGTCTCCGCACAAAAAGAGATCCTAGAACTCTTTGGCGCCACCAAATTTATCCCGACCCGTAATAGCAACTACGCGCAAATTGAAGCCGTAGGCCGGGAGATCGGCAAGATCAAGTGAGCATTCCTTTGATCTTGCTCCAAAAGGTCAGCCATGCCTTTGGGCCCCAGCAAGCCTTGAAGGATCTCGATCTATCCATTGCGTCAGGAGAACGCGTTGCGCTCTTAGGCGCTAGTGGGAGTGGTAAAACAACCCTGCTGCGCATACTCAATGGCACCTTGCGGCCCACCCAAGGGTCCGTCTGGTTTAACTCCGTCGATCTCACGCAGCTTCGGCCCCCAGCGCTCCGAGCCGCCCAGTCTAAAATCGGGATGGTGTACCAGCACTATCACCTGATCGAGAGTCTACGGGTAATTCACAATGTCAATTGCGGTCATTTAGGACGCTGGCCTTGGTGGAAAGCAGCCCTCTCTTTGATCTGGCCCCAGGAAATTTCCCGCGCTCAAAAGGCCCTAGCCCAAGTGGGGATCGCTGAAAAGTTGTTGGCCCGTACGGATCAGCTTTCCGGTGGTCAACGGCAACGCGTAGCCCTAGCGCGGGTTTTGGTGCAAGACCCGCTTTTAATCTTGGGGGATGAGCCGATTTCCAATCTAGACCCCGAACTGAGCCAAACGGTCATGGATCTCTTGCGGATGTGTAATGAACAGCAGGGTAAAACCTTGATCCTCAGTTTGCATAATCCCGACTATGCCTTGAGCCACTGTACCCGGATCCTAGGGCTACGTCAGGGCCGAATCGTTTTAGATACTCAGCCCCAAGCGGTAACCCCCCAGCAACTGACGGATCTCTATCGCTGTGATTAGCCCTAACAATGCCCGTTTAACCGGGGGAGTACTCGTTTTGGGTGCGGTGGGCTATGCCCTCTACGGTGCAGGGCTTGGGGGCACGGACCTGGTTAATCCAGGGGGCTGGGGGCAGTTTGTCCGTTTTTGGCAGGCTGCGCTACACCCCGATCTAGACCAGGAATTGCTCCGTTTAACCCTTGATGCCACCGTGATCACCTTGGCCTATGCGGTTTGTGGTACGACGTTGAGCTTGGGCATTGGCTTGGTTGGCGGTGTCCTTGCTTCAGAAATTTGGTGGCAAACGGTCTTAGGCAATCAACGTTGGGGAGGCGTTTGGATCGCCGTACGCAGCATTTTGGTGATCCCCCGTGCTTTGCACGAGATCCTCTGGGGACTCTTGTTTGTCAATTTATGGGGTCTTGATCCCTTAACGGCTGTGCTTGCCATTGCCATTCCTTTTGGGGCGATCACCGCCAAAGTC
>JANNOF010000067.1:0-4074 GCA_031398925.1 Gloeobacteraceae cyanobacterium SOY_34_metabat_371 | reverse complement strand
GTAGTTCCAGCAGTAGGGCGGCACCCACACCCAAAAGCGCCCCGGCCACTAGGCCAATGAGCAGGTTAGGAATGGTTTTGGGAGAGATCTGTTCATCCGGCAGGTAGGGCGGTTCGATCACTTTCCAAGGGGAAGATTCCTGGGCCTCTGTGATCGTGAGTTCTTCTAGTTTTTGCTTGAGGTTGGTGTAATTGGTTTCGGTGAGCACATAGGTACGCACCAAATTGGCATAACGGTCTTGGAGGGCCGGGACTTCCCGCATTTTGGCGTTGGTCTCCTGGAGGGCACGGCGCACCCCATTGAGGGTAACTTGCCGGACTTTGAGGTCACTTATGGTGACCAACAGATCGCCGACCTGCTTGATTTGCATCGATTCATAGGTCGTAGGCACCGTACCCACATTGGGTTGATTCTCCGCAATACTGCCATCGGTCAGCGACTCTTGAAGCGTAGATTGGGCGATACGGTTGGCTTCTTTGGCACCCAATAATTCGCGGGCTTTAGCCTGTACCAGACCCAAAAGTTGATCCCGGCGTTCTCTGAGGACTTTCACGGCGGGGTTAGCTTCTTTAAAACGTGCCCGTTCAATCGCGTAGTTATATTCAGTTTCTTGGAGTTGTTCTAGGTATTTTTGGTATTGAGCATTTTGGCTGAGGATCGAAAGCGTCATCGCATCCTCGGCGGATTTACCCACCCGTCGTTGCACAATTGCGTAGGCTTGTTGGGCTTCTTGAACCGCTATGTTGGCCTGTTCTTCTTGTTTTTGTAGGGCTAGGGTAGCCTCGGTCATGGCTGTGGCTAACTGCCCAGGGTCGGAGATCCCTTTTTCGGTCCTAAACTCCCGTAGTTCTTGGGAAGCGGTTTGGAGTTCTTTTTCTGCTTGAGGGAGTTTCTTCTCAATAAACCTAATCGCGTTACTCGCCTGAGAACGGCGAGTTTCCAAAGAGTAATCCACATAGACTTTCCCCAACGCATTCAAAACCGCAACCACCCGCTCTGGTATGACATCTCGATAGGCAACAGAAAGGACACCCGCATCTTCGATCTGAAAAATGCCAATGTTTTCGGCTACCACATCAGCATCAAGGGTGGGGTACTTTTGCTTCAGTGAATCGACCGCCCGCGTGATCAAGCTCTTGCTCTTTAAAATCTGGATCTCAGTGGCTAAAGACGTAGATGAGGATACGGCAAACTCTTTATCAAGCTTCTCTTGGGCTTGGACCAAGGGCACCGAAGTTGGGTTATCCATGAGCAGTAACGATTCAGATTGAAATACCGGAACGCGGGTAAATGTATAAATCGCGACCCCAGAAAAGATCGCCACAGCCACGCTAATCGCAGTGGTCCGGCGCTTGCGCAAAATACGCCAAGTGGAAATCAGGCTAGTAGTTTCATCTGCCATGGCTCAGGATTCCTCAAAAACGGGTCAAGTTACGGACTAAAAAGATCAAATTGCCGATCAAGTTGAGTGTCCCGCCCGCATCATTGAGGGTGGATACCACATCCCCGCCCAAAGAGCGCGGCACAATCACTAAATCCCCCCGACGCAAAGGAGGATTCTTTTCGGGATCCCGGCCTTGCTCAAGGATGGCAGCAATTTCCCAGCGACTGACCGATCCATCGGGATTCAGCCGGATCAGTTGACTGCGCTTCCAGTCAGCATAGTTGGTCGCTCCACCCGCCGCCACAATCGCATCGCTAAAGGGGGCATTGGGCGCAACATTGGCCAGTCCAGGCCGTTTGACCTCACCCAATACTTTTACTTCCACTGTTGAGGGGGCCAAACTTGAATTATTGACCAGCGCCACGTCATAGCCCGGTTTATTGCTTTGGGCACGGGGAATAAGGAGGGCATCACCATCTAAAAGGGGAAGATCCTGCGTTGTATCGGCATCTTGAAATAAGGCCCACAGATTTACCCGGCGACGCACTTTTTGACCATCGGGTAAAGGCCGCACCAGCATGATGTTTTCAATATCCGCAACTTCGGTGATCCCCCCCGCAAGGCGCAGGGCTTGGGATACGGTTAGGCCACGGGAGCCAGGACCCGTGGAGATCCCAGAGCCTGTACCCAGACCCACGGGAGTATCCATTTGCATACCCCCTCCGGTGATCTGAGACGAGAGCGTATAGGGACCAGGACGATTTACTTCCCCTAATACCGAAACATTGACGGGGCGCGGGGCCTCGACAATGGCAGAAATCGAGAGATTTTTGACGTAGGGGCGATATAACTCCCCTAAGCGCTCTTCGAGTTGGGCCGTAGTCAATCCCTCTACCCGGAGGGTGCCAACAATGGGCAGACTAATGGTGCCATCGGGTAATACTACGCGCGGACCGCTAAATTCGGGGACATTCAAAACGGTGATATTAATCCGATCCCCAGAGCCAAGGCGGTACGCACTGCTGACTACCTGAATATCAAAACTGCGATTCGGTGGTGTACTGGGTTCAACTTGGGCTAAAAGCGGTGTCCCCGCAATTAACCATGCCAGTGTACCAATCACCTGCCATGCATGTAGAGTCATAAACCGTCACGGTGTGGGTGAGACCGAAGCTAAGGCTTTCATTGTAATACCAGGATCGGGGGCTAATGGCAAACTAGAGATTTTAATCTTGGGGGTTGCTCAGAAAAACCGCCTGTTCCACATCCCAACGACTCAACGAATAGGGAAAAGTAAGACTACGGGTTTGACCATCAAAACGGTATTCCGCACGGAGTAGCGCCTCTTCTAAATAAATAGCTGCCTCCCAATTAGGGCGCTTGAGATACCAGCAATGTAAAAGATCCTCATCTTGGGTACAGCCCTGGTCCCGTAACCAAGCTTCGATTTGCGGCAGGGGATGATTATAAAGCGGTATTTCTGAGGAAAGATGCACAATTAGCCTCGTAGTACACTGACAAACCCTACCAACAATAGGGAGGCAGCAAAAGCCAATCCTAAGATGGATAGGGCAAATAATTCGGTATTCGATAAAGCCCGTTCTCGAATCTCTAGGGTATCAGGGGTGGGTACGTTATGGCGCTGGGGTGGGGGACTCGGACGCGCGCTAACACGCGACTGATCATAGCGTACCCGCTTGATGGGGTCACTCAAGGTGGCATACGCCTCTTTGAGAATTAAAAATTTTTCTAGGGCTTCGGCGGGGGCAAGCTCGGTAGTATCTGGGTGATAGACCCGACATAAGCGTCGGTACGCCTGACGGACTTCTTGATCCCTGGCTCTGGGCGGGATACCCAAAACTTTGTAGTAGTCAACCCTCAAGGGTGTAGGCTGGGGCATCGCAGCAGCGCTATAGCGTGGGTCTAGCCCCTTTCGCGGCTAGTAATTAGTCCCCACCATAGCACTTTCACCCCGTGCGGTTGTGTCTTCACTGACCAAGGCCCGATAAACCGCCTCAGGGCTAACGGCAAAGGGCAACAGATGCATATCTGTCCCCGGTGCGCAGGCGGCAACCGCAACCTGCCACAGGTCCTTAGCGCTACAGGCTAGATGCAAGTCTTCAATTCGGGTAGGGAGCCCAATTTGTTGATAAAAAGTCAATAGTTGCTGACGGGCAATCTCAGCGAGGCGATTTCCGGCTTGTTCTTCAAGGCGTAACTGCACCAAGATCCCGTAGGCGACTTTTTCTCCGTGGAGGCTATTACGGGTGGTCGGGAGGGTAGTTAAGGCATTGTGGAGGGCATGGGCGGCCACGGTGCGACAGCGGTCTCCCCCTAAACCACCCACCAAGCCAGCAAGACAGATATTGGCATCAATGATCTGTTCCCAAGCCCGTCCACCGGGATTCTGACAGGCCTGTTGGCCCTTGAGTAAGAGCAGATCCCGCAGGGTCCGCGCCTGTTGAACCGCCGTGATCACCAAAGGATCATCGGCCTGGGTACTGCTGACGGAGGCTTCATACCATTTGGCTAGGGCATCGCCGATCCCCGCAACTAACGTCCGGGGAGGTGCCGAGCGGATCAATTCATAATCTAAGATCAAGGCCTCCGGTGCGGCGGGCAGGGCAATACCATAACGCCAAGTGCCCCCTTCGGAGTAAACATTACTCAAGGGTGCCCAGGCGGCGCAG
>JANNOF010000027.1:0-2746 GCA_031398925.1 Gloeobacteraceae cyanobacterium SOY_34_metabat_371 | reverse complement strand
CGGTATGCTGCTATTTTCTCTAGCCTGGGCTGGGGATAAAGAAGGCAGTGGTGGTCCCGGCAGTGGCACGGGTAATGGGGCAGGAAGCCTGAGTCCAGAGGGCAAAGTCCATATCGAGATTGCCGAAACACTCCTAGGTAAACAAACGGCCACCTCCTACTTTGCCCCGACCTTAGGCAGTAACGCTACAACGAAAACCCAGTCCCTGATCCTAGAAGGCACCCTGATCCCGCAATCCGCAGGCAGATCCTTTCTGAAGGGTAGCTTCATGCAGCGAGGTATGAAATTCCACCCTCAAGTAACTTGGATGCTAGGACCGATCCCGCCACAGGGCTGGAGGAATCCATGACAATCCGCCGTGCCCATTCCCGAAAACAACTTTTAGAACTGGGTTTTGATACCTATCCCTATATCCGCAAACCTTTACCAGAGGGAGAATGGCTAGGAATCTTGGAGGCAAAACAGTGGGGGAAGTGCCATAATATTTTTTGTTTTTTTACCGCTGATTCTGGGGAGCACTATATGCTTTGTGCTTTTATGACGCATAAGGGTGTCGGCAAAGGATCATGGTATACCCCTCAAGACGGTGGTCTGGATCTTAGTGGCTCAACGATACAACCGGGCCAAAAATTTATGCTTATCACTTCCACCAACGCTAAGGGGAATCCTCTTTGGAAGCGTGCCATACTCTATGCTGCTCCAGTACACTACGGTTAATAGCCCACGAGGATCTATAGCCAAAGCAGCGGAAGTGCAGGACTTTGTTGCGGTTCTGGAGCATAAGCATCTGGGCACTTTAGTCTCCCCTCCATACCAACCAGGATCTAGATAAGATGATGGCACTGCATGATCCTCATAATGATCTCTTTAAAAAAGTATGAAGCGCCTTGCATTTTGTTCAGGGGTTACTATTTGCTTGCTTTCAGCCTGTGATGGCTGGAGTAATGATGAAGTTGTTCGGTTGACTTCGCCTAACAATAAATTTGATGCTGTACTGATTGAAAGCAATGGAGGAGCGACAACATCATTCGCTTATGATATTCACATAGTCAAACATAATACTCCTACTGGATCTTCACGGGTAGCATATTTCTATGGTGCAGTTCGTAATCAAAACGCCTACGGAATTAATTTGCATTGGAAATCCTCCAATCAGTTAGTAGCTGAGTATCTTAATGCTCGAATTGAAGTACTCGAAAAACCATTAACTAAGATAGATGGACAGGAAATTAAAGTTGTTCTGCGCCCCGGAATAAATGATCCTACAGCCCCTCCCGGAGGAATGTATCGCAATCTTAAAAAGCAGCAATGAATATTAGCGTTAACGGGACCGTTCTCTGATGCGCTCTTTCCTTTTTTCATGAACAGGTGTTAGCCCTCGTTCTCGTTCAATTTCGCGTAGTACTTTTTTAGAAGTATAACGGTCATGACTATTATGGTAAACCTTACCATCAGCGCCTATCCGATTCACAATAATATGCACATGATCATGTTGTTTATCTGTGTGACGGATCACTATATACTGGTGGTTATTAATATTAATACCCATGCGTATTAAATAATCTTTAGTGATCTCACTCCATTGCTCATGGCTCAGGTCTTCTCCTACCACCGAAGATAAAGAAATATGCCAAACGGGTTTTGTTATCTTCTGCTTAAGTACCCGAACACTGCCAAATTCTTGGGCTAATGTTCTTGCTGTTTCACCCATCATATTGCCGCCAATCAGCGCTGGTTGACGATCTTTTCCTAGGACATAATCTAGGCAGCCCCGGAACCCTTGACCATTGGTGATATTACCAATCATCGCAACTGCTCCCGTAAGTCTCGAATCTCCTCAATGGCTAACTCTAATTTCTCAATAAACTCCCTAGGGATCTTGCCACTCTCATAAATAACTCGCTTTAGCTCCAGTAATTCACCCCCTAATCTACCCAAGCGCATCCAGCGTTCGATATTACGACCATCCTGATCCAGTATTTTCTGTCGGGCATAGGCTGCTATACTCAATCCTTTACCTTTAGCTCGTTGCCGAATTATTAGTGCTTCTTCCTCCGTGACCCGCGTTTTGATCAGTCGCCAAACGGTTACTTGAGGAGCTTGATCCGGTTGGATCTTGTTTGGCATTGACGTAGTTACTTTTTTCCTGATAGTCATGCGTATCCTCAGTGTCTTTCAGTGGTTAAGCAACCGGGGGTCCAGGGGGCCTCTGGCCCTCTGGCGAGCTTAGCAAATAGCGACCCTAGGGAGCGTTGGGCACATGCATCGCATGGGACCAAATTTGCATAGCTCGTTATTCACCGGATTTGGGGGCCAGGGGGAGCCGTAGGGTCACCCGTAGCCGAGTCTTGAGAGGTTGAGTGCGGAGCGCAGGATCTGGCGATTAGGCATTCACTCCAAGGTATATTCATGTTTGACCTTCTGCCCTTGGCGTTTGGGTAGCGGTTGCTGTTGCTGAGCATCAGGATTAGGGGATCTACCAGTGGAGAGCCATTATCTTCTGATTCTAATCGACCGCTAGGACTGGGGAGAAGTTCCTGACTACGTTGAGATACAAATACTGGGCGTTCTAGGGGAAGTTCCGGGGCTATACTCCGGCCCCAACTTGGATCGGTCAGGATCTGATGGACTCCTTGTTCGGGCATGACCAGAAGCCCATGAAAGGTCGGGAGGTTACTGATTTGAGAGGGCAGGATCAGGTAATCTGTTTTCTTCTGGTAGCTCTGGCTTTTGCTGCGCTTACCCT
>JANNOF010000377.1:0-2061 GCA_031398925.1 Gloeobacteraceae cyanobacterium SOY_34_metabat_371 | reverse complement strand
GCAGTTTAGTTTTCTACCAGACCAAGTATTGTCGTCAGTAAGCGACCGGTTCTTACAAACTTAGCTTTCTAACCTCACACGGGAGAGTGCCATGGCAGTGGACATGTTCTTGAAGCTCGATACCGTCGACGGCGAATCCGTCGACAACGTTCATAAAAAGGAAATCGACGTAGACGGCTTCGAATTCGGGGCGACCCAGGCCGGCACGCTGCATGTGGCTACGGGCGGCGGTTCCGGCAAGGTCAGCGTCCAGGACATGAAGATCGAGAAATTCGTCGACCTTGCGTCATTCGCGCTTTTCCGGTCCGTGTGCAGCGGCGAGCATTTCCCGACCGCAATCCTCACCGTCCGCAAGGCAGGCAAGACGCCGGTCGAATATATCGTCATCACCATGACCGAGGTGATGATCACATCCTATCAGACCGGCGGCACCGAGGCCGACGAGCGCACGCGGGAAACGATCCATTTGAATTTTGCCAAGGTGAAGTTCCAGTACAAGTCACAAAAGGCGGACGGCTCCGAAGACCAAACGAAGGACGTTACCTGGGATATCGCCAAGAACTATCAGGCCTGATTGAGCTTGGTCGCGTATTACCTTCGTCACGCGGAAGTGCGTGTTTTTGGTGCTGCGCTCCGTTCCTGTCGCCTGGATGGATGCCGCCGCTTCGAGGAGTTGTGCGGCATCCATGTTTTTAAGTCGTGTATGGCTGGAGCCTTTGCTGGAGTAGCATGCGCAAGAGAAGCGGAAATGCCGACCGTTTCCAGATCCCCGTGATGTTTGCGTTTCGCGATGCGTTCGACGTCGGTGACGCACGCAAGAGGATCGAGGAGCGCGTGGGCGGGGAGCGGGTTATTTCGGGCCGCAGTTCCCTGAAACGGCGAGGGGCGGACGAAACCGTCCTCAAGCGAAACCTCGCCGTCGACCTGCTTGCCCTGGTGAATACGATTGATCTCGGTTCGGCGGTCGATCTTACAGATGTCGAATATGTCGGCCGCTCGGTGCTGAATTTCGGCCTTTACGACGTGTCGCACCTGACCAGCGAGGAAATGGGTGTCGATGCGATCGCCCGCAACCTCTCGGCCGCATTGATCCAGCACGAGCCGCGCCTCAATTCGGAAACGCTACAGGTCCAGCGCGACACCACTTTCGACGACGTCAACCAGCGCATTCGATTCACAGTTTCCGCCGAGATGGCCTGCAAGCCGCTCGACGTTCCGATCGAATTCGTTGCCGAGATCGATGTTGGATCCGGCAAGGTGCAGCTGACCCGGCTGCCGGTTTCGACATGAACCGCGAATTCCTGGAGCACTACAACAGGGAGCTCAAGATCCTCTACGAACGTTCAAAGGATTTTGCCGAGGAGTATCCGGGGGTCGCCGAAAGACTGGGGGGCCTCACCGAGGACAAGATGGATCCGGGGCTTGCCGGATTGCTCGAGGGCGCCGCCTTCATGGCCGCACGCGTCCAGCTCAAGCTGAAGAGCGAGTTTTCGGAGTTCACGTCCGCACTGCTCGATCAACTGGTTCCCAACTATCTCGCGCCGATTCCCTCCGCAGTTCTCGTGCAGGCGGTCCCGGCCTTCGAGGATCCAAGCCTTGCTTCGGGCGTGAAGCACCCGGCCGGTGCCTATATGGATGCGGTTTATGTCGAGCAGGAACGGCGCGTTTCGTGCCGATACCGACTTGCAAGCGACCTCGCCATCTGGCCGCTGACCATCGAAAAGGCCGAATATTACTCAGGTCCCGCGCCGCTCCAGGCGCTCGGTCTCGAAGTTCTGCAGGGTACGACCGCGGGACTGAGGCTCGGGTTCCATCGCCGCACGACCAAGCCGGCGGACGACAGGGAAGGCAAGCCGCTGCCTGGCGCGCCGGTCAGCGCCCTCACGCTCGACGAACTGCCGATCCATTTGACCGGTACGGCAACCGATACAATTGCCATTTACGAACAGCTTTTCACGAATTGCCGTCGCATTATCGTCCGCTACCTCGATTCCTTTGGCGACCCGAAATTCCTGACCTTGCCTTTAGCTGGGCTCGAACAGATCGGGTTCGGCCAGGACG
>JANNOF010000368.1:0-16633 GCA_031398925.1 Gloeobacteraceae cyanobacterium SOY_34_metabat_371 | reverse complement strand
ACATTAAAAGCCCATCTAACCCTAGAGAAACCCCGGTTTCACCTGGGGTTAACCGTTGCCAACAGTCAGATCACCGCTGACCGAGAGGTTCTTCAGGGTCTTTTAGCCAAAGGGCAAACCTATTATCTCGGAACTGATGGGGTGTATGCGGCGTTCCCGGCCCGTGCCCTAGACCGGGTACTACGGTTGATCGGCGACCAAGATCAGCTTTATCCCCTCTATCAAGTCTTGCCCCTTGTGGAGCAGTTAACCGTTGAAGAGGTCACCATTACCTATGATGCTGAATTTACAAGCTTTTTAGCACAGTTACGTAACTTTGAGAGTCTGCCTGTACTGCCCTTACCCGTGGGCCTCAACGCCGAACTGCGGAGTTATCAGGTTTCTGGGGTCAATTGGTTACGGTTTTTAGCCCGGTTTGGCCTGAGCGGGATCCTCGCCGATGATATGGGATTGGGTAAAACGATCCAGACCCTAACGGCCCTGCTGAGTTTACATAGCGAAGAACCCCAAACCCCGCCCTCTTTGGTGATCGTGCCCACTTCGGTGGTCTACAACTGGCAAGATGAGGCCCGCAAATTTACCCCCAAGCTGCGTACTGAACTCTTTGTGGGCCCTGATCGCCAAGAGATCTTCAAACGCCCTAAGTTGCCCCAAGTAGTCTTTACTACCTATGGGATCCTGCGTCGGGACATTGATTTTTTGAAAAGTCAACGGCTTAGCTACGTGATCTTAGACGAAGCCCAAATGATCAAAAACCCAGAGTCGGTTTCCGCTAAGGCCGTAAAACAACTCCAGGGCTTACATACCTTAGCCTTGAGCGGTACGCCCATTGAAAATCGACTTTTGGAACTGTGGTCCATTTTTGACTTTTTGATGCCTGACTTTTTGGCCACCAATAAGTTATTTCAAGAACGCTACGAAAAACCCATTGCGGGCGGTGATCCCCAGGCGGCTCAAGAACTCCAGCGCCGGATCAAGCCCTTTATCTTGCGCAGACTCAAAACCCAAGTCGAAAAAGACTTGCCCCCCAAGACCGATATGGTACGTTATTGCTCCCTCCAGCCCCAGCAACAGAGCCTTTACCTCCAGACCCTCCAACAGTGCCGTTCCCAGATCTTTGGCGAAATCACCAGTGGTGGCGTCGGGCGTTCTCAGATGTCGATCTTGGCGGCCCTGTTACGCCTGCGCCAAGTGTGTTGTGACCCGCGCCTCGTCGAAGCCGAAAAATATACAGCCGAAGACTCTGCCAAACTTTTAGAGTTGATGGATCTGCTAGAAACGATCTTGGCCGAAGGACACCGGGTACTTTTGTTTAGCCAGTTTGTAACGATGTTGACCCTACTCAAGCGGTCTTTAGAGCAATCCCGCATCTCCTATGAATATATTGACGGGGGCACCACCGCCAAGGAACGCAAGGAACGGGTCGAACGCTTCAACCTGGATAATCGTCTCCAAGTCTTTTTGATCAGTCTCAAAGCGGGTGGGACCGGACTCAACCTCACCGGAGCAGACTATGTGATCCACTATGATCCTTGGTGGAACCCAGCGGTAGAAGCCCAAGCCACCGACCGCGCCTATCGCATTGGTCAAACCCGCCCGGTGTTTAATTACAAACTGATCACCAGGGGAACTATTGAGGAAAAAGTGATCCAACTTCAAAAAAGTAAGGCTGAATTGGCAGAACAAGTACTCAGTGAAGATAGTGTATTTGTAAAAAGCTTGACCCAAAAGGATCTGGAATTCCTATTCTCCTAAACGACTAAGGGGGCTTGGTGCCCCCTTGGTGAAGTGATTTATTAAGAATGCTGAAGGCCCGGTTTTACGCAGTCCAAGAACTTATCAGCGTCGACCATGACTAGGACGAATGTCACGGACACGGACCGGAACGGGAACAGGCTCGGGCTGGGAAGAAGGCCCCGCGAGGAGGTCTGCGACGCGATCAAGAAATTCTTTAAGCTTTTGAACCGCTTTATTCATGAGCGTGCTGATTGCTTACATTACTAAGTATATCCTCCACTGCCTGAGAAATAACAGCTTTGGTTAAATTTTCTTTACCATTGGCGGCGCAGCCAATCGAGGGCACTGTGGGCGGTCAACCAACGGATAAATTCGCGGCCATGATTGGGCCAAAACCGGCGCTCCTGCGTGATCCCACCCTTTGGTCCCACAAGGGCCATATAGACTAAGCCTACGGGTTTGGCCGCAGTCCCCCCCCCTGGACCACTGATCCCCGTTAGGGCCAAGCCCCAATCGCTGTGAAATTGATCCCGGACACCCTGGGCCATCTGGAGCGCTACCTCGGGGCTTACGGCCCCTACTTCGTTGAGGAGGTGCGGATCTACCCCTAAAAATGTGGCTTTGATGCGATTGTCATAGGCCAAAACCCCGCCCAAAAAATAGCGCGAACTACCGGGAACTGAGGTGATCAGTTGACCCACTAAACCCCCCGTACAGGTTTCGGCAAGGGCCAGGGTCTGTCCATGGCTGGTGAGCAATTCCCCCACCACAGCGGCGAGGGTAGTCTCGTTTTTGCCAAAATAATCAGCTCCGGCAATCTGCTGGATCTCACGGATCACGGGGTCCATCAAGGCTTGGGCCATCGCTACATTGGGGGCCGCCGCTGTTACACGCAGATGAACTTCCCCTTGTTTGGCATAGGGGGCCACGGTGGGATTACCGCCTTGGAGCAAGGGGGCGACTTTTTCGGCGAGGGCGGCTTCAGAGATGCCCCAAAACCGGAGGGTTTCGCTAGCAAAGACTTGAGCGCCCCAGCCTAATCCTTGGAGATAGGGTACAGCGGTCTCCCGCCACATGGCATGCATTTCGCGTGGCACCCCAGGAAACGTCAAAATATGTAGTCCGGGCTGGGCTTCCCAAAGGATCCCTACGGCGGTTCCCCAGGGATTAGGCAGTACCGTTGCGCCTTGGGGGATGGCGCATTGCTTGCGCTGGGTCGGCGTGGGCGGGCGACCCCGGACGGTGAGTTTAGCAACCAAATCCTCCCATAGCCCCGGTTGCTCCGTCATGGGTACCCCAAAGAAACTGGCGAGGGATTCATGGGTTAGATCGTCGGCTGTCGGCCCAAGCCCGCCGGTGAAGATCAAAACCCCTGTCCGTTGCGTCGCCTGGGCTAATACTTGATGGATCCGGGCTTCGTTATCGCCGACAACGGTTTGGAGGTAATGGGGAATGCCTAATTGAGCTAACTCGGTGGCTAAAAATTGTGCATTGGTATTGAGGATCTGGCCCAAAAGTAACTCACTTCCAACACAGATCACTTCGGCATTGTGGTTCATGGGTATACGGAGGGCGCTTCTTGGGTAAATCTTTCTAAAAAAGGCAGCAATTTATTCAGGGCTATGGCCCGATGACTGATCTGATGCTTTTGATCCCCATTCATCTCGGCTAGGGTCAGGCCCAAGGGCGGATAGTAAAAGATCGGGTCATAGCCAAAGCCTGCGCTTCCCCGATGATCCCGGAGGATCTCTCCGGCACAAATGCCCATACTCTCGGCAATGATCCCCTTGGGTGAAGCAAAAGCCATATAGCAGACAAATTGGGCACGCCGGTCCTCTTCATTTTGCAACAAAGCCAAGACCCGCGCCATACGGTCTCGGTCCGTACGGCCCCAACGGGCAGAATACAACCCTGGTCTACCGCCCAAGGCCAATACCTCTAAACCCGAATCATCGGCTAGGGCCAGTTGCCCCGTGGCTTGGGCGATCCCTAGGGCTTTAAGGCGGGCATTTTCGGCAAAGGTCTGCCCCGTTTCTTCAATATCTAGCTCTGGGGGTTTGGGGAGTACGTTCCATCCCGCCAAAAATTCTTGAAATTCTTGGAGTTTACCCGGATTGCCCGTGGCTAAGATCACTGTTGCTGCCATTAACGATCCATTAAGTTTGGTTGTCGGTTGCTGTCACCTTATCGCAGAGCGCTGTAGCAGATCTAGGGCGTGTCTTCTTCTTCCTTGAGGGGCGCCTTGGTGTTGAGGCTGTCGATCTCTTCGGTATAGTAACTGTTGGCGCGGGGTAAATATTCTTCGAGTACTGCCCGCAAAACTGGATTATAAATGCGGTGCAAACTATAGGTTGGGGTTGCCGGAAAGCCCCGGCGCATTTTAAAACTACCCCCCGCCCCCGGATCAAAGCGTTGGACTCCCTGGGCAATGGCAAAAAGTACTGGTTCGTAGTAGCACACACTAAAGTGTAAAAACTTGACTTCTTGGGTACAGCCCCAATAGCGCCCAAACATCATGTCTCCCTTACGTACACAAAAGGACATGCCCAGGGATTTATCCTGGTGTTCGGCACTGACAAAAACCGTATAGGGGGCAAAATCCTCCGCAATTAACTTAAAAAAGGTGCGATTGAGGTATTTACTCCAGTTCATAAATTTGGCGCAGGTATCACTATATAACTCGTACATAAAGGGATACATCCCCGCTGGGATCTGATCCCCCGTATAGGTTTTAAGCACAATGTCTTGTTTGGCTAGAGCCGCCCGTTCTTTGCGGATATTGCGTTTTTGGGAGCTTTTAAAACGGTCTAAAAAGTCTTCAAAAGTCGTGTAGCCATCATTTTGCCACTGATAGTTATGGCCTAGACGCGCCATAAAGCCGCGTTGTTCAAGCTGTTTTTGAAACTCCGGGGCGGGATATAAGACATTCCAGATCGCTAGCTTTTGCCTGTGGCTCCAACGGTCTATTTCCCCTAGCATCGCGTCTAAAAGTTGATCCCTATCTTCACTGGGGTCCATCAAAAAGCGATAGCCCGTCGCCGGGGTAAAGGGGATCATGGCGACGAGTTTGGGATAATAGCGGACCCCTAAGCGTTGGGCGACATTGGCCCACTCTTGATCAAAGACAAATTCACCGTAACTATGACTTTTGAGATAAAGCGGTGCCGCCCCAACGAGGGTTTTATCTCGGTATACCAACAGATGGTGGGGCTGCCAGCCCTCTTGGGGAACCGCACATTTCGCTTCTTCAAGGGCCGCCAGCCAAGTCCATTCTAAAAAGGGCGAAGTCTCGGGATCGATCAGATTCTGCCATTGGCTACGGGGAATGCTGGCAAATCGGCTATTCCATTCAAAACGATAGGCGTGCATTGCAAATTTTAAAATCTGTTCTACCCATCTTAGGCGGCTCCTTTGCAAAACAAGATCACTGGATCTTTTACCTGAATCATCCTAGGACCGGGTCAGGGTGATTCTTTTTTGTGCAGTGTTAGCGGGAGCAGAAAGTAACTAAACCCGGATCTCAATTTAGTACCAAATCACTGAACGGTATTCAGCCGTTGTTGGGCCTGCTGAAGGGCTTGGGTATTGCCCTGTTGTTTAAAAAGCTGCGTGGCCCGCCGCAGATCCCCCGTGGCCCCCTTACGATCGCCTAAACGGGCCAGTAAACTGCCCCGCAAATAATAGGCGGCGGCAAAATTAGGGTCTAGCGTGATCACAGTACCCAGATCCTGCAAGATAATTTGGGGGTTGGTTTGGGGCGTTGACTCTAGCGCACGATTATAGTAAGCCGCCGTTAACTTAGGATTGAGGGCAATGGCCTGGTTAAAATCAGCGACTGCTCCTTCGGTATTTTTCTGCTCAGAACGGATGATCCCACGATTGAGATAGGCTTCGGCGTAGCGTGGTTGTAACTGTAGCGCTTGGGTACAATTTTCTTCAGCAGCAGCAAATTCCTTAAGCACCGTCCGGGCTACACAGAGGTTCAGGAACGTTGTCGGGTCGGTGTTTTTTTGTTGCAGGGCCAGACTAAAATCCGCCACAGCACCTCTGGCATTACCGTTTTTGAGCTTGGCTAGCCCTGCGGCGGTGTAGTCGGTTTCCTGGGCCAGCCCCCTTTCCCCTACCCCTAGTGTCAAAATTGCCAAAAACAGCATAAAAATCCCTAGATTCAGGTTTTTTTTAGGTAAAAATCCCATCGATCAACCTCAGAAACTCCGTAATGTAAGGTATAGTACATTCGACCCATTCATGTCATAAAAAAGGTGTGTGGTGGGAGTAGGTGTGATCGCTTTGCCCTGTGCAGTTCAAGAGTCTTGGCATTTTATTGGCATCGGCGGCATCGGCATGTCCGCCCTAGCCTATTTATTGGCCCTCCAAGGGGCAAGAGTTACCGGATCTGACCTAAAGCCCAACCTTCAGACAGAGCGATTGGGTACCTTAGGCGTAGAAATATTTTTTGGGCATCGGGCAGAAAATCTCCAATCCGCCGATCAAGGGCAACGGGTGGTTTACTCTACGGCCATTGATCCTGCCAACCCTGAGTTCGTTTTGGCCCAACAACAATGCCTACCCTTGTTGCATCGGGCCGAGGTTTTGGCCCACATTGCCCAGGGCTATCAAACCATTGGCATCTCTGGGACCCATGGCAAAACTACCACCACCAGCATGATCGGCTGTCTTTTGGCGGATCAGAACCTTGATCCGACGGTACTGGTGGGTGGCGAAGTCACAGCCTTGGGGGGCAATGCCCGTTGGGGTAAGGGCCATTATCTGGTCGCTGAAGTAGATGAATCCGACGGGTCTTTGGTCCTTTTTCACCCGCGCTTAGCGGTGATCACCAATATTGAGGCGGATCATTTAGATCACTATCAGGACTTGGCGGCCATTGTGACCGCTTTTCAGCAATTTAGCCGCCAAAGCGAAGAAATTATCCTGTGCTTAGATTGTCCTAACATCACGCGTTATCTATTGGATCAGCCTACGCCTTGGACGGGATACAGCCTGCACGGTCATCCCCAAGCCCGCTATACCGTGGGGGCTGTGACCTATGCCTGGGATGGCACTACGGCGGAAATTTTGGACCGGGGACAGCTTTTGGGAACCCTAAAACTGCAACTGACCGCCCCGCATAATCTCAGCAATAGCCTGGCGGCGGTAGCCATAGGCCGACAGTTAGGTCTAGATTTTGAGCAGATCGCCCAGAGTTTAGGCAAATTTCAAGGGGCCCAGCGCCGCTTTCAAAAGTACGGTGAATATGGGGGGGTGCTGTATATCGATGATTATGCCCATCACCCCAGTGAGATCCGGGCGACTTTGGCATCGGCAAAGCTTTCCGGTCGGCGCGTTGTGGCGATTTTTCAACCCCATCGCTATAGCCGGACGGTAGCTTTTTTTGAAGAATTTGCTACCTGCTTTGATCAGGCTGATGTGGTGGTGCTAACCGATATTTATGGCTGTGGAGAGGCAAATCCCCAGCAGATTAGCGGTCAGGACCTCGCGGTGCGGGTGGCCCAGGTTCACCCCGAAGTTCACTACGGGGTAGATCTGGTAGCGATTCAAGGGCTTTTACCCCAGATCCTTCAAAGGGGCGACATAGCCCTCTTTTTGGGTGCCGGTAATCTCAATAGCATCATTCCCCAACTCCTCTTGGTATGATCTGCACCCCCAAGGCTACGGTATCCCTAGCTCCCTTGACGGCCTATCACGTCGGTGGAACCGCCCAATGGCTTAGTCAGCCCACAACTATTGAGGCATTGGCCCAGGCATTGACGTGGGCTAAGGCCCAGGGGATGCCCATAACGATCCTGGGTGCGGGTACTAATGTTTTGATCAGCGACCAGGGTATTGGGGGATTGGTAATCAATACACGGCACCTGATGGGGATCACCTGGGGCGCAGGCGGACAGATCCGAGCCTGTGCAGGAGAACCCCTAGCCCGCTTAGCGTGGCTAAGTGCCCGTAAAGGCTGGCATGGCTTGGAGTGGGCTGTGGGAATCCCAGGTACTATTGGTGGGGCGGCAGTGATGAATGCGGGGGCCCACGGCTGGGAGGCGGCCCAACTGATCACCGGGGTAGAGGTGATGAATGGCCTTGGGCAGATCCATTATGTGCGTACTGCTGAACTGGACTTTAAGTACCGTCACTCGATACTTCAGGACCAAGATGGAATTGTCATTGCGGTGGATCTACAGCTTGTGCCCGGTCAGGACCCTAGGATTTTGCTGAAGCAGGTCGCGCAATTCAATCACCATCGGCGCCAGACCCAGCCCCAGGGTCTTCCCAACTGTGGTAGTGTCTTTCGCAATCCCTCCGTCCATCCGGCAGGCTGGCTACTAGAACGCTGTGGCCTCAAAGGATATGCGGTGGGGGGTGCTAAAGTTGCCCAAGAACATGCCAATTTTATTCTTAACTGTAATCAGGCAAAGGCCCAGGATATTTTGACCCTAATGGGCCACATGAAAGCGCAAGTCCATGACCGTTGGGGCGTTAGTCTTCAGACAGAAGTCAAGCTTTTAGGAAATTTTGCAGTAGAAATGCTCCACCCCCTTGCCTAATGGGGTCTTTTTGCGCTAATTTTAGGTCAAGGAAGTAGTGTAGCTATTTCCAGGTGTGTAAGATTTTCAGTGAGGAGTCCGTTCCATGCGCAAGTTTTCCGTCCTTAAGAACTTAGCAAGTGTTCTAGGTTTGACTGCACTAGCCAGCTTAGCGCCCGCCTACGCCAACCCTGCGGATTCGGCTTTGATCGATCAGTACGCTCAAGGGTTGGGACAAGGGGCTGTAAGCCAAGTCAGTTCCGTATCCGAATTGTCCGACGTTGATCCCAATAGCTGGGCTTTCCAAGCCCTCAAGTCCGTGGTAGAGCGCTATGGTTGCCTCGAAGGTTATCCTTCTAAGGTTTACCTGGGAAATAAGGCACTAACCCGCTATGAATTTGCTGCTGGTTTAAATGCCTGCCTTGAAAAAGTAAACGAACTCATTGCCGCCGCGTCTGCTGATAAGGCAACTAAAGACGACTTGGCCGTTCTAGAGCGTCTTCAAGATGAATTCAAAACTGAGCTTGGTGAACTCCGTGGTCGGGTAGATAACCTCGAAGCCAAGATCAAAGACCTAGAGAGCAAGCAGTTCTCCACTACCACTAAGCTTGATGGCTCCGTGGTTATGGCCGTTACCGGTGGCGGTACCAGTTCTTCTGATGATTACTTCACCTCTGATGCGGTGAGTTTGGGTGGTTTCGGGGCTGCTTTTGGGGATGGTTTCTCCAAAGACGGTAACGATTTCTTGGGTTCCAGCGGTAGTGTGAGTGGCTCTTCTGCCAATACGACCTTTGTTGCTCGCACAACCTTAAACTTCCGTACCAGCTTCACGGGTAACGATGAACTCTTGATCCGGGCGCGTGGCGTAACCGGTCAAGACATTTCTTCCTCCTTCCCTGGGATCTCCAGTGGTCTAGGTACCCTCTTCTATGCCGGTACCTTTGATGGTTCTACTTCTCCTGTAGCCACCAACGGTAACGCAGCCGTCACCTTTGATAAGGTCCGTTACACCACCACCTTGGGCGATAGCTTCCGCATCTTTGTTGGTCCCCGGATCGATATTTTTGAATTCGTCGATACCAACTCCTTTGCCAACAACGAAGAAGTGGATTTCTCCAATGGGTTCTTTATCAACAACCCCTTGATCACTTTTGTGTTTGCTGGTCCCGGTGGTGGATTTGATTGGGAACTCAACGATGCGTTCAGCGTGCGTGGGATCTACATTGCAGGTCAAGGGGGAAATTCCCTGGGTGCTCCTGAAGGGGGCTCCGGTGGTTTTACCGGTGGTAACAACATCTTCGCTGTAGAAGCCGAATTGCGCGCTGGTACCGCTAAGCTCAAGTTGCAAGCTGCTTCCTTTAACGAACAAGTGAACGGTTATGCAACCGGCACCGGCGCTGGTGGGACTCTCCTTGGCAATCCTAGTGCCTTCGGCGACATCACCGAATCCGGTAGTCTTGTCGGCGGTATCAACGCTGAATGGGCTGTAACTGATACCTTCGGGATCTTTGGTCGCTATGGTTTTGGTAAGCACTGGGTCCAAGAGCAAGTCCTAGGTTCTGGTATTGACTACAATCCCTACGGCGAAAATGAGGGCTTTAACTCCTCTACCTGGGCCGTGGGCGCTTCCATTGGTGACCTCTTGGTTCCTGGCAGCACCTTGGGTCTTGCCTTTGGTCAGCCGATCCGGGCCCGTGGTCAGATCCGCGTCAATGGTGACTTGGTCGATGTAACCCCTACGGGTACTGAATTCAACGCTGAAGTGTTCTATAACTTCCCCTTGAATGACCGGATCACCTTGACTCCTGATCTTCAGATCATCAGCAACCCCTCCAACATCTCCGGCAACCCCACGATCACCGTGGGTAGTATCCGTGCCGTGTTCACCTTCTAATAACCCCTCAAGGGTCAGTTAGACCTATTTATTGCATACGGTCTCCTAAAAAGAGACCGTATTTTTTATGGGACCGGGAAGCTCCCCCTAAGGGTTGTGGGGATCTGGGCTATTTAGATCTCTAGAGATCTAGGGTATGCTTGGGAAGAAATATGGGCCCATGAATGGAAGCTAATGAACCTCCCGCGACGATGGGCAATGGGTCTTTGTGTCAATCCGGACTGATCCTCCAGTTGCGGGATTTTACCGATGAAGAACTGATTGAGTTTGTCCTGACCAATCCTAGGGAAGGGCGGTATTTCATGGGTTTGTATTGTCGGTATCGGTCTTTAGTAGAGTCGATTACCGCAGTAAACTCCCAAAACCCGGCCATTGCTGGGACAGTTTGGATTTTGGCTTATCGCCGATTAACAGAATATAATCCTCAAAGTCAAAAATTTTTGAGTTGGTTAACGGTTTTGAGTGCAGATACCTTAGCCCAGGTAATGCGCAGTAATCAAAAGCTCTTGACAGGGGCAACAACCCTTAATCCAGTTCTTTTGGCCTACATAGATCAAGGTTTACGCAAGTTATCTGCTCCCCAGCGCTTTATCTTGATCCTGCATGAGATCTATCAGTGGACGGTTCCTCAAATTAAAAAATGGATGGCGGATCAGCAGTGGCAGATGGACCCCCAGGAAATTGATGCGTTACGTCAACAGGGGCGTCAACTACTGCTAGACTTTTTACCAACTGATATTAAATCCTTATGTTGGAATAATCAACTTTCTAATGATCAACACTTCAATAACAGCCTCCAAGCCCTAGAGTTTGATGCGGAGATCGAGCAAGAAAGTTTTCGGCAGTGGTATGTTCAACATCAATCTAATGACCCCCCCCAAGCTACTCAAAAGCAGTTGCGTCCTTGGTGGGGGTTGGCTGCGCTGTTGGTATTGGGGGTCGTGGGCTGGCAAGGGGCGAGTATTTTAACCTCTGGCTTAGCTTCTGGGATCACCAGCCCCGTCGTTGTTTCTGAAGAGACGGTAGAAAATAACATTGAAGAAGCTCCGGCTCTTGAACCATCAAAGCTAACCCAAGTTCCTAAGGAAGCCCCTACTCCCATTAGCACCCCTGACCCGGTAGAACCGGATCAACCAGATGGGGATCAACCCCGGTCTAAAACGCAACCTGCACCTGAAGCTAAGTCTACGCCCCCTTTAGAAGTTAAGCCAAATCAACCGGTTAAAGCAGCCAAAGCCATACCTCCAGAAGCTAAGCCCCTCCAACCAGTCAAGCCTAAATCTGATCCTGCACCCCCCCCTGAAGTAACTCCGGTCAAGAAAACTGTCGTAGCCGTGGCTCCGACCCTTACCCGTGTCCTGATTGTGGTGTCGGATCCGACCCAGCTTGATCAAGTTAAAAAACAATTCCCCTCTAGTTTTAATAAAGCCTGTGGTGATGCAACCTGTTTACAAGTTGGCGCTTTTAAGACGATAAATAGTGCGGAAAGCCTAGCCAGTAAGCTACGTAGCCAAGGCTTAAGCGTTACGGTGCAAACAAACTAGGACGTTTCCAGTTGCTTGCGCAATTGGCTACTTAGGCCATCAATAACCGTGACTACCACCAACAGTACTAACATCATGGTGGTAGCTTTGGTATATTCAAAACTCCTGATGTAATTTACTAGTTCAAACCCGATCCCCCCAGCACCCACCACACCCAGCACAGAGGCGGCCCGGATATTGTACTCAAACATATAGAGGGTATAGCCCAGGGTTAACGGTAGTACTTGGGGTAAAACGCCATATTGAGCAATTTGAAGCCATGAAGCCCCAGTGACGGTTAAAGACTCTAGGGAACGAGGATCCACTGATTCAAGGGCTTCTTGATAAAACTTGGCAAGATATCCAATACTATAGACCCCTAAGGCCAGGGTTCCGGCTGGAGCACCCAATCCTGTGGCAGCTACAAACATTAAGCCCAACACAATGGAGGGAACAGACCGCAGGGCATTTTGGATAAAATTAGCGGTGATCTGAAGCCACGGAGGGGCTAACGTACGCGACGATAATAACGCTAAAGGGATCGATAGAATGGCCCCAAGGGTAGTTCCCCAAAGGGACATTTGAACCGTCTCGATCAGAGCTTTAACGGCAACATCCCAAACCGTCAGGTTAGGGGGCCAAAGACGGCCCACAAAATCCAGGAGATAGGGCCAGCTATTGCTCAAGGTAGCGCTATCAATCCCTAGACCCAGTAAGGCCCAGAGGTAGACCGCCATGAGTCCGATGATGATCGCTAAGCGTTTGAGCCAAGTCATAGGGGCGTGCGGCTGAATTGGGCTTTGAGTCCACGGGCAGGGCCGTCATAGGTCACGCGCCCCTGGTTTAAAAATAACGCCCGTTCGGCATAGTGTTCGGCTAACGGTATTTCATGGAGCACCATGATCAGGGTCAGCCCTTGGGTCCGTTGGAGTGCTACCAAAGTTTCCATAACCTGTTCGGTTGCCATTAGATCTAAACCTGAAACGGGTTCATCCGCCAAAAGGATCTGGGGTTTAGACATGAGGGCACGGGCAATAGCTACCCGTTGCTGCTGTCCGCCGCTGAGTTGGGCAGTACGGGTGTGCAAATAATTTTTAAGGCCCAACTGTACCAGTAATTCCTCTGCTTCGCCATGGGCTGCTGGGGGAAATCCCCAAAGCGTCTGCCAGGTGGAATAGGTTCCCAAGGCTCCGCAAAGGACATTTTCTAGGGCGGTACGCTGCCGGATCAACCCCCCCCCTTGACTGAGTAAGGCCATCTTGGCGCTATGGAACGCCGGATGAATTACTTTGTCATCAATCAGGATCTGTCCTTTTTGGACCGGGACTAAGCCCGCCAAAGCCCGGAGTAAGGTTGATTTCCCGGCACCGTTACGCCCTAGGAGTGCCACACACGATCCCGCAGGCATAGTAAAGGTGATGTCAGCCAAGACTGGGCGGCCCCCTAGGGCCACCGTTACCTCTTGACATTTAATCTCAGGGATCAAGCTTAGCTCGGAGGAGGGCTTCTTGGGCAGGTTGGAGATGTTTGCCATGATCGATCTTAACCAGTTTGGTGGCGTTATATAGAGATTGGAACAGTTGATTACTGCTCCCCTCATTGAGTTTGAGCAAAGCGCTGATCAACCGCTCCCGGAGTGGCGTGGGTAGATCGTCATCTATGGCGATCCCGTGGGCCGGAACTCCAGAAACAGCATAGAGAATACGCAGTTGTTTTGCCTCTTCGGCGGTGATGTACGGTGCTCCGAGGGTATATTCAGAGACCGCACAGGCATCAGACTGTCCCCGAAGCACCGATTGCAGGGCACTACTGTAACCATCTCCGTAGAAGACGTTACTAAAGAAACCTTCTAGGCGATCAGGGCTTTCAACTAAGCCTTCTTTAACCAATGCGCCCACGGGGAAAATATAGCCAGAGGTAGAAGTCCGCGAAGTAAAAGCAAATTTTTTGCCCTTAAGCTGCGCCAAAGTCGCTAGGGTACTCTTTTGAGGCACGAGGGGACTATCTTGACGGACTACCATGATCGAGCGATAGGTATAACCCCCAGAGTACTTGGGTCGTACTTCGGCGAGGTAGAGTTTGGCCCCAGCCAGTTGATCGGCTTTGAGCGCTGCCCGAGAACTCAAAAAAGCGACATCGGCGCGGTTGGCCCGTAGGGCTTCTACGGCTGCGGTTTCATCAGAAATCACCGCTTCAACCAAGATCCCTAGGTCTTTACTTAAAATTTGGGCTAGGGCTTCGGCTTTTTGCTTGAGGTCTTTAGCATCGGCCCGGGTGGGAAACACAATCACAAGTTTGTCAGGCTGAGCCAAAATGGACCGTTGCCCCAATGCGACTAGGGTAATGGCCCCAGCCGTTAATAGCTCCCTACGGGATACCATGCAAAATCTCCTTGATGGATACGGGGATAACTCTTGCAAGAGATTATCAAAGATGAACCCTGATCCTAAGTCCAATTGCAATAGAATGTCAACTAGATCGAAAAAGAGACTGGGGTTTAGCCATGGGTGCTGTTCTGCTAACGTGAAAAATAAATGGAGAACTTGCAATGAATCGTCTTTTGAGGCTCGTGCTCCTGGGTGGTCTCGTTCTTGTGCCTCCCGTTGCAGCCCAACAACTGCTAAATCCGGTTCCAAATGCGGTGACGACGCCTGCCGACTACATCCTGCTTACGGTGATCCTGAAACATGATCAATCCAAGAACCTGAGTGAGATCAGCAAACTCCAGGAGGAGACCGGCTTTTGGACTAAATTTCCGCCCGATGGCATTGTCGTAGAATCCTGGTATATCGTTATGGGGATCGGCTACATTGTGACCCTGCGTGTGCCTCCGGCACGGCTCCGCGAAGTGAATCGGGCCGTTGAGGAAGTCGCTTGGAAAACCTTTCGCACCGAGTTTTATCCAACCTATGATGCCCGTGAGATCGCAAAGACGCTGCGGGAACGGGCACTGAAAAAGTAGTTCCCTTGATGTTGATATAAATTGATTTGCAAAAAGTTGGGATCGGATTTATACGCATTAAGTGTCATTACGATTCCTCCGACGGATCCATTTTTCTAACTCAACAGCCCAGAATAAGCCTGTGCCCGCCGCCAGACAGACCCCCAGATCCGTCATATTCAAGGGCTGGGTTCCAAACCAGTCCTGTACCCAAGGCACATAAATAACCGCAAGTTGCAACATCAAGGTTGAGCCTACTGCCCCCAATAGGAGCCAATTGGAACCGAGACCCTGACTAAAGAGCGATTCCTGCTCTGAACGGATCGCTAAAACGTGGCCTATCTGCAAAAAAGTCAGCACCGTAAAAATAACAGTTTGCCATTGGGGTAAACCGGCGGACCAGTAGCCATAACCGATGCCTAACGTGATCAGCCCCATGAGGGCGCTTACCCACAGCACATGCAGGCCGAGTCCGCGATCAAAAAGCCCTTCATTGGGGGGATAGGGCGGACGCTGCATAATGTTGCGCTCGGCTGGTTCTACCGACAGTGCTAACGCCGGAAGACTATCGGTAACTAAATTCATCCAGAGGATCTGTAAGGGTAATAACGGTAAAGGCATGCCCAACAGGGGAGCTAGGATCATGACCCAGACCTCCCCCGCATTGGTGGCAAGGAGATACTTGATGAATTTACGAATATTGTCATAAATTACCCGGCCTTCAGCCACCGCCGCCACAATCGTCCCGTAGTTGTCATCCAGCAAGATCAGATCAGCGGATTCTTTGGCTACATCAGTTCCGGTAATGCCCATCACGACGCCAATATCGGCGCGTTTAATGGCTGGAGCATCGTTGACCCCGTCGCCCGTCATGGCGACAATATGGCCCTGATCTTGAAGTGCCTGAATAATATCTAGTTTTTGCTGGGGTGAAACCCGCGCATAAATTGAAACCCGTTGGACCTCCTCGATAAATTGCTCAGGAGTAAGTCGCGCCAAATCTTGACCACTGAGTAATGCTTCATCGTCAATCATGCCCAATTGCTTGGCGATCTGGAGTGCCGTTAGGGGATGATCCCCAGTGATCATAATGGGGCGTAGACCCGCAGTTTTGCAGACCTGGATTGCCTCTTTAACTTCTGGGCGGGGCGGATCTAACAATCCAATTAGACCAATAAAAATTAAGTCTTTTTCATCTTGTTTCGCATCAAATGTTGCGCTAGCTACGGGGCGAAAGGCTACGCCCAAAATGCGCATTCCCGTCTGTGCTAAAAGATCTTCTTCGTGGTGAATCCGCTGGTGTTGAGCCGCATCCAAAGGGCTGACTGTGTTGTTACTCCAGACTTGGGTGCTGACCGTCAGTAGGCTATCTATGGCTCCTTTGGTAAAGGCCACGTAGGGCATACCAGCACCGACCGTTTCCCAAATCGGATTTAAGGATGCAATCGTGTTGCTCACTTGATGAACCGTCGTCATGCGCTTGCGGTCGGAGTCAAAAGGAGCCTCGGCGACACGGGGTAGGGACTGCTCTAGATAGGGCTTTTCTAGGCCCCACCATGTAGCTGCCTGGATCAATGCTGTCTCCGTTGGATCGCCTATGAATTGATCTTTGGTTAAGACCGCATCATTACACAGGGCCGCTCCCGTGAGTAAAAGCGCTAGGGCCGAAGGTTCTGAGCGCGGAGCCTCTTGGAGCAGATCAGGATTGTTCCTAAGATCGACCGATTCCCCAGCAACCGTAACCATAACGGCGGTCATCTTATTTTCAGTTAATGTCCCGGTCTTATCGGTACAAATAACCGTTACGGAGCCGAGGGTTTCCACCGCAGGCAGCTTCCGTACTAAAGCCTTACGGCTGACCATGCGCTGGGCCCCAAGGGCTAAAGTGATCGTCACTACCGCAGGTAAGCCCTCCGGGATCACCGCTACCGCCATACTCACGGCAGTTAGAAATAATATTTTTAGCTCCTCACCCCGCAATAGCCCTAACACCACAACAATACCC
>JANNOF010000365.1:0-13121 GCA_031398925.1 Gloeobacteraceae cyanobacterium SOY_34_metabat_371 | reverse complement strand
GAGAAAAAGGCCCGCGAAGCCAAAAAGAAGCAACATACCGTCGAAGTCAAAGAGATCAAGATGCGGTATACCATCGAAGATCATGACTACGATGTGCGTTTACGCAACGCCCATAAATTTTTAAGCAGTGGCAACAAAGTCAAATGTACGATTATGTTTCGGGGCCGTGAGATCCAGCACGCCGATATTGCCAAGCAACTCTTGCTCAAACTTGCCGCTGATCTCGTTGAAGTCGGGGAGCTACAACAAATGCCCTTGACGGAAGGCCGCAATATGATCATGGTCCTAGGCCCCAAAAAGATCCCAGGCTGAGTATTCTTGCCCAAAGTTGTTAAATACTTGTGAAGCCTAAGCCCAGGAATAGGGATCACGCCTACAGTGGGTACTCAAGATACCTCCTAACTGCGTCCTAAGTCCCTCTACTCTGGTAGAGGGGCTTTTTTATCTTTTGGAACCATGGACATCACCCAATTTCCTTTGACAGCCATCGTCGGTCAGGAGCAAGCCAAGTTAGCCTTGCTGCTGCTAGCAGTTGATCCCGGTTTGGGAGGATTGATCCTCTGGGGACCACGGGGGGTGGGTAAATCCGTCTTAGCCCGGAGTCTGCGCGCCCTGTTGCCCAATATTGAAGTCGATCCCGCCAGTTTTTGTAATGAGCCTCCCCTGGATCAAGGGGTAATGCGCCCGGTGCCTTTTGTAACCATCCCCTTGGGCGTGACCGAAGACCGACTTTTAGGCTCGGTGGATGTAGAACAGTCTTTGGCTCAGGGGCAAACGATTTTTCAACCGGGGTTACTCGCCCAAGCCAACCGGGGGGTTTTGTTTGTCGATGATCTGAATTTGCTGGACCCAACCCTCGTGGGGACCTTGCTTACGGTCCTAGGGAGTGGGATCAACCGCATTGAGCGTGAAGGCTTGAGCATTGTTCATCCCTGCGTAACCTGTTTGGTTGCGACCTATAACCCCGATGAAGGGGAGATCCGCCCCGGATTATTAGACCGGATCGCCCTCGTTTTATCTTTAGAGTCGTATCTAGAGCTAGAAGAGCGGGTTGAAGTTGTCCAAGCCGTGCGCGACTTCCAACAGGGTATTATCCCCCCAGAGGACGATCTGACAAATTTACAACTGCGGGTGCTGCTGGCCCGTGAGTGTTTTAAAGAAATTCAGCCGACACGTGCCCAATTAGAATATTTAGTCACCGAAGCCCTACGGGGCGGAGTAGAAGGTCATCGTGGGGAATTTTTTGCTGCTCGGGTAGCCTGTGCCCATGCCGCCTGGTGCGGACGCACCCAGATCGAAGCCGCCGATCTACGGCTAGCGGTAGAACTGGTTCTGTTGCCCCGCTCTGGACAAGTGCCCCCCGAATCTCCCCCTGAGGAACCGGAACCCCCTGCACCACCGCCACCGCCCGAATCCGGGAGTCAGCCCGAAGAGGACCCAGAAACCGAACAGGATCAACCCGAAAGTCAAAATGAGGGCATCCCCGAAGAGTTTATTTTTGATCCCGAAGGGGTTGTTATGGACCCTGATCTTTTGCCGATGGCTCAAAAAACCAAAGGCCGGGGCAAAAGTGGCAATCGAGGCAAGATCTTCTCCCAAGACCGGGGCCGCTATATCCGCCCCTTAATCCCCCAAGGCCCGGTGCTACGGATCGCCGTTGATGCAACACTCCGGGCCTGCGCCCCCTTTCAAAAATCACGCCGCCTGCGGGCCCCAGGACGTAAGGTGATCGTTGAACCCCAAGATCTGCGGGCTAAGCAATTGGTCCGCAAAGCCGGATCGTTGGTGATCTTTTTGGTCGATGCCTCCGGCTCCATGGCCCTTAACCGCATGCGCTCAGCTAAAGGGGCAGTGCTGAGACTCCTGACCGATGCCTATCAAAACCGGGATCAAATTGCCCTGATCCCGTTTCAAGGGGAAAAAGCCCAAGTCCTCTTGCCCCCGACCCGTTCCATTGCCCAAGCCAAACGCCGCATGGAGTCCTTGCCCTGCGGTGGGGGTTCGCCCTTGGCCCACGGCTTGAGTACAGCGCTACAACTCGGGATCCAAGAACAAAAAAGCGGCGATATCAATCAAGTGATCGTCGTGGCGATCACCGATGGACGCGGTAATATTTCGCTGCTGCGGTCCCTGGGCGAGGCCCTTGAGGGTAAAGCCGACCTCAAAGGCGAAATTTTAGCCTTAGCCGGTCAATACCGCGCCTTGGGGATCAAACTATTAGTGATCGATACGGAGTCTAAGTTTGTGAGTACGGGCTTTGCCAAGGAATTGGCCCAAAAAGCTGGAGGGAAGTATTTTTATTTACCCCGTGCCGATGACCGGACCTTGGCGGCTAAAACCCAAGAAGTGATCGAGGGACTCCGCACTTGACCGGGATCGTTTACTTAGTCGGCGCTGGCCCAGGGGATCCGGGTCTGTTGACCCTCAAGGCCAAAGACTTGTTGGAGCGGGCGGATGTGGTCGTGTATGACGCTCTGATCAGTCAGGAAATTTTAGATCTTATTCCTGCAACCACAGAGCGCATTTATGCCGGGAAACGCTCTGGACGGCATAGCCTATCCCAAAGCGAGATCATCGAAGTACTCCACCAAGAGGCCCAAAAATATAGCCGCGTAGTACGGCTCAAGGGGGGCGATCCCTTTTTGTTTGGGCGGGGCGGCGAAGAAATGCTGGCCCTCCAAGCTAGCGGCATCCAGGTGGAAGTAGTCCCAGGGATCACCGCAGGCATGGCGGCTCCGGCCTATTTGGGGATCCCTGTGACCCAAAGGGGGCTGAGTTCTGTGGTTACCTTTGTGACCGGGCATGAACCCCAAGGGGAATATAATCCCATCGTAAACTGGGCCGCTTTAGCCCAAGGGACAGATACGTTAGTGGTCTACATGGGCGTTCAACAGTTACCCCAGATCACCCAGGCTCTTTTAGCCGGGGGGAAACCCGCCGCGACTCCCGTAGTCCTGATCCGTTGGGGTACAACACCGCAACAAGAAGCCCTGTGGGGAACCCTAGCCACAATCAGTGATCTGGTACAGGTACATAATTTTGGTCCTCCGGCAGTCATCGTCATTGGGCCGGTAGTAGCCCTGGGCTGGCCGGATTCTCTATAGCGCTCAGTGGATCAACGCTACCATAGATCCTAAATGCCCTAGAGGATCGGATGACTAAAGCGATGTGGAATGGTGTTGTACTGGCTGAGAGTGATGCCTGTGTTGTAGTTGAGGGCAATCAATATTTTCCGGCCGAGTCGCTCCAAAAAGCCTACTTTCAAGAAAGCACCACCCACACGACCTGTTCTTGGAAGGGTGTGGCAAGTTATTACTCCGTGGTGGTGGAGGGCAAAGTGAATCAAGATTGCGCCTGGTATTACCCGACCCCTAAAGATGCCGCCCGTGAGATCACCGGTCGCGTAGCTTTTTGGCGGGGCGTCACGGTAACTCCCTAGTTCCCTGGTACTTAAAGGGAGTCTAACTATCCTGGATCAGCAGCCGTGACAAGGTCAAAAAATTCAATCCTGCAAGTCCATGAGTGGTATTGATCGCGAGATTACCCTTGATCTCAGGCATATCAGCAAACATCTACCGGATACAGTACAGGCTCAAACATTGCTAAGACGAGGCCGATCTGTCCATGTTTTCCATAACCAAGCCACAATGGAGCGCGTTGCCCAAGCTGTTATGGAGCGGGGAGATTTTACGGGGAACATACGGGGGTACGAGCGTTACGGCTTATTTTTCTCTGAGTCTATCGGTTATCGAATCAGCCCTGATGGTAAACCAAGTACGCTGTTGTTCTATGGAGAGGTAAAGATCGATGCAGAAGACCGATATCATCCCATCCCGCGCACTGGCCCTAGCTAAGAGTGAATGGAGCTTTGCTGAGGTTTGGATAGACTTGATGCTCTCTCCCCCGTATATTTTGTTGGTCTTGAGTGATCTATCAGGAAATTGCCAGGTATACGATCCTGCCGAGGGCTACAAAATAATATTTAGTAGCTCAAGCTACGATGAGGTCCAAACTTGGCTCTTAGAAGATGAGTATGAGCCAATTGAAGGGCGGTTGGCTGGCTTAGAGCTTTAACAAAAAGAGAAGCTAACGGCACAACTTTGAATTCGCTGTACTCCCCAATAAAAAGGGGACGGTAAACCGCCCCCTAGATCTAACTTTTATCGCGTTCTAGACCAGCGCCTTAGCTTTAGCAACAACGTTTTCCACGGTGAAGCCAAACTCCTTCATCAAGATCCCGCCAGGCGCAGAGGCCCCGAAGGTTTCAATGGCGACGTTGGTGGTGGCGTAGCGCTGCCAACCAAAACTACAGGCGGCTTCAACGGAAACGCGCTTGGTTACGGCCGGGGGCAAAACGGAATCTTTGTATTCCTGATCTTGCTCCTCAAAGAGTTTCCAGCAGGGCATAGAAACAACCCGCACTTTTTGTCCGGCATTCGTCAGTTCCACCGCAGCTTTAACACAGAGTTCCACTTCAGATCCGGTGCCGATCAAGATCAGATCAGGGGTACCTTCGCTATCACTGAGGATGTAGGCCCCTTTGGCCACCGCATCAATGGACGACCCAACCAAGTTGGGCACATTTTGACGGGTGAGGATCAGGCTGGTTGGGGTATCCCGGCGTTCAATGGCGATCTTCCAAGCCCCAGAGGTTTCGTTCCCATCCGCCGGACGGATTACCAACATATTGGGCAGTACCCGCAGGGAAGCAATCGTCTCTACGGGTTGGTGGGTAGGACCATCTTCACCCAAGGCGATAGAATCGTGGGTCAAAATGTATGGTACGCCAATACCCGCCAAGGCCGAGATTCGCATAGACCCGCGCATATAGTCTGCAAAAACCAAGAAGGTAGCCCCATAGGGGATCACCCCTTTATGCAGAACCATTCCGTTAAGTATGGCGGCCATGCCGTGTTCCCGGACCCCAAAACGGAAGTTGCGACCACCATAGTTGCTCTTTTGGAAGTCAGCTAAGCCTTTGAGGTAGGTCATGTTGGAATGGGCCAAATCCGCCGATCCGCCTAACAGTTCCGGAAGGACTTTAGCCAGCGCATTGAGTACGATCCCGGAATGGTTGCGGGTAGAGTTGCCCTTATCCTCGGGGGTGTAACTGGGGAGTGCATCAGCCCAGCCCTCAGGCAAGGTGGTGGTAATCACACGCTCATACTCAGCCGCCAACTCAGGGTAGGCACTGCGGTAGCGTTCAAACAGGGCTTGCCAAGTAGCCTCAGCTTCAGATCCTTGATCCACAGCCGCCCGGAACTTGGTTAGGGCTTCTTCGGGAACCAGAAACTTCGGCTCAACGGGCCAACCAAGATTCTCTTTGGTCAGGTTGACTTCGGCTTCCCCCAGCGCTGCACCGTGAACCCCAGCGGTTCCGGCTTTATTCGGAGATCCAAAACCAATGGTGGTGCGGATCTTGATCATGCTGGGCTTATCGGTGACGGATTTAGCCGTGGCAATGGCTTTGGCAATGGCCTCAAGATTTGTATTGCCATCGGGCACTATCTGGACATGCCAGCCGTAGGCTTCATACCGGGCAGCCACGTCTTCGGTAAAGGCCAGCTCCGTATCCCCATCAATGGAAATATGGTTATCGTCATAGAGCATGATCAATTTGCCTAAACCCAAGTGTCCGGCTAACGATGCGGCTTCCGAGGCCACGCCTTCCATATTGCAGCCGTCACCCAAGATCACGTAGGTATAGTGATCAACAATAGGAAAATCTGGTTGGTTAAATTTTGCCGCCAAATGGGCTTCGACAATCGCCATACCCACGGCATTACCCACCCCTTGACCCAAGGGTCCGGTGGTTGTCTCGATCCCGCAGGTCATAAAATTTTCAGGGTGACCGGGGGTTTTACTGCCCCATTGGCGAAATTGTTGGAGGTCTTCGAGGGAGACATCATAGCCCGTCAGGTGTAACAGGCTGTAGAGCAACATTGAACCATGCCCTGCCGAAAGAATAAATCGGTCCCGATTGGTCCATTGGGGATTGCGGGGATTGTGGCTCAAAAATTGAGACCACAGTACATAGGACATGGGTGCGCAGCCCATGGGTAAACCAGGATGGCCGGAGTTGGCCTTTTGCACTGCATCTACAGCCAAAAATCGAATTGTATTGATACACAACTCGTCCAGCCGCCCCATAGTCTGAACGGTCAACGTCGCGGTCATAGATACCTCTTGTGAATTTGCCGGAAAACACCGCCAATTTTAGGCGACGAAACCTAAGAGCAGTTTAACGTGAAATGCTCCCGCTAACCTTAGGGCGCAGTACTTTGGCGACGGATCAGCAGATCTGTAAGCTAGGGCGGCGCAATTGCTCCCGTAGCCGAAAGCGCTCTACTAAATTGCGTTGAATGCAGGGTTCACAGATCAGACTACGATCCCCAATTGGACATTGGGTTAACGGGGTAGCACAGTGAGGACAGTGACGTTTGTGTCGTTTGTTCATATAAAGAAGTGACAGGCTCTACTAAGTAAATAGGCAGGATGACGTAAATAATTAAGTCTGGCGGTGGGTCGCATTGCGTCGCAAACGATGTCCTTTAACGCGACGCAGGGCCATGCCCCGGCTCCAGTCATCAAAAATTTGATCACTCATGTGGGCAAAATCTGTCAACGGAACATCTATAGTCTGGGGGCGGGGCTGAAAATCCGTCAGTTCGCTAAAAGCACCCCGTTGATTAAAAGGACAGCAGGTTTGACATAGATCGCACCCCACCACCCAGCCTTGGAGATCTAGGTCAGCGGGTAACACCGGATCGGGGTTTTCGAGGGTGTGATACGCCAGACACCGATTGCTATCAACGATGGAGCCGGGTAATATTGCCCCGGTAGGACACGCCTCTAGACAACGGGTACAGGTGCCACAGTGAGCGCTATGGAGCGGATCAGGAGGTAAGGCTAAGGTGGTCAGTACGACGCCCAAAAAAACCCAAGAGCCATAGTCACGGGTAAGTAAAAGGCTATTTTTACCGATCCAGCCCACACCCGCCTGTTGGGCCCAGATCTTTTCATTAACTGGCCCGGTGTCTACATACCAGCGATGGCGCTGATCCGGGGCCTGTTCCCTGAGCCAACGGGTTAAGGCTTTGAGGCGACGGCCCAAAACTTTATGGTAATCGCGGCCCCTGGTGTACAGCGAGATCCGTCCGGATCCTTTTTTAGGCGCTCTATCTGGGGTCCGGTAATTGAGCGCAACAACGATTACTGACTGGATACCCTCTAAAACTAAATGAATGTCCTGACGGCGCGGGTCCTCCATCCAGGTCATGTGTGCTTGATAACCTTGGGTGAGCCACTGCTGTAAATAGCGCCCCTGATCCGCCAGATCCGTGACCCGAGCGACGCCGACCTTAGAAAATCCCAAGGCCAAGGCTTGGTCTTTGATCTGCTGAGCTAAGGAGGGTGCAGTCATTAGTCGGCGAGCACAGCCTCCATTTGATATTGTGACCACAACCGACTATAAAAACTATTCTGGCGGATCAGTTGACTGTGGGGCCCGCTTTCCACCAGTTGTCCTTGATCGAGGACGAGGACCCGGTCCGCACGGGCAGCGGCACTCAGACGATGGGTAATAAAAAGAACGGTCTTTTTTTGTTGGGGGCTATTGAGATTATTGAGAATAAACTCGGCGGTTTCATTATCCACACTCGATAAAGCATCATCCAAAATCAATACTGGGCTATCTAACAGCAAGGCCCGTGCTAGGGCCACCCGTTGGCGTTGTCCCCCAGAGAGGGTGATCCCCCGTTCACCCACTAGGGTTTCGTAGCCCTGGGGAAAGGTCAAGATCTCCTCGTGAACCTTGGCCAGTTTTGCCACTTGGATCACTTCTTCTAAGGTTGCATCCGGTTGCCCGTAGCGGATATTTTCGGTGATCGTGGTGCTAAATAAGAAACTCTCTTGGGGCACATAGGCCATGCAACTGCGCACATCTGCTAAGCGGATCTGGGTCAAGTCTACATCATCCAAAAAGAGTTGCCCCGGAGTGAGTTCTAGCAAGCGACACAGCGCATTGGCTAACGTAGTTTTTCCTGATCCGACACTGCCCACCACCGCGACCACTTCCCCTGGCTCTATGGTAAAACGCAGCCCGGCTAACGCGGGTTGCGGGGCATCGGGATGTTGAAACGTCAAGGCTTCGGCCCGGATCCGGCCTAGGGGCTTGGTTAAGGCAATGGCATCCGGGCTATCCATGATCGTGGGCGTCATCCCCAAGATGCCATCAATGCGATCTAGACTGACTTGCCCTCGCTGAAAAGAGGTCAAGGTAAACCCCAGCAGGGCCGTGGGAAAGACCAGACGCTCCACATAAACCGTCAGGGCCGTGAGTTCACCAATGGTCAAGGTTCCGGCGGCTAAACGTGGTCCGCCGACGGCTAACAAAATAATTAGACTCGCCGCCGCTAAAGCCCCAAATAAGGGAAACAGTAGATTTCGGGTTAAGGCCAGACTAATATTGGCATCCCGCAGGGCTTCATTGCGCAGGGCAAAGGCCCGTTGTTCGTTTTGTTCTTGGGAATAGATCTTGATCAGGGCCATACCGTTGAGGTCTTCCTGGATCAAAGTACTGACTTGGCTCAGTTCCTCTTGAACCTTAGACTGCTCCCTACGGAGTCGTTCGCTAAAAAATAAAACCGCTCCCAGCATCACCGGATAAACCGCTAGGGAATATAAGGTAAGTTCCGCATCGAGGCTGATCATCAAAGGAAAAGTTAGGACGTAAGCAAAAAAAGTATTGACCAAGCTTAAGATCGAAAATCCCAACAGGCGGCGGATATTGTCCACATCGCTCGTAGAGCGGCTGATCAGGTCTCCGGCAAAGTTTTTTTGAAAATAAGAAGGGGCCATGAGCAATAAATGATTAAAGATCCGACGTTTTAGATCAACTTCGACTTGGCGGCCCACCCCAAAGAGCCATTGCCGGGAGGCAACTCGGATCACGAGCATGACGGTGGCAAGGCCCAAAAGTACCAAGCAACTGCCCCCTAAAGCCTGAACATCTAGGTTGTTACTCAGGCCATCAATGATTTCTTTGATCCGCCACGGGATATAAACCCCCAACATATTGGTAAATAATAGTGAGATCACCCCTAGTCCCAGGACTCCCCGATGGGGCCAGAGATATTCTAATAACTTACGCCCAAAGGTAGATTGCGCCATCTCTTTAGTGTATCCCCAAGTTTGGGGAGGGTTGATTGCCCTCTTTATTATCTTGAATATTGCTACCGGACAAACTATAAAAAGAACATGGCAACCTCAACCCTCACCCTTAACCTTCCTCTGGAAGCCAATAATCAAAATTGGATACTCCACGTTGTTGCCCAAATCTATGGCTTTGAAGTCTATGCAACACTCCATTTACTTTAGTGGGCCTGTAGTACACATGTGCTGGATCGGCGTAGGGCTCACGGGATTGAGTAGTCTGTGGCTTATGGCCCAGCCCTGGTATGGATGGGTATTGGTCCTAGCTGGTTGGGTGGCGCTGATTTTGGGGACCTTTCGTTTGGACTGCTCCCCTTCGGGTCTAACGCGCCGGGTCGGTGTGTGGGATCTAACCCTAGCTTGGTCGGATATTACTAAAGCTGAGATCAGGGCAGTACCAGGATTTGGACGGATCCGATTTGTCTTAACGGATAAACGCCAGCATCAGATTAGCTTTCCCCTATTTTTCCTAGACCAGCCGTCGCGCCAGCGCTTGGTTATTTGGTTAGAGGACTATGTACCCCAGCCTATCCGCGGGGAGATAACCATAATCTTGGCTGGGGGGAAAGGGTGACACGAACTCTAGTGATCATTCCTGGGGTCCAAGATACCCCAGTAAAACGGGAAGGGACTAGGGCTTTTTTGGCGGCCCTGTCTTTGCCCCATTACTGCCTGGACGATCAAATTCCTCCCTATGATCCCCGGGAGATCCGTAAATTCCTTCAGCATTTACCCAGTCAGGATCTGGTAGTTATTGCCTTCAGCGCTGGGGTGGTAGGAGCGGCGGGGGCCTTACATAAAACATGGCTCCAACGGCACAATATCCATATAGAAGCGTTGCTGGCTTTAGATGGCTGGCTCGTGCCCCTATTTTTGTCTTTTCCCTGTTATCGCCTCAGTCATGACGGGTTTACGCACCAAACCTCCCGGCCCTTAGGCATGGGGCCCCACAATTTTTGGGCTGAGCCGTCGGTTTCCCACTTGGGCCTGTGGCATGATCCGGAGGTAACCCAAGGCTGGGCTGTATCTACTAAGAGTAAGACCCGCACTACGGCCTTAAACTTTATTCAATACTGTCTGCGCACCCACGGATTGAGCATTTAAGCTTACTATGAAGAAAATGTGGGGGCGTACACTTGCTGGATTTAACTACCAGTTTATTTCTATTGGGAATGCATATCCCCGATGGATTTTTGAGTTGGCCCGTTGCCCTCATTACCAGCATCCTCGCAGGAGCTTTAGTCCTCTTAGCCCTCCGCCAAACTGAGCTGGCCTATGCCGATAAACTGATCCCCCTGATGGGCGTCAGTGCGGCTTTTATCTTTGCCGCCCAGATGATCAACTTCCCCGTACTTGGGGGAACTTCTGGACATTTGCTGGGGGGTACCTTGGCGGGTATTCTGTTGGGTCCGTGGGCCGGAACCTTAGCCATGGTTGTGGTCTTTATTGTCCAGGCCTTGCTCTTTCAAGATGGCGGTTTGACGGCCCTAGGGGCGAATATTCTCAACATGGGATTTATTGGCACCCTAGTGGGTTACTACCTCTATCGAGGGGTACGGTCAGCCCTAGGAGATCACTATAGTTGGTCCCTGACGGTTGCAACGGGATTTGCTAGTTGGGCCAGTGTGATCCTTTCTTCAGTGGCTGTTGCCTATCAGTTGGCTTGGTCTGGAACGGCTCTTTTGAGTGCAGTGCTGTTTCCCATGATTGCTGTTCATGCACTGATTGGCATAGGGGAAGCGGTCTTAACCGTAGCGGTAATTGGTTTTCTATTGCGCACTAGACCCGATTTACTTTTTGATCCGCCAACTAACCCCAAGGAGCAATCATGAAGGCTTGGTGGCTTATTGCCTTGGTGAGTATTGTACTCCTCACCGCTCTCCTGTTGCCCCTAGCCAGCCCGGATCCCGATGGTTTGAATAAAGTTGCCCAGGATCAGGGCTTCCAAGACAAAGAAACTCCGGCCCTTGCCCAACAACTCCCCTTTGCCCAAATTTTTGATAGCTATGCCCTGCGCGGTGTGGAGAATCCATTTCTTGCCCAGTCCCTAGCGGGCGCGGGCGGGATCTTAATCGTTTTTGGGAGCGCGTGGGGATTGGGGTGGTGGTTAAAGAAGCGGAGGCATAGTCCCTGATGCTGCTCCATGTGCCTACGTTTAGTTTGGCGGCGTCGGCCTACTTAGATAGCCCCTGGCATCGGCTAGATCCACGGACCCGGCTTTTGGTTTCTGTTTTGCTGGTCCTAGGACTGGCGATCACGCCCTACACGGCTTGGTCAAGCTGGTTGGTATACAGCCTCTTTCTCTTGGGGTTAGTGGTGGTGAGTCAGGTTTCACCCCTAACCATGATCAAGCGTCTAGGGGTGGAGTTGCTATTTGTGACAGTGCTGTTACTGAGTATTCTCCTGAGTGGTCAGGGTGTAGCCCTTGTGACCCTTGGACCCTGGCAGATCACTGAGGATTCCTTGGCCCGATTTGGGGGTGTACTCATTAGGGCGGCGCTCTCCTTGGTCAGTTTAAACCTCTTGACCCTGACGACCCCAGCACCCCGGATCTTGCAGGCCCTGGAGCAATTAGGCTTTCCCAAGCTCTTGGTCGGCGTGCTAGAGCTGATGCTGCGTTTTGTGGCGGTGTTGGTAGATGAGTTGGGAAGTATGAAACGGGCCGCCCAAGCCCGTCGGGCCAAGGCCCTTTTGGGGTGGCAGGTGGCGGGCAGTATTTTAGGATCACTTTTTTTGCGTACCTATGGACGCGGGGAACGGGTTCACCTAGCGATGCAAGCTCGAGGTTTCAAGGGTAGCTTTAATACCGGACAGGCCCCCAAACTCAAGCTGGGAGATGGGCTTGTTTTGATTTTGGTTGTAGGATTTGTGGTGGGAATTAGCTTAGGGCGGGGGGTATTGGGTTGAATCCCCTGATCGTTGAAAATCTTTTTTATACCTATCCTGATGGCACCCAAGCCCTACGGGGAATGAGTTTCTGTTTAGCACCGGGGCAAAATGTAGCCCTCGTCGGTCCCAATGGTTCCGGTAAATCTACGCTGTTACTCCACCTCAACGGGCTACTAGAGGCTGAAAAGGGCAATATCGAAGTGGGCGGCAAACCGATGAAAGCCCAGAACTTCGACTTCATTCGCCGCTATTTAGGATTGGTGTTTCAAAATCCTGAGGATCAACTGTTTATGCCCACCGTGCGTGAGGATATAGCCTTTGGTCCTTCTAATCTGGGCCTAACGGGAACTACGCTGAGCCAACGCGTGTTAGAGAGTTTAGAGATGGTTGGTTTAGAGCCAGTACGCTTTTTAGACCGCCCCTGCTTTAACCTATCGGTGGGGGAAAAAAAACGCGTGGCCCTAGCGGGAGTATTGGCGATGAATCCAGAGGTATTAGTCCTCGATGAACCCTCTGCGGGTCTTGATCCCCGTTCCCGTCGTCGTTTGATCGGTTTGATTCAAGACCTCCCGCAAACCAAATTGGTGGCGACCCATGACCTCGATCTGGCCCTAGAAACCTGTAGCGAGACGATTTTATTAGAACGGGGTCTGGTGATCACGGCGGGGCCTAGTGCCCAGATCCTGCGGGACCGGGTTTTGCTAGAAACCCACGGCTTAGAACTGCCGCTCTCGCTGCAATAAGACCGTGAACTTGCCTTCTTTTCTATGGCTCTGGCGTATTGCCGCTTGGTCCATGGGTGCGGTGCTCTTGATCTATATGACCCAGGCCATCAGTGGTCTTTGGCTCCGTTCCCGGCGGGTCCATCGTATTAAGCCTTTAATACGCACAGGACACCTGTGGGGCGGCTGGAGTCTGGTGGCTTTAGTACTCCTGCTCTTGGGCATTGGTATCGTGGGTACCCTCGGTCATTTTGGATCTCTGGGCCATTCTGCACATTTGGGCTTTGGCCTTTTGGT
>JANNOF010000239.1:0-7805 GCA_031398925.1 Gloeobacteraceae cyanobacterium SOY_34_metabat_371 | reverse complement strand
CCATAAATGTTGTGATCCCTGCACCCCTTGAAGGGGGATGGGTCTTTGCCCACGATTTTGAACAGTGTCATACCCTAGCGCAACTCTACCAACGCGCTCATCCGGGCTACCAAGGCCGTTGTACGGTACCGGTTCTCTGGGATAACCAAAGCAAGTCCATTGTTAATAATGAGAGTGCCGATATTATTATTATGCTTAACGATCAATGGAATAGTTGTGCCCGTAATCCCCACGTAGATCTTTACCCTTTAGCCTTAAAACCAGCGATTGATCAATGGAATGAAAAGATCTATCACGCCGTAAATAATGGGGTCTATCGTTGTGGCTTTGCCCAAACCCAAGAGGCCTATAATAGTGCTTTCAGTGAACTTTTTGATACGTTAGATGAACTGGATCAGACCTTAGCAACCCGTCGCTATCTGTGTGGTGATCAGATTACTTTGACCGATGTTCGTCTTTTTACCACGTTAGTGCGTTTTGACCTTATTTATTACGATTTGTTTAAGTGCAATCTCCGCCGTATTCGAGACTACACTTATCTTGGGGGTTACCTACGGGATCTCTATCAATTTCCTGGAGTGCGTACTACCTGTGATCCTGAACGGATTAAACAGGATTACTACGGCAATTTATTCCCCCTCAATCCTGGTGGGATCATCCCCCGTGGTCCTGATCTAAGCTATCTCCAGGAGCCGCATCACCGAGAACATAAGCCCTACGAATAGGAACATCCCCATGCGCTCATTCCTCCTTGCCTTGATCCTGTTATGGCCTTCAGCAACGTTAGCCAAAGACCTCAACGTTGAATTTAAATTCACCCCATTCCTGGGGGACCCCGCAACGGTAGATTATGTAGAGACGATCCCTGGAAAAGCCGCCGTTTATGTTAACAATGCCCTGATCAATAAACTGCTTATTACTCAAGAAAAACTCCCGGTTTTATTTGAAGAACGGGAAATTGCACCCTCAGTCTGGCTTCCGGTAGAATCCCTGGGTCCACTCTTGCGTAAGGGAAAAAATACATTACGGATCGAATTTACGCCGACTAATACTCAAACCTCCTACCGGGCCCAACTGAGTTGGGCTACCGTGACCGATCAAGTTACCACAGAAGATAATAACTCCGGCAGTACTATGTCTACCAATCAAACTGGTGGGGGAATCGAGAATAAACAAGTGACGGGTAGCATCGTATTTGAACGGGAATTTAGGGCTGATTTTGCCCAAGATCTTCCTTGGCACCATTACCCGCCCATAACAGCACTCAGCGATGAGGATAAACAACGTTTGATAAACCTGATCAAGACACGCGCCGCCCTATTCCAACCTGAGTTTAGTGGGGTTTACCAACTCCTCAAGGACAAACTAAATATCAATTTGGCAGAGATTCAAAAAAGCAAATGTCTAGAGAAAGCCTATGCCGAGGGAATGCGCGTTACGGCTTTGCCCATGGATCAACTTGAATTTGTAACCCCCGGAACACCAGAGGTCTTTGTCCGTGGTAAGGAGGGCAGCATCTATGGGGTGAGCCTCCCCCAAAAATTAAGCGACCAAGATTTAATGTGTGCGGGCCTGATCTTTTCGTCGCTTTATCCCGACAGCCTTGCTATGATTCGCCCGCCCGCTGGGGACTGGGAAGTGGCCTACTAGAACTTCTAAGACTCCCTGCCATCCTAGAGGGGTAAAAGCGCATTTTGATCACGAGGCGTAATATAGTGGGGGATGGAAGAAGTCTTCCTGTGCAAGATCACGCGCGGACGTGGCGGAATGGTAGACGCGCTAGACTTAGGATCTAGTGTCGTAAGACGTGGGAGTTCGAGTCTCCCCGTCCGCAATTTTGGCCCTCAGCAAGAATATAACCCGTTTAAAGCGGACTTAAGGGCAGCGATATGGTAAAAGTGGTGCCTAGACCGAGTTGGCTGTCTACCACAATGGTGCCCTGATGCAGATCTACGCACTGTTGCACAATAGACAGTCCTAATCCGGTTCCGGGGATCTGTCCTACATTACTACAGCGATAAAATGGCTCGAATAAATGTTCTAAATCTTTCTTGGCTATGCCGATACCTTGATCTTTGATCTGACAGATGGCAGTATTGTCTTTATGGTCTAATGAAAATAAAATAGTTCCTCCTTTGGGAGAATACTTTATGGCATTAGAGAGTAAGTTAGTGAAAATATGGCGCAATAATACACCGTCCATTTCAACGGCACTATATGCTCCTTGGCACTGAAAAATAATTTTTTGATTATCTGTAGCATTAAACTGAATAGACTCTGCTAGCTCGCGACAAAGTTGCTGGAGATCAAGTTTGATCGGATTATAATTTAGTCCGCCCGCTTGAGTTTGATGCAGGATTAAGACTTTATCGAGCAGTTGAACCATTTCATCAATAGAAGTTTTAATTCGGGTCAGATAATATTCTTTTTTGGCAGGTGCTAGAGTGTCATCCCGGTCCTCAAGTAAACGAACCGCTACCCGAATTCCTGCCATCGGGGCACGAAACTCATGGGACACCGTTGCCATGAAGCTTGATTTAAGATGATTGAGTTGCCGCTCTTTTTCCAACGCATTTTGCACCTCAGCTTGAGCTTGTTTACGATCACGAATATCCCGCGCCAAGCAAATAATACTCCCATGATCAAACATGGTGATCGATAATTCTAACGCTAGGATAGCTCCATCGGCACGGAGACCACTAACTTCGCCACTCCATTTACCTTTGTTTAATACTGCCTTGATCTCTTGAGCTAGAGGCTTTATGTGGGGCGAAAATTGGGTAAGGGTCCATGGTTTTCCCAACAGTTGGCTTACTGCTTCATAGCCAAATAATTCTGCATAGGACTGATTGGCATAAAGATAGTCATAGTGTTGATCAAGAATGGCGATACCATCGCTAGAGGCCGCGATGGCTGCTGCTTGCTGACGCATAGTCCGCTGACTTCTCGCCCGCTCAATGGCATAGCGAATGGATTTGATCAAAAGGTTGCGGTCAAATTGCCCCTTAACTAAATAGTCTTGAGCACCCTGCCGCAAAGCTTCGATTCCCACTGCTTCATTATCTAAACCGGTCAAAACAATCAACGGTAGTTCTGGAATTGCATTATTAAGTTGAACAATCACGTTTAACTCAGAGGAATCAGGCAAAGATAAATCCAGCAAAGCTACATCAAAAGAAGAATGACTAAGCTGATCTAAGGCCAAACCTAGTCGATTGACATGGGAGATATGCCAATGGGAGAAATCATTAGCCTCCAACAATTCTGCAATAAAAATAGCATCGGAAGGATTATCTTCTACTAACAGAACCCTAATCACCTTAGCGGTCATAGATACCTACTACTTAGGGGGAAGGACAACCAGCGCCAGCCAAAACTGTTCAATTGAACGTACCACATGAATAAAGCTCTCCAGATCAACTGGTTTGGTGAGGTAACAATTGGCATGAAGTTCGTAACTTCTAAGAATATCGACTTCATCGGAAGATGTAGTCAATATCACAATCGGGATCGTCCTTAAACTACTGTCCATTTTAATTTCAAGAAGGAGTTCTCTGCCACTTTTTCTAGGCAAGTTCAGATCCAGTAAGATCAAGTCGGGACGGGGAAAGTCTGCATACTGCCCCCGTCGATACAGAAATTCGGTAGCTTCCACACCATCCTGCACATGGTAAAGCTCGTTAATCAGCTTGCTCTCACTCAAAGTTTCGGCAATGAGAATGGCATCACTGCGCGAATCTTCAACCAATAGGATCGTTAGGACTTGAACAAAATTGGGATTAGTCATGGATTAGGTCCTGATGTGGATGAAAGAAGGGGTACCTCAGGAAGGGTAAAGTAAAACGTTGCCCCTTGCCCTAGTTGCGATTCAACCCATATACGTCCACCGTGCCGTTCAATAATTTTTTGACAGATCGCCAGTCCCAAACCCGTTCCAGGATACTCATTCCTAGCATGGAGTCGTTGAAAGATCACAAAAATTCGTTCTGCATACTGAGGCTCAAGACCGATGCCATTATCTTGTACCGAGAAGAGCCACTCCCTAGTACGAGCATCCGAGGCATCAGGATCTACCCGATCACGGAGCACAGCTCGGATATGAATCTCTGGACTTGCCGCACTGCGGTATTTCAGGGCATTGCCAATTAGATTTTCTAATAACTGTGTGAACTGTACCGTATCTAACATCACAGTCGGCAGCCGATCTGCATGGATCGTGGCTTGAGTTTCAGTGATTATCAGGTTTAGGTCTTGCTTCACCCGTTTTAATAGGGCATTACAATTGACGCGTTGCAGCTTTAATTCATGACGACCCACCCGCGAATAGATCAACAGATCTCGGATTTGTTGCTGCATTCGTGTTGCACCGTCTACCATTAACTCAATATAAAGATCTGCTTTAGTATCTAGTTTTCCTTGATACCGTTTGGCCAATAATTGGGCAAAGCTACTCACGGCCCTCAGTGGTTCTTGTAAATCATGGGAGGCTACATAGGCAAATTGTTCTAGTTCTCGATTGGAGGCTTCCAGATCAGTGGTCAATTGTAAAAGTTGTTCTTCAGCTTGCTTGCGGCTTGTTATATCTTGTACGGTTCCAATGAGCTGAATAGTCTGTCCCGTATGATCCACCACCGGTTCTCCCCGTGCCAAAAAGTGACCTAACGTTCCGTCTGTACGATAGAACCGACATTCAACTTCAAAGGGACAGGCATGGGCAATGGTTGTCTGGACTACCTGATCATGCAACGATCGATCAAGGGGATGAATCAAGCGCTGTAGATCCTCATAGCATGGTGTCCCTGACCCTAAAGGAATCCCAAAGATCCGAAAAACTTCCTCAGACCAGCTAACCTTACCGGTATGCACTTCAAATTCCCAACTACCTACTTGCCCGACCCGCTGCGCATCGCGTAAATGCTCATCGCTCCTACGCAGCCGTTCTTCGGCTTGTTTGCGTTTACTAATATTAATGTGACACCCGATCATGCGCAGCGGTCTATGCTCGTTGTCCCATTCGATCACTTGTCCCGAACAGATTACCCAAACAGTAGATCCATCTTTGTGTCGATACCTAACTTCGTTGTAATAAGGAACTTGCCCACGACTCTGAACATGGCGCTCAAAACATTCCTCTACACCGGGTAGATCTTCAGCAAAGATCAACCTTTGCCAGGTTTCAGGAACATTAGGGAGTTCCGCTTCTTCATAGCCAAACATCCGCTTGAAACTAGGACTTAGGTATTCTTGATGTTCAGGAATATTCCAATCCCAGTAACCCGCTAATACTAGGTCGAGGATATCTTCTAGAAGTTTTAGCTCCAGCTTTAATTTTTCTGACTGTATGCGCGCGGCTTCGGCTTGTTTGCGCTGGGTAATTTCGGTGAAATAGATCGTTAGGCCGTGGACATCTGGAAAGATACGGTTTTCAAACCAGCGATCCCAGGGTTCATAGTATTCTTCTAAAAAAATAGGTGTTTGCTCTGCGCTAGCTCGATAGTAAGCATGGTAAAAAGACTTGCCTATGTCATGGGGAAACTCCTCCCAGATATTTTTACCGATCAACTCCTGGGCCGGTCGTCCTAGCATGGTTCCTGCTTTGTCATTGACATAGGTATAGCGCCATGACGTATCTAAGGCCACGATCCCATCGTTCATACGCATAAATACATTTGTTAGCAGATCACGAGTAGCGGATGCTTCTGCTTCACTTTTTTGGAGGAGTAAAGCTGCGGTCCGAGCTTCGGTGACATCCCGTCCAACCGATTGAATTTCTATGAGGTGCCCATGATTATCAAAAATTCCCTGATTGATCCATTGGGTCCACCCTACTTGATCATTAGAACGGTAATCACAATTGGTATTTTCAAAAGTTGGCCTATCAGGGGTAAGGGCAGCAATTTTAAGCTGAAGCATTTCTACATCTTCTGGAGATATAAAGCTTTGCCATTGCACACCGATCACTTGATCTAATGGCTGTCCCATTACCCTACATAGGGCTAGATTAGCAAAGGTAATGGTAGTGTCAGGTTTGGATCGCATAATGAAATCCGATTGCGTTTCGACCACTTGACGATAGCGGCTTTCACTATTTTGTAGAGCTACAAAAGACTCTTGAATTCTTTGTGCCATGCGGTTAAAGGATTGGGCTAAAATGTTTACTTCTTTGATCCCTAGCTGGAAATTTACCCGCTGATTAAAATTTTCTTCTGCTAACCCAGCCGTTGCACGACTCAGTTGATCAATCGGCCGGGTCAAGCACTGGGCCATGATCATACTTAAAACAATAGATATCCCTAAAGCGCCTAAACATAACGCAATAATGATACGCGTATCGGCCTTAATTTGGGCCATAAAGTCAGATTCAGGCATAACAATAACTACCAGCCATTCTAAGCCTAAGCCATCCTTAAACGGTGCGATCTGAGCTAGCTGTCGTTGTCCATCCAGCCAAAATTCAAACTGCTGAGACCGTTGAATCCGGTCTAAATTACCAAAATTTTTGATGAGTTGCTGTGTTGTTTCTCGGACTAATAAATTACTGCTGTCTTTGCCATGAAGTCGATTTCGCGCTAGGTTGTTTACCTGATCCACTGTATAAAGATTTTCACCTGTAGAACTCGCAACTAGATTCCCAGAGTGTTCAAGAATAAAAGTCTGTCCCGATTGACTGACGTTGAGGGATTCTAGAAATTGACTTATCTTTTGAAGGGAAATAGTTGCGTTTGTAGCCCCTATTAAACGTTTGGTCTGATCATCATAGATAGGTCCTACAGCAGAAATATTTAACATGGGCTGTGCGTAATCCAAATAAATTTCTGTCCAAGTGGGCTTACTCGCTTTGATACCTGCTGCATACCAGGGTCTATTTTTAAGAGCAAATGCTTCTCTTTTGAGCAATGGGCCGCGCATTCCTTGATCTTTGAGCACGTAGGTATGAAGTTCTTTCTGACCTTGATCAATAGCTCGAATTACCACGCGACCATCGGGCTCAACCCCTACCCCCGAAACCGTTCCGCTCTCCGTCCCCACAGCCGTAATAAAAAGATCATCGTGGGTTTGGATCTGATGCCAAAGATAGCGGGTCAAGTTGGTAGGATCTTGTGGATCGATTGGGTTTAACGCGACTTTGACTTGGGTATCCGCCACAACATGTTGGGGTTTCTTCATGTAATTAGTAATATGATCCAAAATATTCGTTGTTACTTGATTGCGAAGCTGTCCTGCAAGATCATTAACCGCCCGTTGTTCATTTTGAATCGAGAGCCATCCTGTTATCCCTAAGATGCCAATAACTTGAAATACAAAAGGAATGACAAGGAGATACTGTAGGGGAATTTGGCGTAACTTCATGGGTTGAAATAAATGACCAGCTTGTTTAGTCATCATTAAATTTTATTGATTTACCATCAGTATAATAATCCGTCCAGATTAATCGATCAACCTATATTTGCGCTTGGTTTTCCTTTTCTAGTGCCCTGTCTACTTTCGCGTCTAAGATGCGTCCTATATAGATCCAAATTCTGAAAATTGCTCGTTATGAGGTAGTAGTTAGAAGTTTAGAGTAGCTGGGGGGGCGCTCAAATCCCCCATAGGGCCGATCATCATGACCCGTCCAGATGGCCAGAGCGACTTTCCATCTTTCAGCTACAGGATAATTGTACCTTTAAGCTATGGGTATAGGTTGAGGGTATCTTCCCAGGAAAAGAAACGATATAACCCAGTCTTATCAAAGTAGACGATACCCAGATCCAGAGGGCTTTTGCCGACCTGCTAGCCCGGACCCATCACGTCTAACCTAATCTTCG
>JANNOF010000231.1:0-2841 GCA_031398925.1 Gloeobacteraceae cyanobacterium SOY_34_metabat_371 | reverse complement strand
TGATTCCGATCTTCTGTATGAGCACACGGAAGCAGATCGGCGTCAAGGAGTTCATGGACGGACTGGCGAAATACGCGCCAGGGCCGGCGGCTCTCAAGCGCACGGCGCAGCGCGACGGGGACACGGTGCCCCACTATATTTTGACGGTCCATCGCTCTGGCTATCGTTTTGTGGCCCAAGAGAATGAAGGGAGTTAGGTTAATCCAAGCGATCCCTCTTCCTCAGAGTGCGGTACGATGTGGGCACTTTGGATCGATCACCCATGGGATTTCCCTTATTACTGGTTTTGGCGCTGGCGACTTTATTAGGGGCATATTTTGTCTATGGCAAGCTGGTGGTCAGTCAAATCTATCGCCTAGACTGCAAAGCCCAAACGCCAGCGGTTTTATTAAGCGACAAATTAGACTACGTTCCGACCAATAAGTTTTATCTTTTGGCCCAACATTTTTCAGCGATCTCCGCTGCCGGGCCGATCTTTGGTCCGATCATTGCGGCCTTAGCCTTTGGGTGGTTACCCGCTTTTTGCTGGATCGTCTTGGGAAGTATTTTTATTGGGGCGGTCCATGACTTTTCAACGCTTATGGGATCGGTACGGCATCGGGCCCAATCTATTGCAGAAGTGGTACGCGCCCATACGGGACCACGGGCCTTTTATTTATTCATGGCCTATATTTGGTTCACGTTGATCTATGTGATCTCGGCCTTTACCGATGTGACCGCCCGGACTTTTGTCAAAGATGTCACCCTAGGCGCAGTCACGGTCAATAGTGGCGGGGTTGCGACGAGTTCAATGCTTTATTTGAGTTTAGGGCTATTGTTAGGGATCATTTTTAGAATTTTAGATCAAACAACGGGTGAAAATTCTTACCCTTGGCTCCGTCGGGCCATCATTGGGTTATTTTTGGGACTGGTGGGCTTTGCGATCTTTTGGGGCCAGCAAATACCCATTACGCTCCCAGCCATTGCTGATTTGATCCCAGGGGCTGTGGGGCAAGCGGCTTGGCAGGACCCGGCGGTGAGTTGGGGCTACGTGATCCTGATCTACTGTGGGGTCGCTAGCCTCCTCCCGATGTGGCTTTTGCTCCAACCCAGGGGGTTTTTAGGCGGCATGTTTTTGTATGTGATCCTATTGGGGGGCTTGGGGGGATTATTAATCGGCGGCTTTGGGGGGCAATTTGCCTTTAGCTACCCGGCCTTTACGGGGTTTAATAACGAAAAGCTCGGCCCTTTGGTGCCGTTTTTGTTCATCACCATTGCTTGTGGGGCCTGTAGTGGCTTTCACGGCTTGGTGTGTAGCGGTACCACGAGTAAGCAACTGGAATGTGAATGTGATGCACCCCTCGTAGGCTACGGTGGGATGCTTTTAGAATCGGTCATTGCCCTGATCGCTTTAGCCTGTGTAGCCATTTTGGTACCAGGGAATGGGGGACGCCCGGATGAGGTTTTTGCCCAAGGGATCGGGACTTTTATCAGTGTTTTAGGGGTAGACCGAACTTTTGCCATAAGCTTCGCCCTTTTGGCCTTTGCGACTTTTGTCTTTGACACCATTGATGTGGGTACGCGCTTGGCCCGTTATCTGCTAGAGGAGATCTTTAGCCTGAGGGGATGGACGGGCAAGATCGTGGCTACGGTTGCGACTTTGGTGTTACCGGCGGTATTTCTTTCGACAACTTTTGTCGGAGCCGATGGCAAGGTGATCCCCAGCTATTTGGTAATTTGGCCCGTGTTTGGCGCTGCTAATCAGCTTCTAGCCGCCCTTAGTTTATTGGGATTATTTATTTGGTTGATCCGTCGCCAAAAGGAAAAAAGCGCTTATTTTTTAGTTGGTTTACCGATGATCTTTATGTTTACGATGACTTTTTGGGCCCTAAGTGCTTCCGTTTATAAGTGGATCTTGGCGGTGGAATCAGGCACGCGTTCTTGGCTAGATCCGGTGGGGGTTGTCTCCGTGGCCCTATTGATCCTTGGGGTGATCTTGGTGCTCGAAGGGCTACGGTCTTTGACCCAGCCGTTACCGGAGGAGAAACCCTTAGCTAATCCTCTGATCTGAAGATCTTCACGTAATCTTGTTACTAATTTAACTGAATATAATGATCAGGCAAAATTACATCCTTTATTAAGCCAATGTGTTATGAAAATTCTTGTTCTTTTTGCTACTTCAAGACCCCAATATAAAATAGCTATACTAAGTAATAGAAACTTTTATGAGGTAGCTAGATGCAACCCATGAGTGATGTAGCTTTGGCGGAAATTAGTTGTTATTTCCGAGTTTTGGCTGAGCCGACGCGCCTAAAGATCTTGCAAGTGCTGTGTACGGGAGAGAAAAACGTTACCCAGATCATTGTTGAAACCGGTGGTGATCCGGCCAATATCTCTCAACAATTGCGCACCCTTGGGTCCGTAGGAATCCTAAGCCGTCGCCCGGTAGGAACCAGTGTGATCTATGCGATTCAAGATCCAACTGTTTTTAAGCTTTGTGAAACTGTTTACAAGCATCTTGTAATCCAGATGGAACATCGTATGAGGATACGGAATAGCTTACTTGAACCGCAACACATCACCGTTTCCGTCCAAGCCTGATTGGACAACGTGGGGGATGGGGGCTGATCATCCGAACTTGATATCATGTGTGTTTGATTGTCCAATCCCTCGGATTCGTCACCGGATCACCAAACATCTCATAGAAAATTGCTTGACCCAACTGATCGAGGCGGTCGATAGCACGCTGACGAAGGCAGCGCAGGGCATCGGCTTGATCAAGGATCGCCGCGATCCGCTTCTGCTCGTCGAGAGGAGGGAGGGGGATTTTTACTCCCCTAACAAGTTCAATATTTAGATTTT
>JANNOF010000056.1:0-4145 GCA_031398925.1 Gloeobacteraceae cyanobacterium SOY_34_metabat_371 | reverse complement strand
AGAGAGGAATCAAGCCAGGTCGAAGGCACTAGTAATGCTTTCGGCCATTTTTGAAGGCATAAAGAACTTGATCCTTGGAAGGCCAAAGATCTGAAGCTATTTGAAATCACAGAAAAACTGACGATCAACAGAGCGTTGATCGCGTAGAAATACTTGTCTGTAGGGCAAAAAAAGATTAACGGGCGATCTGGGGGCAATTTCATGGACGTTTGGGGGTAGAGGGGGATCTACTTAGGCTATTTAGGACTGGACTGGGCGACTAGTTGATCCGAAGGAACGTATCCCAGTTCGGCGGCGACCTCGTAAGAGATCCACCAAACACCGTTAATGTCCGTATAAGGTAGTTTTTTTGTACGGACGTGGTGCCTGATCGTAGATGGCGTGCAGCCGCTGAGTTTTTGCTCTCGGCGACTTTGCGCGATCTCGGATACGGTGACGTGGGTTCCGATCATTGTTCTTCCAAGCTGTAATCTTGAATAATCATAGTTTATGGTTTGATTCATATGCAATACTTTTAGCGTAAAATTTACATATGCGTGATTCGTATGAAGCATGGCTAAGCTAGTTTTGCAACCTGATGAATGTTCGCCCCTCGGAAAATGGTTTTTGGCTTGGCTAGAAACCAATGAGAAAAGCATGAACTCAATAGCCGAAAAAATGGGCATGAGTCAGCCAGGACTTAGGGATGCCTGCATGAAGGGATCTGTGCCCAAACCCTCCACTGTCGAAAAACTAGCAGAAGTCACCGAGACCCCTCTAGACTTCTTGAAAAGCTTGGCCTACGAGGTAAATCTTGGTAATTCTCCTTACAAGCAAAATTCAAGGGGGCGGATCCAGATCTCAGTTTTTGACGTTGCGGCCCATTACAAAGTCCTGAAGGCGCAATTTGGAGAATTAGAACCAGAGGATCGCCCAAGTAATAGGGATCTTATGGATGCAGCGCTTGAGCTAGTAAAAATGGGCGCTACAGCCTGAAAGCAAGAAAATTCTTTCACCGAGTGATCAACCCTCTTAGGGGACATCACTGACCACAGAAAGTTTAAGTTGACCCCCTCAAGATGGAACTGGCGATCATATGATTAAGTACCTTGCTCTAATGTCTTTTTTACTTTTAGCGATCGATGTTCAAGCGCAGCAGATGCCATCACCAGGAGGTGTTGAACTTGGCTCAGTAGTTCCCAAAAAACTATTGAGCAAGCCAACTCCTAGCGGCAAGGCATACACTCTAACCCTGCCAAAGCCCAATAGCTTTGTAGCAAATTCGATTGTTAGGCTGAACGGCAAAGGCCAAGCAATTAAGATCGTCATTATTGGTAAAAACCATTCTAATGATTCTTATGGGAGCTTTTGCAAGTCAGAATACGAAGACACGAAGCAGGCTCTTACTGAAAAATACGGATCTCCAACTGGATCTTTCGACCGCTTGGCACCTGGTTCTGTCTGGGAAGAACCTAGAGATTTTGTAATGTCTTTGTATAAAAATGAGTACGTAAAAGCTGATTACTGGACAAATGACTTAGGTTTTGCAATAGAACTCCGAATGGAGGGAATTAGCACTGACGATTGTTACAACGCAATTGAGTACGAACATAGTCTTTTATTTAACGAAGAGATCGCAAGACAAGAGATCAAAGAGAAGGAAGGATTTTAGGGCCAGCAAGAACTAAGGAGTCTTCTATGCCTGACAACAAGCTGATCACTGTAATAGCCCTAGCGTTAATCATGCTCACAAGCTGTGGGTCCACTGAGGAATTAGCTACAAAGGAATTAACCTTAGCGGAGCGGTTTGCCGGAGCATGGAATACTGAATTTGATCTAGGGATTGCGAAGGCTTTAGGGGAAAATGGTGTGCAGGGATGCGGCGAATTTAAGTATAAAAGCAGTAGCCAGGATCAGGGCGAATATCTGGTTCACTGTTCCCGCGATGGAGAAACGTGGGTAGCCTATTTAGTATGGGTTCCTAGTGAAGTAATAATGGGGCCTTACGCTCCTGAACTTTAACGACTTCAGATCAAAGCCCCCAGCGGTGAAGCTGAGGGCGATGTACTACGGGGTTTAGCCCTGGTCTCCTTTGATCAGTTTAGCTTACCAAAGGGATCACATCTCCAGTTTTTACGCTGGGGGTATGGGATTCAACGACCACGATCCCTAGGCGAGGATCGTTGGTTCCTACCCAGGCGGTAGGGTGGTAAAAATGGCTTAGAAATGCAAACAACCAAACCGGACCCCGACCCGAAAGGGCAACACCCTGCTTTGGATCAACTTCTGGAGGCGATAAATCAACTAGATCGCTTGGAGCGCATACGCCTCCGGGGATTTCAAATTCAACAAGAGTAAAAGTCTCTTTAACTGTAGCGGTAAGGGTAATCATTTTGATCCTTTCTAGTTTCATGGCCCTGCAACCATTACGGCTTGTGCAGGGATCAAGCGGATCTACTCTTCCTGTCGCGTCCCAGGCGAGGCGAGATCATGCGCCCTGGGCAACGGCTAGTTCTAGTCCCTACGGGAGAAATGGCACTTCAGCTAGCCATGATCCAATTAATCAGATCCCTCTGGATCTTTTTCGGATTTGGCGCGCATGACCGCCTTGGGGCGGCCTACGGCCTTGATCGTTCCTATGTGGGATCTTTGGAGGGGGAATCCTCCTGCCTCTAAAGCCCGGATCACGGTGCGTACCGTGTTTGGGTGGATCGCTAAAGTGGAGGCGATCTCTTCGCAGGTTTTGGGCTTCTTCAGCTCATCTATAACCTTCAATGCCAACTGTAGGGACTCAATTAAGTAGGGCCGTGCTAGCCCCCTGGCCGCCTTGGATTCGAGGAAGGGTACGGCGGACTTGATGATCTCGTATGATCCTTGGTTCATGATTTCTCGCTAACAGGGGGCAGGGTTGCGCTATAATTGGCGTTCCCTCTTAGGGATTGAAAGTGTCACCACTGAATTTTTGGCTAGTTTCCCTCTTAGGGATTTAGGCTGTAGCCAGTAGCCAGGATCATTTTGCGTATCTCGTTGCAGCGCTTGAAATCACCGCAGATATCCTCGATTTGCGTGATCGATTTTTTGCCCTTCCATATTGCTCTTACCGATTTCTGGGCTTCGGCAGATTGATCATCATTTAGTAAGATTCGATGCATGGCGATAGCCTCAGAAAGTGATTTCGCATCACAGCTATTGCCACCAGCTTCATCCTCAAGGCGCAAGCGCAGCTCTTCTATGTATTCGGCTAAGGTTTGCCCCGAACGATCAAGCAATAGGCGCACACCTTCAATGCGTCCGATCCATTCTTGGGCACATTCTTTTTCTTGATCCTCGACAGATTTGATCATTCCGGTGCTGTTGTAAAGTGCGCTGAATTTGATTAAAGGCATGATCTGATCTCCTTTGGCGTGGTTTGTTGGGCGGATTAAGCGGCGTATTGGGCGTACTTGGCGGCGGTAGCAGCTACTTCGGAGTAGCCAGCAACCAAGTAGGGACTGGAATGAAAACAGATGCTTTCGGGATTAATGCGGGTGCCCTGGGGAGCAACAAGCTGCTTCATAGAAGGCTTCTTCCCGTAGAGCCAGCGATTGTTTTCGACAAACCAGGATTCGCCATTGGAGAGACGAACCAGCACATCACCCATCATGGTTTCGTAGCTCTGAGTGATCGTTATCGCTTCAACCTTGATTTTCCGAGAAACAAACGTGGGGCGGCCCGTGGCAAACTTGACGAAGTACACATAAGCCCAAACCTGAACTTCTTTGATTGCGGCAGGGGCGACATTCAAGAATTTAGCGATTGCGGTGGTTTGGGCTTGCGTGGCGTTCGTCATGATCCTGTCTCCTTGGTTGTCGGGCGGCGTGTCGCTCACCCATGAATCTAATATAAACCCTATTGGGGTTTATCGTCAATCCCTATTAGGGTTTATTTTAAAGATTTTTTTAGGCTTATGATCCCTGATCACCCTTATGTTGCCCATAGCCAGCTTGTAGGCCCTCCTGCTCACCCTAGATCAGAACTGGGGGCTTGGGCCTATCAGGTCTTTGGGTTCCCTGTTCCCAGGCTCTTTGGTGGTGTGCATCCGTGATCCAGTGGTGATAGGTTTTCGTATGGGTGGCAACCGAGTGGCCCATCATTCGGGCCGCAACACTCAGATCCAGGCCATAGAG
>JANNOF010000212.1:0-2274 GCA_031398925.1 Gloeobacteraceae cyanobacterium SOY_34_metabat_371 | reverse complement strand
GATCGATCCGAGCGGGGCGAGTTCTCCACCGCCAGCATTGGCAAAGACTACATCGAGGTGTCCTTGCTCTTGCTTGATCGTGGCAAACAGGCGATCAAGGTCTTCCAGTTTGGAGGCATCACTCTGGACACCTGTGACATTTTCACCAATCTCTTTCACGGCAGCATCAAGTTCAGTTTGGCGACGACCTGTGATAAAGACATAGGCACCTTCGGCAACAAAGCGCTTGGCAGTGGCAAGACCGATGCCGCTGGTACCGCCGGTGACAAGAGCGACTTTTCCTTCTAGTTTCTTCATGATGAGTCCTGTAATTGTTGAGTTTAAAAGAGCTGCCTGTAACAGGTGACAAAAAGATGAGTGAGAATGTATTCCCTACAACCTCATCCGTTCCCAAATATGAGTGGTCATAAAGCGATGGATATGGTCGGCGATAGGGTACCAATTCGTAGAAGCAAGCTACGCGGAGCGTCTCGTACAGAAGCACTGCTGCGTTCGCGTAGCGTCTCGCAGAAAAGCGCAGATCCCATCGCCATTTAGTAGCCGCCCCATTTTAGACTTTGACACCACTGCCTAAATGCTGTTTCAAAAACGCTAACGTGCGATCGCGCGCTAATTCTGCGGCTTGTTTGCGATAAGCGGAGCTACCCACGCGACTAAACCCGTGACTCACTCCTTCATAGCGATAGATTGTTATCAGGGAATTGTCTTTCAGCCCTTGCTGAATGGTCGCTTGAGCGCTTGGTGACACATACTCGTCATTTTCACTCATATGCAATATCAGCGGTTTCTGAATCTTTGTCGCCTCTGCTAAATTCTTGTCAATGTCAACACCGTAGTAACTGACGTTAGCATCCGCATCAGTACGTGTTGCCATAAAATATGCCAGTTTGCCGCCTAAACAAAAGCCCACGCTACCGACTTTACCTGTACTGCTGGGATACTGCCGCAGAAAAGACAGGCTTGCCTTTAGGTCTTCTATGCCGCTATCCACATCAAACGCTGCGAGTAACTCAAAAGCTTTAGCCCACTGCTTCTCATCTTCAGGATCAAGTTGTACATCGGGTTCCAGTCGCCAATACAAATCTGGCACGATTACCAAATAGCCTGCCTTAGCAAAATCATCGGCAGTCTGTCGCATATTATTATTGACCCCAAGGACTTCTTGAATCAACACAATTCCTGCAAGAGGTTGAGTACTGGGTGCTGCCAGATAGGCGCTAAAACTGCCCCCGGAGAAAGCTGGAATGGTTACATTTTGATCTGTCATGATGTATTTTATGGAGATGTGTACTTATTGCGACCAGTTGTTGTAAAGCTATTGACTAAGCCTTGCACTGATTAGGCAGGGATGATACCACCAATGACAACCTACTGGACTTGGGAATGCTAATTAATTTTCTTTAAGAAAATCCAGCAGCACTGGATTGACTTGATCTGCATGAGTCCAGTTGATGGCATGCGGACCGCCAGGTATTACCACAAGGCGGCTGTCTTTAATTAACTTCGGCAGTCTCGCTCCGGTGGAATGATGCGGGAGGATGCGATCAGCATCTCCTTGGACGATTAGTGTTGGCACGTCGATGCACGGTAGATCATCACGGAAGTCCGTTAACCAAGATGGCACACAGTCCAGAGTCCCCTTGGCGGATGCTCCTGCCGCGACATTCCAGCTCAACTGGATGGCATCATTGCTGATGCGAGTGCCGAGAAACACATCCACGTTGTAAAAGTCCTCGAAAAATGTGGACAGATATGCTGGACGATCATCTACAATACTCTTCATAATTCCGTCGAAGACACTGCGATCAACTCCTTCGGAATTGTCGTCTGTCTTCAACAGGAAAGGTGGCACCGGAGCCATTAGCACTGCTTTACTGACGCGCTCCGAACCGTACTTGCCCAGATAGCGAGTCACTTCTCCTGTCCCCATTGAGAAGCCGACTAGCACAATATCACGCAGGTCAAGTTCTGTCAATAGCTTGTTCAAGTCCACAGCGAAGGTGTCGTAGTCATAGCCAAACGAAGGCTGGCTGGAATCGCCAAATCCTCTGCGATCGTAGGTGATGACCCGATAGCCCGCTTCTAGTAAAACCCCCACCTGTTTCTCCCAGGAATGACCGCTTAGAGGAAAACCGTGGATTAGTACAACAGGTTGACCCGCTCCGATATCTTCGTAGTAGATATCGATGTTTCCAGAATTTTCTTGACCGACAGTAATGTAAGGCATTAGAGTCTCCTTTTTTGAGTTGGTTTGTTGTTTCAAGTTTCCAGATC
>JANNOF010000143.1:0-6374 GCA_031398925.1 Gloeobacteraceae cyanobacterium SOY_34_metabat_371 | reverse complement strand
GTCAAGGGCAATCCTGTTAGATCTAGGCTAACTGATTACCAGAAATAAGTATAATGCAGGCCCATAGGCAGTTTTTTGGGGCAGACGCTCCGAGATTACCGGGAGTTAAGCCCCCTGTGGCGCGCCAGCATTCAAGAATGGATCTGTAATTAGTATAATTAGATACAGAACAAATAACCATATACCCCATGCGACTTGTGTTCTGTATGCGGCGATAGATTATGAAATTTTGATCATTCAAGCTGCTGATAGAGTTTTTGTAACTCAGGCATTTGTCTGGTGGCATAAGTACTAGAAGCTGGGCACTCTTTATAAGCTATGGATTGGAGCTGCTGATATTCTGCTTTAAGCGAGGATAAATCTGATTCTTTATTACGGACTAGCTTGATCCGAAAGGCTAACTTCTCTTGAGTACTTACAAGAGCGCTAGTCGCAGCTTTTTCCCAAGCTATTAGGGCATCATCTCTCTTACCTTCTTCAAAAAGAAGATTGCCCTGATAAGTTAAGTAATCAACTCCAAAAGTATAAAGATCATCCTGAGTAATAGGGATTGGTATTTTAGCTAAAGTGATTTTTGCTTCTTCTAAACGATTTAAACTAAAAAGTAGCATGATTTTTGCAAGTATAAGCTCACGATCTTCTGGATACTGGATCAAGTTTTGTTCAACAATTTCTAGACCTTCAGCCCAATATCCAGCATTATTTAGCGCATTAAGCAACAAATGTAAGCTAGTAAGCACAGGAAAATCTTGAAAAAGCTTTCGGGCTTCAGTTACTGCTTCATCCGGGGGCTGATGACATTGTTTAGTAATAAAAAGCTGTGTTGCTTGAACTCTTCGTGAATCTTCTAAATCTCTAGCTTCTTGCTTACAATTTTGTCTGTTTGAAATGCAAACACCTATATGAAAAGTAAATTTGATCTCTATAGGATTGCCCGTGTAGGCTATTGGCAAGGGTTGAAAAGGTTTTGCCTTTTGTACCGCTAGGATTGCTGACTGGTCAATCTCTACAAAACCGGAAGATTGTAGAACTTTAAGATCAGTAATTTCCCCAGACTTTTTAATCCCAACAAAAACAATAACACTAGCAGATTTTGATACTCTTGGTGCATTCCATTTAGCGTAAACTTGCTTTCGAAAGTTATTCATCCACGGCTCAAAATTCACAGTATCTGCTTGGGCTAGCACAGGCTGGGCCAAACGCAGGATCACCATAAGTGCGAAGCAAATAGCCATCAGTAGTTTAAGAACCGAGGGTTGCATATATTTTAATAGTCACAATGTCCATAGATTACTCTATTCTGCCAAAGATCGTCCACAAATACGCTGCTCTGAGAATTGATTGACTACTCCTTATATTTTTGTATGTATCAGTAGTTATCTTTGTTTCTCCATAGAAAAGCCCATGGGTTGCCAAGCACCAGAAGGAATAAAAGCCGCCCAATAATAGGGATGCACATAACGCGGATCGGCGGTTTAGATTCCCACTGGGTCTGAAATTCTAAATGTAAGATCCGTCCCTGTAATTTCAGAAATGTAACTTGATCGGCGCGGATCGGCTCAATACTTAACTCTGTTTTGAGGACTTCCACTGCTGTTTGCGGCTCACCTAAGATCCAACGGGCAAAGCGTTCTGGATGCTTTTCAGAAAGTAACTTGCACAGATTGTCAAAGGACATACCGGGATATGGGAGAAAGCTTGGTGATCGTAGCATTAGATCTAACCGCCCACCCCAACGGTATTATCCACCAGTCCAAAAGCGGTTTATTGCTGATAGCTTGCGTGGCGAAGCTATAGATCTTTGCTAAGCGCCCCCTAAGTTTTAGACACCCCCACAACGTGGGATTGGGGGGCTTCGTTCAATGCCCAAATAGGGATCGAGGATGGAAATAACGCTATCCCAATCATGCCAGCGAAGTCCTAAATTTGTCGCTGCGGCCCCAATTTAGTGGATCAGCCACTGGGCATCGGAAATCAAACAGATACCACCGAAGCGGGTAAGGATCGGTCGCAACCGTTCGATCAGGGGCTGCACTTCATCTTCATTGCAGGCGATCAGCACGTAAATATTGGTCAAAACATCCGTGAGGTCACCGCCGTCGCGTAGACCATGTACCCCGCGACCCAAAACATCTTTAAGCACCGTGTATCCTTTGATCTGTGACTCTTCGAGCAGTTCAATAAGGCGGTTGAGTTCAACTGAATCAACGACGATCTCAATGCGTTTCACTGGTTTCATCATGCTATACCCCAAGAAGACGAATGAGTTGTAAGTAAAGCGGAATTCCCACAATGATATTCAAGGGAAAGGTGACGGCTAGTGCCATCGAGACATAAAGGCTAGGGTTTGCCTCAGGGACACTCAACCGCATCGCTGCTGGAACAGCAATGTAGGAGGCACTGGCGCACAGCACCGCAAAGAGTAGAGCGTTTCCTTCCCCCATACCAATTACTTTGGCAATCAGAATGGCAAGTACCGCATTGACGAGGGGCGCGAGGAGGCCAAATCCGATCAAAAAGGGTCCAGTCCTGGTGAGATCCTTAAGGCGACGAGCGGCAAGCAGCCCCATATCCAGCAGGAAAAACGTCAACACCCCGTAGAAGATGCCCTTGGTGAAGGGCTCTAGAGATTTCTCTGCCGCCTCTGTAGCCAACAAACCGATCAGCAAACTGCCGACGAGCAGTACTACTGAACCGTTGAGGAAGGCTTCTCGCAATACCTCCGGCCAGTTGATCCCTTTTTCCTGTTTGTTCGCGTAGAGGCGTACGAGCACAACCCCGGCAACGATAGCGGGTGATTCCATGAGGGCGAGGGCGGCTACCATATAGCCGTCGTAGGGTATCGACAGTTGTTGCAGTAATTCGGTGGCAGTGACGAAGGTGACTGCACTCACCGAACCATAGGCAGCAGCGATAGCGGCAGCGTTGAAGACATCAAGTTTGAGCCGAAGAATATAAAAGCTTACTATCGGTACGGCGATAGCGGCGATAATAGCCGCGATGAACGTAATCAGTACCTGGGTGTTAAAACCACCGTGGCGCAGTTCAACACCCCCTTTAAAGCCAATGACTAGTAGCAAGTAGAGGGAAAAGAGTTTCGGTAAGGGCTGCGGGATCTCAAGATCAGATTTAAGCAAGACGGCAGCCACGCCCAGGAAGAAAAAGAGGACAGGTGGATTAAGCGCGTTTGAGAGGAGTGTGCCGATGTCCATGCAGTGCGTCTCCATAAGGAAGTAATCCCCAACTAACAATCCGCCGGGGTCGAGAGGAGGAGCTTAAATCGCGGTGCTCCTATTCTGTGCGAGCCGCCCAGAGATGGATTCGCAATTCAGGAAAGTCCCTATGGCAGCCTCTCATACTGTGCACAATAACAGCCCTGTGATTAATAAAAATAGATTGTTTGTACGAACATCATAGCTACACCGACTGGGATTCTGCTGACTCTGGGCAATTATGGATAGCTGCGCTCACAAGAATAGTACCGGTTCGCTGGGAGCCATGCTACCTAAATATTTAGACTGGACCATGCAAGAGTAATTCAGCCAGTTCTTGGATCCGTTGGGGGCTGATCCCGTGTTGTTGCTCCAGAACTAGAGGGTGATCGATCACTTCCAGTTCGACAAACGGGCGTACCCCTACTTCCCGGCTATGGGTCTGGACGCGGAGATTGAGGGTTTCGGGGTAGCCCGGAAGACTGGTGGCCAAATAGCCCATGTAGGGCGGTTCACTAAGCCGCGCTTTGTCTTTCCAAAGGGTCACGGCCCGTGCAAAATCCCAACGATTCAGACTGATCCAAACGGCATAGGTAAATAGATCCGTACTGTGGAGGATCGGTAAATGAATATTGGCCCGCAGATAAAAATATTGTCCATTAATGACGCAGGCTTCACGGTCTAAGACCGCTTTGGCCTGGTCTTCTTTAGAAAGTTTATGCCAACGGTGCGGTACAGAAGTGCCATAGCCTAAGGGGGGTCCTTCATGATCTTGGGCACAGCGATTACAGCGATAGGTGGGCACCGGATCTTCCAAATCTCTAGGCGATCATACAATTCCCATTGCTCCTGTACAGGGGAATTTAAATTTTTGGTACACTACCTGCGAGGCGCAGAGGAGCAGATGGCAGGTAAAGGGCTAAATCAGCGGGATCTAACGCTCCTGGGTATTGGAGCCGTCATCATCGTGGGCGGGGCTTTTTTGATTTTCCAAGGGCCGGGAGCAATGGTGGACCCTGGAACCATTGAGGTTTCCGATCTCAATGACGATAGCCTCTACGAGGGCACGGTGGATGAAAACGATGTGGGCTTGGGTCGGCGGGGTACAAAAGACCGTACTAAGCGCACCCCAGAGAAACTCGAACCGATTCCACCTTTGCCGCAACATCCGTTGATCAAAGTCTATTTCAACCAGTCCCGGAGCCAGGTTTATACCGATCCCTATCGTGAGATCCCCCGCTATGGGGATGATCTCGAACAAATCATTGCTGATACTATTAGTAAAGCCAATATCTCTGTCGATTTAGCGGTACATGAATTAAATTTACCAAGGATCGCTAAAGCAGTAGCAGCAAAGCAACAACAAGGGCTTCAAGTCCGTTTGATCTTAGAAAATACCTATACGCGAGACTTAGGAATTGCCAGTGAAACAGAATTGGGCGAAATGGACGAGCGACTTCGTGACCGAGCTGAAGAAGTGCGGTCTTATATAGACATCAATGAAGACGGTAAAATCACCCCCGATGAACTTAAAGAGCGCGATGCCCTCTATATTCTCAATCAAGCAGGCGTACCCTTGATCGATGATACGGCAGATGGCTCTAAAGGATCAGGTTTGATGCACAATAAATATGTTCTGGTTGATAAAAAAGTACTCGTTACGGGATCAACTAACTTTACCTTTAGTGATGTGCATGGTGACCGAGATGCCCCTGATACCCGTGGTAATACCAACAATCTCCTGGTGATCAATAGTCCTGAATTAGTCCAAGTTTATCAACAGGATTTTAATCAAATGTGGGGCGATGGTCCCAAAGGGTTGCCCAATTCTAAATTCGGTGCCCAAAAGACGTTTATTCCGCTCCAGAGCATTAAAATCGGCGATGTTATGGTGGGGGTTCAATTTTCGCCCGCCGGAGCCAAGGTCCCCGATGCTGCCAAGACCAACGGTACGATCAGTCAGATCCTCGGCGGGGCAACGAAATCGGTCCATATGGCCCTCTTTGTTTTTAGTGGTCAAGATATTGCCGATGCCCTTTTAAGCGCCAAACAAAATACTCCAGACTTAGAGATTAAGGGCATGTTCGATCCTAACTTTAGTTACCGCGATTTTAGTGAGACCTTAGATATGTGGGGTCTAACCTTAGCAAGTCGTCTATGTACGATTGAAGAAGTTAATAATCCCTGGAGTGCAGCCCTGACAACAATTGGGGTGCCTGTGCTCCCTAAAGGGGATAAGATGCACCATAAATTTGGTGTTGTCGACGGGTTAACGGTCATTACCGGGTCCCATAATTGGTCTAAAGCTGCCAATAGTAATAATGATGAAAATACCCTGATCTTTACCTCTCCGGTTATCGCGGCCCATTATGAGCGTGAATTTGATCGGATGTACAAGCGTAGTTTCCTAGGGCCAAGTAAAAAGCTCTTAGAAAAGATCCAAACTACGAGCAGTCGGTGCCCCAATGTGGTTCAAAAAGTTGCTAAAGAGAAAAAAGTTAAACCGCCTAAAGTTATGGTTAGCACTCCTTCAACCCCTACGAGCAGCAATCCTACGTCCTCAGTAGGGGTCGTGAATATAAATACCGCCGATGCCAGTACTTTAGATCAACTTCCAGGAATTGGACCCACCGCCGCTAAAGCAATTGTCAGTTATCGTGAAGTAAATGGGCCTTTTCGATCATTAGATGAACTCGATAATGTCAAGGGGATCGGGGCTGCGACCTTAGAAAAGATCCAAGGACAAGTTAAATTTTAGTGTGCTGGTTGAGCGAACCCTTTACGCTCTGGTGGACTTTAAATAGAAGCGAGGGGTACTCCGAAACCAGCCTCTAAAGTACCAACAGCATCATCCGATGGGGAATTCCAGCTTCCATAAAGATGGGCCCTTGGGGGATAAAGCCTAACTTACGATAAAAATCACTGGCTTGGGTTTGGGCGTGGATCAAAAAAGAAGGTATGCCCAAGGCTTGACCCTTCGCGTAAGCTTCCCAGATCAACTGTTTGCCATAGCCCTTATTTCGATAGGGTTTCAAGATTGCCATCCGGCCCAAAAGCCATTGGTCTCCCTCTTGAAAAATGCGCAACGTACCCACGGGCACAGGGTCTGAACCGAGCAAATGCCACGCTTGAGCATCAAATTCATCCATTTCCAATTCGGCG
>JANNOF010000120.1:0-8563 GCA_031398925.1 Gloeobacteraceae cyanobacterium SOY_34_metabat_371 | reverse complement strand
GATCTGGGAGGCAATGACCGAACTTAAAACGTGACGGTCTTGGACCACAGCGCAGGCGGTTTCATCACAACTGGTTTCGATCCCTAGGATCCGCGGCATGGGCAATAGTTTCCGAGAGGAGCTATGGTGATCCTAGCTTGGAGGTAGAAGCTTTGAACGTAACCTTTGTACTCAGCCTTCACTTACTACAACCAATGGCTTGGTTGGAAGGTTTTTTTGCACCTGCACTGTATTGATGCGCTTGCACAATGGTGGCATATTCATTGTTTATTTGATAGCTTTGAAAAATGAAATTAAGAGGAAACCGTGGCAAGCAATTTCACTTACAGTGCAACTGTTCCAGATTCAAGAGACATTGATAATACAACAGGGAGTTGCCCTCCTCACGCCCTGGAGATCGCTGCTCGGGACGGTGGGGTAATTCTACAAATTTTTCCAAAGTCTCCACATGATGGTGCTAATCTTCCAGAACCGTATGTACTTTTCTTTAATGCAAAAGAGGCAAGGGAACTAATTAAGGGTATCCAAAACGCTATTGATTGTTATGATCAAAGTATTAATTACCATGAAGACCGAGTTAGAGGAGGTGTTGTGTAATATCCGTAGTCTTCTGGCTCTCTAGTTCATAGACAAAATCAATTTTGATGCGATAATCTAATGCTAGAGCAATTCTTTAAGCTCAAGGGAAACAGAGCTTGCAAAGAACCGAAGCCAAGAGAAGATTTAGACCAAGATCGCCTTGACAAAAAGCTTTTCCATAGGATCTCAGAGTAGGCATGCTGATCTGACCGAAAAAGAAATCGGTGTCGACGTAGATCATGATTTTGCCCCAAGTATGTGCTGATCCCGCACAAGGAAGACCTCGTCCGTGCACTGACCGCTTTAGGGTGAGGGGTAATGATTTTGCTATTGAGATTGAAGATGCGACTAGTTTCACTTTTATTGAAATTATCTTAGATAATAGTTTCAATAACCTTAAAAATCTTTATGGACCTTAAAAATATTGATTTTTAGAGTAGGACACACTAGGCTGATTATGATTTCATCTGGCGTGATATGCAATGATCCCAACATGTTCGCCCAAGGGTCTAGTGGCCAGTGTGCTAGGGTTATTTCTAGCCTATCCCTTTGCGCCTACCCTAGCGCAAACTGTCACTCCTCCGCCCTATGTTCTAAATCCTGAATTGTTGGATGGGGCAAGCTTGTCCCAAAAAAGTAAACAACTCTTGGATCAGGGTAATTATCGCGCCGCAGAACCTTTAGCCCAAAAGGCTTTAGCAATTCGTGAAAAATGGTTAGGTCCGGATCATCTAGAGGTGGCGCAAAGCCTTAATATTCTGGCTGAACTATACAGTGAGCTAAATAAACAACCTGAAGCTAGGCTATTGTATCAACGCGCCTTACGTATCCGTGAGCAAGCGTTAGGTCCTAACCATCCCGATGTGGCTCAGAGTCTTAATTATTTAGCTATTCTCGCCAAAGAACAGGGTAACTTTCGCGAGGCAGAACCCCTCTACCAAAAAGCTTTAACTATTCGAGAACAAACGTTAGGTCTGAATCATCCCCTTGTGGCACAAAGCCTAAATAACTTAGCAAATCTATCTAAATCCCAAGGCAATTTCCGTGCAGCGGAACCACTTTATCAACGGGCTTTAGCCATTCAAGAGAAAGCTTTGGGCATAGAGCATAAATTCGTCGGGGCAACCCTCAATAATCTTGGCAATTTATATAGAGAACAAGGAAACTTTCTTGAGGCGGAACCTCTATTCCGACGGACTTTGACGATTTGGGAAAAAACATTAGGACTTGAACATCCTAATGTGGCTACAATCCTCAATAACTTAGCAAACTTATATGCTGATCAGGGTAACTACCAACAGGCAGAACCCCTCTATCAAAGGGCTTTGAGCATCCGTGAAAAAGTGTTGGGTTCAGATCATCCCCTTGTGGGTCAGAGCTTCAATAATCTAGCAGCATTACATTTATCCCAAGCTAATTACTCGGCGGTAGAGCCGTTTCTCCAAAAGGCATTAAGTATCCGTGAAAAATCTCTGGGAATAGATCATCCCGACGTATCCCAAAGCCTCGGTAATTTGGCATTATTACGTCTCTATCAAGACAATTATCAAGAGGCGGAACGTTATTTTAAACGGGCTTTAGCTATCAGAGAAAAATCCCTAGGTCTAGATCACCCTTCTACAAGCACAATTCTTAAGGAGCTGGCGCTCACCTATAGTGCACAGGGCAGAGACAAAGAAGCTGAACTTTACTTTAAACGAGCCCTTAATATCGAAGAACAAAGTTTGGCATTTTCTATCGTATTGGGCGATGATCGGCGCAAACGTGATTTTTTGTCTACTTTTAATGTCTCCACCAATCAAATAATCTCCTTTCATCTACAGCAGGCCCCTAACTCTCCCGATGCACTAAACCTAGCTTTTACGACATTACTCCGCCGGAAAGGTCGTGTCCTAGAAGAATTGAGTAAGGGGATGTATCATCTAAGAGCAACCCCAACACCTGAAGATCAAAAATTATTTAATGCCTTAACAACAACGCGAACTCAACTTGCCACACTTATTTTTCAAGGCCCTCAAGATTATGATATGCAATCCTATCCCCTACAAATCAGGGGGTTAGTCAAACAACTTAAAGAACAAGAATCAGCCCTAGCCTCAAAAAATAATAGTCCAAAGGTCAATAAGCCCGTTACCCTTAAAGTCCTGCAAAAGTACCTGACTCAGGATGCCGCCTTATTAGAATTTATACGGTACCAACCCTATAACTTGAAAGCCAAAGAAGCAGACCGCTTGGGAACACCGCGCTATGGAGCCTACTTATTACTTGCTAACGGTAAGATCAGCGGATTTGATCTGGGCTTAGCGGCCCCTATTGATGAAGCTATTGCCAATCTGCGGCTCACCTTAGCTAAAGAATTCAGTCCCAACGTGATTGCCCCCGTAGCGCGTAAGCTAGATCAACTGGTAATGGAGCAAATTCGTAAAAAAGCCCCTAATACCCGTCGCTGGTTGATTTCCCTCGATAGTCAGCTCAATCTATTGCCCTTTGCGGCGCTAGTCGACGAACAGGGAGATTATTTACTCAACAAGCACATCATCAGCTATTTAGGGTCCGGGCGCGATCTACTACGTATTGCTGAAGTGACACCTGCCCGGGAAGCCCCCCTCTTGGTGGCAAACCCAGATTTTCAGATGGATCAAACAAGCGCTGTGACAAGTCAAGTTTCAAACGCCGCGCTGCGCTCTGTAGATCTGAAGAGTTTATCCTTTGCGCCGCTGCCAGGCACTGCCGCTGAAGTTATGGCGCTCCAAAAATTGTTACCGCAGGCAAAGGTCCTCGCTGGAGCCGCAGCAACTGAGGGTGCGATCAAAGAAGCCCGTGGTCCCCAAATTTTACACATTGCTACCCATGGCTTCTTTCTTAGGGACCTGCCCCTAGCCAGTAGGGAAGCGACGGAACATCCGCTCTTGCGCTCAGGATTGGTACTATCTGGGTTTAACACACGCCTTGGAGGGAAGGGCGAAGATGGGGCACTCACCGCGCTTGAAGCTTCAGGCTTAGACTTGATGGGTACTCAACTTGTGGTACTTTCAGCTTGCCAAACCGGATTGGGACAGATCGCAAACGGCGAGGGTGTCTATGGATTACAACGGGCCTTTACCCTTGCCGGAGCAAAAAGTTTGGTGACGAGTCTCTGGTATGTGGATGATCGGGCTACCCAGCAATTAATGGAGTGGTACTACCAGAATTTATTAAAGGGCATAGACCGAAGTGAGGCGTTAAGCCGTGCCCAACAACGAATGCTATCTTCAGTCAATTATTCTCAGCCCCGCTACTGGGCAGGGTTTGTACCCACGGGTGATTGGCGGCCTTTAGGTTTTTTCAATCAAAAACCTTTGTACTCCCCTAATACGGGGGCAAGGGGGCGATGAGCAAATATTCTATATTCTTTGGCGAGGCGTGATATTCCTCACTGATTTGTATCTTTGCTTACAGTAATTTATCTATGGAAGGGTATTGGCAAAGGACTTATACCTCGTTAACTAACCCTGTCCAGTAATCGATTGGGATCATAAAACTATGATATCTTTTTGCATCCGTGTCTTCAAAGTCACCCTTGCCCTCATCGCTTTATCCATGTTAAACAACTTAAGTTTTGCATAAACTTATATTAGTCAACAGGTTTTATAATCTTTATTTATTTGTTAAATATAAATTTATACATCCACAAGTATCCCCAGCTATAGCTTCAATCCCAATTCATAAAAGTCATTGGTATTTCCACATAATAAAGGCAAAATTCTTGCCCCATAAATGGATCTAAGATCTTCCAAAATATGCAGTTCATACATTTATTAAACTTCTTTTTCATGGTAAAACAAGTGATATCTATCACTTACATAGAAAGCTTGTCCTATTAATCTGTATTTGGATGGGTTAACTAAAGAAATTCATACCTTCTTTAACACTTTTTCCCATCCACTAATTCACCACACACTCAGGAGGATAACATCATGAACCTGTCTCGTACACGTGGCCTTGTGGCTGCTCTTTCCGTCGTTGCTTTATCTACGTTAGCAAGTCCAAGTTTTGCACAATCCTTCCCCTGGACCAGTGCAGCCACAACAGGAACAGTAGATGAATCAGATATGGCAATCGCTGATCTGAATAATGGCCTTGCCGCCGTGAAATCTACCGCTGCTTCCCCGTCAACCCTCAATATCCGCTACAACATTGTTGCGCTTCAGGATGTTGTAGGCGGCTCTACGAATCCCTATGGGCTAAGAGCACGGTTTCGGGATAACGGCAGTGGTGCTCAAGTGCGTTTAAACCTCAAGTCCTATGGTTTTAATGGGATTACTTCCACCATTGCTGTCCTAGACAGCAATGATTACCCCTCAAATACGTCCTATCAAAATCAAACCCTTTGCCTAGCTGTTCCCTTTGACTTTGAGAACTTCAGCTATTTCATTGATGCTGAACTGATCAAGTCAAGTTCTTCGGGGACCCCTGCGCTTGGTTTAATGAAGGTTCAACTGTCAGACTGCATTAACTAAACTACCCCCTTCTACCCCCGGAGCAAAGCCTTGTTCCGGGGGATGTTCTATAGCGGTGTATATCCAAAAATCCAAGAACTGACTGCCTGATCACGGGCAATAAAGAAAATCGGTTTTACGCGTTCCCCCAAGATCGTCAAGAATTCCCCTTTGCATAAATAGAGCCTTGACAAAAAGCTTTTCCATAGGATCTAAGAGTAGGCGTGCTAATAATGAGGAAAAGAAGTCTGGTCCCAAACGCGCATGAGCAAACTAGTCATCGTCGAGTCCCCTGCCAAAGCCAAAACCATCGGCAAGATCCTTGGTAAAGGGTACATCGTTAAATCTTCGGCGGGCCATGTGCGTGATCTACCCGAAAAAGAAATCGGTGTCGACGTAGATCATGATTTTGCCCCCAAGTATGTGGTGATCCCGCGCAAGGAAGACCTCGTTCGTGAACTGACCGCGTCAGCCCAAGGGGCGACTGAGATCTTTTTGGCCCCAGACCCCGACCGGGAAGGGGAGGCCATTGCTTGGCATTTATCCCAGCTTCTAAAAGTCCCACCGGAGCGCATGAAGCGCATTGAGTTTCACGAAATAACCAAAGATGCGATCCGTAAAGCCGTAGCCAACCCCCGGCCCATTGATATCAAGCGCGTTGATGCCCAACAAGCCCGCCGGGTCTTAGACCGCTTAGTGGGCTACAAGATCTCCCCTTTACTCTGGCAAAAGATCAAACGTGGACTTTCGGCGGGCCGGGTACAATCCGTTGCCGTACGCCTGATCTGCGACCGCAATACGGAAGTCGAAAAATTTATTACCAAAGAGTATTGGACCCTAGGGGTTCAGCTCCTCAAAGAAGGCTCAAAAAAGCCCTTTAACGCCGAACTGGTGAAATGGGCCAATAAAAAAGCGGAACTCAATACCCAAAGCGACATGGATCTGGTCTTGGCTGCACTGGCCCAGGCTACCTATCGCGTGCTCTCGGTCAAACATCGGGAGCGCAAAAAAGAACCCCAACCGCCCTTTATTACCTCTACATTGCAACGCGAAGCGGCGGGGGCCCTAAATTTTGCCGTCAAACGGACCATGAAGATCGCCCAGGAACTCTACGAAGGCATCGAGCTGGGTGCCGAAGGCCCGGTGGGTCTGATCACTTATATGCGGACAGACTCTACCCGTGTCGCCCAAGAAGCCCAGGATACAAGCGCTCAATTTGTCGAAACGACCTACGGGAAGAATTACCTGGCGGCCAAACAGCGCAAAACTAAAGACGTCAAAGGCTCCCAGGGTGCCCACGAAGCTATTCGACCCACCGAGATCACCCGTCTCCCCGATGATCTCAAGCCCCATCTTTCTGGTGAACAATATCGCTTGTACCGCCTGATCTGGCAGCGCTTTGTGGGTTCGCAAATGGCCCCCCAGGTCTTGACTACCCGTACCGTCGAGATCACCGCCCAAGGCACCCAAACCGCCGTTTTTCGGGCCAATGATACCCAGGTGGTTTTTGATGGCTACACCAGGGTTTACAACGAAACTAAAGAAGAAACGGACGAAGACGCGAGCCAACAGCTCCCGCAACTGGACGAAGGGGAAGCGCTAAATTTCAAAGAATTTATGCCCAAACAGCATTTTACCCAGCCCCCGCCCCATTACTCGGAGGCAACCCTCGTCAAAACCTTAGAAGAACTGGGGATCGGTCGCCCTAGTACCTATGCTCCTACGATCTCGACGGTGGTAGACCGGGGCTATGTGCTCAAAACCGGACGGACCCTAACCCCCACGCCCCTGGGTCAAACCGTAAATGAACAGATGAAACTATACTTCCCGGAGATCGTGGATACCGAGTTCACCGCCCACATGGAGTCACAACTCGACGCCATAGAGCGCGGGGATCAATCGTGGACCGTGACGATGGGGGAATTTTATGAACCCTTTGCCAAGACCCTGACCACTGCCAAAGAAGAAATGGGTCGCGTCTTGATCGTTACGGAGCACCTGTGCGGGATATGTGGGCGTCTCATGCTACAAAAATCTAACCGCTATGGTAACTTTTTGGGCTGTTCGGGCTACCCAGAGTGCAAGCATACCCATCCCTTGACTAAAGACAACCTCCCCGCCCCCAAAGACGTTCCTGTACCGGGGGAAAGCTGTGCCAAGTGCGGTCATGAACCGATGACGGCCACCTTTGGTCCCTACGGGCAATACCTCAAATGCCTAGAGTGCAACGCCAAGCGCCGCCTACTTAAGAAAACGGGCGTTAAATGTCCCAAATGTCAGGTAGGTGATATTGTCGAGCGCAAATCGCGCTTTGGACGGTTATTTTACGGCTGTAGTACCTATCCCACCTGTGATCAGTCCCTGTGGCAGCAACCGTTACCCAAGCCGTGCCCCGTATGTAAAGGGATCGTCGTACTCAAGCCACGTAAGCGCACAGGGGATATTGTGGATTGTATCAATCCCACCTGTGAGTTTATTGCTTCTGCGGAAGAGTTTAATGAAGAATAGGGTGCAGCGTAGCATGGCGGGGACGACGGGGCTCGAACCCGCAACTTCCGCCGTGACAGGGCGGTGCTCTAACCAATTGAACTACGTCCCCAAACCGGACGCTGCGTTCCTTAAGCTAACAATTTGCAGTACTCCTGTCAAGGGCTAAAAAACCTCCCGTGCCGACAGTTTCTTAAACTCCAAGAGGTCTTCTCAAATGTCCGAAGCCCGTCTCGCCGCAAAATTAGCGCTGTTAGAAGCTGTCCTCCAACCTGACGCCCATCCACAGATCCCCAGCTTGATCACGGCTCTAGGCCCCTTTAGTCCCGTAGATCAGTCCCCTTATTTAGGCGGAATCTGGAAGCTGATCTATACCAATCGCCCGCGTTTTTCACCCCTTGAGTCTTTGCCGGGCTGTCGCCAAGGCCGGGTGTTTCAAGGGATTGATCTGGTTACCCAGCGTGTGATCAACTTAATTGAGATTTTTGGGCCGGGGGAAGGGTGCCTTATTGCCGCGGTCCAGGCCCGGTTTGAACCCCAAAGCGCCACTCGGATCACGGTCATTTTTGAAGAAACGCTGATCACCTTGCCTCAACTCTTTCAGCAGCCCCAGACCGCAAGCTGGATCGAGCAAATTCAGAACCGCACTGTCCCGGCGGTACGCTTAAGTGCTTTTGGGCAACAGGGTTGGCTCGAAACCGTTTATGTCGATGAAACTCTGCGGGTGAGTGAGGGAAATGAAGGAAGTTTATTTATTCTGTCACGGGCAAATTAATCGACTATTTTTAAACTATGCTTGGAGTTTTTTATGACTTCCTCTTCTTCCTCCCCGGCACTGGAACAGACCCGTAACCGAGCAAGCCAGCTCCTCCAGTCGGTATGGGGCAAGCTTACGCAGCGTGGGCCTACTGCCGCCCCAGTCCCCACCGATGTGCTGAAAACCTGCGGGCAACAGCTTGAAAGCCTTAAACAAGAATGTGCCAATAAGGCCAGTCAACTTTCTCAGCAAAGTAAAGAAC
>JANNOF010000066.1:0-2371 GCA_031398925.1 Gloeobacteraceae cyanobacterium SOY_34_metabat_371 | reverse complement strand
GGGGGAGTCCGTAAACAGGCAGAGTTCCTTGGCGATGATACTTTTGCGGTGGTATCCGGGGATATTGTCACAAGCCTAGATCTCACGGCTTTGCTGACCTTTCATCGTAAACGGGGGGCTTTAGTCACCATGGCGGTTACCCACGTAGCCCAACCCTCCCGTTTTGGCGTCGCTGTGACAGACGAAATGGGGCGCATTACCTCCTATCAAGAAAAACCTGCCCCTGGCACTGAACGCTCTCATTGGGCCAATACCGGCATCTACATCCTAGAGCCGGAAGTCTTTCGGTATATCCCCAAAGATGAGGTATTTGACTTTAGCCATCAGTTGTTTCCTTTACTGCTGGCCTTGGGTGCACCCCTCTATGCGCAACCCACGGACGCTTACTGGTCCGATGTGGGGACCTTGCCCCAATATCTCCAGACCCACTGGGATCTTTTGACCAAACCAGACCTCCATATACGGGTAGGCCGCAATACAACTATCGAACCCGGAGCCCAGATCTCGCCCCAAGCCCTTATTGGCGATAACTGCCATATCCAGTCCGGGGCTTGGGTTATGGGTTCTAGCTGTATCGGGAATGGGACTACCCTCCAGCCTGGGGCCAAAATTCTGGATAGCATTATCTGGGCCGTGGACAAGTCCATTACGGTAGGCGAAGAATTGGTCCGGTCTATTGTCACCAATGGTCGTCAAGTCACTTTGTAAATCGAGGAGGGATCCGATGAATTCGTTACTTCTGTCTCAGGCGGTATCGGCAAAAACCTTGACGCGACGGCAACAACAAATTCTGGAACTGGTGATCAAAGGGCATACCAATGCCCAAATTGCCCATCTGTTTAATATCAGTCCACGAACCGTGGAAGGCCATCGGGCGCTTATGATGCGCCGGTGGGGGGTCAACAACACCGCCGGTTTGGTACGGATGGCCCTTGAACAAAAACTGATCTTCGATTAGCTCCGGATCTGCTTCTTCTTCGTTATTCATTTCGGGTATGAAAGTTATGGAACAGCACGCTCCCATAACCCCAGCATTATGGGGTTTAGATCTGCGCATGCCTAAGCGTTCCCACATATTGGCTGGGAGTTTGCCGCTTTTGCTACTAGACGGTCTAAGTTTGCTCTGGGTTTGGATCTTGGTTTATCCCCAATCTCCTGTAGTTCGTTTGGAGCTTATTGGCTTCAATACCCTCACAACCATGCTGATCTTGGCCTTACTGGGGGGGTATCGGCGCAACCGCCCTAACCTCCTCAAGTTATGGGTTGGGATCTTTTTAGCTTTTGCTTTGATCCCCCTCGTGCACTTGGCAGGGGGATTTGAGCAACTCAACCGGGCTTCGTTTTTTATGGCTTGGGGATTGGCTTTGGTGCTGGTTCCGGGAGCCCGCCTCCTTTTTAGCAAGATCATGCAACGACTGCGCGGTTATGGTATCGGTCAAGTTCCCGTTTATTTAGTGTGTTCTGCCCAGCGACTGCCGTTACTCCAACAGTGGTTGACCACCGAAGAGGGCTTCAAAATGGTGGGTTATGACCCTGAGGGTAAGGGGCATGGGGAAGAACTGGTCGGGAAGGTACTTGCGGCGGGGGCGCAGGAGGTTTTGATCGATGAGGAATGGGCCCCGGAAGCCCTTTTACTGCTCTATCAACAACTTTCTTCCATGGGCATTGGTCTGCGCTCCCTAAGCCGTACCAGGGGCTGGTGGGGCCGCCGGATGCCACAATTTTTTCAAGGTAGGCCGATCTTAGAATTTGATCGTCCGGCCTTATTTCAGGCTCATTTTTGGATCAAACGAGCCATTGATAAGCTGATCACCGCCTTGGGTCTGTTACTCATTTCGCCCTTTCTCGCCCTAGTTGCCCTGCTGATCAAGCGCGATTCTCCAGGTCCAGTGTTTTTTACCCAAACGCGGGTGGGGGTCCAGGGCAAACTTTTTAAACTCTATAAGTTTCGCTCCATGTACGTTGATGCTGAGGAACGCAAGCAGGAGCTAATGAACCGCAATGAGGGCTGTGGTCCCCTCTTTAAACTCAAGGATGATCCCCGGATCACCCCCATTGGAAGCTGGTTGCGCCGTTACTCGCTAGACGAATTACCCCAACTGATCAATGTACTCAAAGGGGAAATGAGTCTCGTTGGACCGCGTCCGGCCCTGCCCGCTGAAGTGGCCCAGTATAGCCCTTGGCAACGCCAACGACTCTTGGTATTACCGGGGATCACTGGGCTATGGCAGGTTTCAGGGCGTTCGGATATTCCTGATTTTGAAGATGCCGTGCAATGTGATCTTTTATATATTCAACGCTGGTCCTTGAATCTTGACTTGGAGATCCTTTGGCGCACCGTAGGGGTTGTCCTCAAGCAAAAGGGGGCTTA
>JANNOF010000043.1:0-3031 GCA_031398925.1 Gloeobacteraceae cyanobacterium SOY_34_metabat_371 | reverse complement strand
CGCGCCCGAGCCGATCGCGCACCGTCGCCCAGGGCACCGAGAGCCCGTCCGGTAGCCCTCCGGGCGGAGACGTTTCGACGTAGAAATAGGCGTGCGAGAGCATCTTTTCCCGGTCTTCATCACTCTCCGCTTGGGCAAGGAAATCGCGGGCCACTCGGAGTGCGAACGTGGGGTTTCCGCTCTCAATCAGATTGGCGATCTGCAAGCGAGCTTCTTCAAGCGTGAGTGGGCCTGAGAACTCGACATATTCAAGCATTTGCTCATGAACCGCGGCTTGCTTGATGTGAAGTTGGTCGCCAACAAGGGGGAAGTGCTTCAGGATCGATTCCAGGAATTCTTTGGTCAGCCTTGTTCGGGGTTGTGTCAGCTGCCGATTTACGGTCGCCTTTGACAGTCCCAAGAGATCAGCGAGTTCAGTTTGGGTCGTTATTCCGTAGCGCCTCGAAAACTTGTCCATGACGGTGTCGTGGAACTTGCCGGCTCTTTGCCGTATTCCCTTTCGGCTCGCTGGTTTAGTTTTGCTTGTCATATCCGCTTCTCTCTTCGTTTTGGACGAAATGGGCCGTTGTTTCGACTGAGTGCGTGTTCGTTTGAACCTGGGTTTCACCTGAGTGAAACTTTCTCGACTCCCTCGTCCCGAAGCCTGACTTTGATCGCATCATAGAGTCAAGAAAGCCTCCGAGTGAGCGGCGGGTCAAGTATGAGTTCAATGGCGCAATGGATCGGTGTGGAAGCGGACTGGATCCTCAATTCTTCAGAGCCTTGGGACCATCTGGTCTCGGTCTCACCGCAAGAGCTGGCGACGCACGCGCTTGTGCTTGGTGCGACGGGGAGCGGGAAAACCGTGCTGCTCCTGCATCTGATCGCCCAGGATTTGGAGCGCGGACACTCGGTTTGTGTTCTCGACCTTCGCGGTGACCTTGTGAGTGCCGTCGTCGAGTTGTGTGCCGGGAACATCGATCCGAGCCGCCTTCGAATCATTGATCTTAGAGAGAAGGTCAGGCCATTCGGATTCAATCCGCTTCATGGGAGCGGTGAGCCATACTTTCGATCCCTGTCGGTTCTCGACGCCGTTGCCAGTGAATCTGAGTCTTGGGGCGTGCAACTTTCTGAGACCCTTCGAAACGCTTTGATGCTATTGGCAGAGTCCGGAGCTGCTCTTACAGAATTGGAACGGCTCTTTTACGAACGAACGCACCGTCAATTTTTGCTCTGCCGATGCAAGGCGGAGGGTGTCCTTTCGTTTTGGAACAGATATGACGACCTTTCGACCGAGCGTCAAGCGACACTCGCCATGCCGGTCTTGAACAAAGTTTCGCTCCTCACTTCGACCCCGACCCTGAGGAGAATCCTCGGACATCCTGAACCAATCGATCTCGGCAAACATTTGAACACGCCCGGCAGTGTCACATTGGTATCGCTTGCCGTCGATGAGCTTCACGGCGCTGCCCGAATGATGGGCAACATCGTCCTCTCCTCAATCTGTAGAGAAGTTTTTTCACGTGTAGAGACAGCCGAGAGCCAGCGCAATCCTCTCAGAATTTTTGTCGACGAATTTGAGAATTTTGGCATGAAGGACTTTGAGAGCATCCTCGCCGAAGGCCGCAGGTTCAAATTTTCAGCGGTGCTTGCGCACCAAACGCTTGCACAACTTTCGCCAAGGATGCGCTCCATGATCCTCGGGAACGTCGGTGTCAAGTTCGTCTTTCGGTGTGGAAGGGAGGACTCCATCAACATGAGCCGGGACATCTTCGGCGACCCCAAAGGGTACGACCTCACCGACCTTCCTGTTGGGTACTGCGTGCTCTGGAAGCGGCAGGACGGCTTCGTCGAGGTCGAGGTCAACGAGCCCCTCGTCCGGGACGTCGGTCATAGGAGTGAGGCCGCTCGGCGGTTCTTGTCTGAGGTCTACGACCAGGCAGGAACCGTGCTTGAGATTCCGATTTCTCGAGAGGAGCCGCAGAGTCCGCCACCCAAAGAGAACGTCGCAAGGTCGAAGCGGACTCCGAAACCGAAAGCAAAGCTGGAGGACTGGCTGTGCGAATGACGTCGAGGGATGTTCGGTTGGTGAAAGACATCGCCCTGAGCCATCTCTTGAGCCGCGACCAAATCATTGAGCTCAGATATTTTTCGTCCGTGACAAGGGCGAACACGAGACTCCGGGAGCTTGCAAAATTTGGCTTTGTACGGACGCTGACGACACCGTTTTTTGGCCAGCAGCTGTACATGGCGGGGCGACGTGCAGAAACGATTGTCGGTGAGCGCATTTCGTCTCTCCTGCGAGGCCGAGCCGAATCGCCACGGTTCGTCAGGCATGCGCTTTCGGTGACGAACGTCAGACTCAAACTCCTGTCCAAGGGCGCAACAGAGTGGCGGTTTGAGCAACAACTCGGCGTCAGTTTCCAATTTGCGGGAAAGGACTTTGAAGTGCGTCCTGACGGCCTAGCCGTCACCGAAAACGGATTGATCGCAGTGGAGGCAGACCTTGGTCATGTAGCGCCCCAGAAGTTCAAGGAGAAACTCATGGCCTACGATGCCTTTGTTTCAAGCGGCGTATGCCGTGAGACTTGGAAGTCCGATGGGTTTAGGCTCCTTATCGTCACCAGTGGCCCACTGAGGGCAAGTCGACTGAGCCGTCTGGTCTTGCCAGGCCAACTCTTTGAAACCGCTTTTCACGACACTTCCGAACTAGGAATCCAGTTCCCTGGAGCTTGGAGCTAAACACAAAAAAGGAACCAGAACATGAACGAACTAGCCAGCGTCCCGTCATCGATTCGACAACGACTTGAACAAGTCCAAGATCTGATCGCACAGAATCGCCCCGCGGAGGCCGAGAACGTGCTTCGTACGGCCGAGCTGGAGATTGCCAGAAGCAACCCCGAACTATACGTGTTGCTTCTGGTAGTGCGACAAGGCTACAACGGTATCCGCTTTTCCAATTCGGAACACAGAACTGGGGTGGAGAAGATCAAGCGGGAAATCTTCGGGAAGTCGATGGGCGAAGACCTCGTTCCCTTTTCGTCGTCATTGG
>JANNOF010000003.1:0-7940 GCA_031398925.1 Gloeobacteraceae cyanobacterium SOY_34_metabat_371 | reverse complement strand
TCTGGCAAATTGCCGATCAAATTGTTATTAATCCTACGAATATTGCTGAGATCCGTTTCCCCCAATTACCCCCCAATTTGATCAGGCGCCCGACTTTAGTGCTAAAAATTGACAATGAAAATACTGGTATACAACAAATAGAAGTTTCTTATCTCACCGGGGGTATGGATTGGAAAGCAGATTATATATTACTCCTCAATCCAAAAGAAAATCAGGGGGATCTTAATTCTTGGGTAACAGTAACCAATCAAAGTGGTATCGAATACCCCAATGCTAAATTACAGCTTGTGGCGGGACAGATCAATCGTGTTACGGATCAAGGACAGGCGGAGCTGCTTAGGGATAATATGGTTTCTATGGGTGCAAAAGCCTTTGCTCCCGGCTTAACTAGTGCGGCGCTATCTGAATATTATCTCTATACTTTAGACCGGCCAATAACCTTGAATAACAATCAAACAAAACAGATCAGTCTGTTAGAACAAAGTGGAATTAATATTACCAAAAAATTTATGCTTACCGGGCAATTGAGATATTATCAAGATTTTAATAGTGCTGATTCGATCCCTGAAAAAATTGGCGTTTATTACTCTTTTAAAAATTCCCAACAAAACAAATTGGGTCAACCCCTCCCCGCAGGAATTGTGCGCGTTTATAAATCAGATAGTGTTGAGGGACAACAATTTCTCGGTGAAAGCCGGATCGAACATACGCCCCGTGATGAAGAGATCACGATCCAGACAGGGGAGGCTTTTGATCTGGTGGCTGAGCGCAAACAAACGAGCTATCAACGCATCAACGATAAGGTTGCGGAGTACGCCTACGAAATCAAATTGCGTAATCGTAAGTCAGAAGCCGTCATGATCCAAGTTAAGGAACCTCTTTTTGGTGATTGGGAGATCTTAAAATCTTCCGTTCCTTTTCAGAAAACCAATGCTTCCTTAGCAACGTTCCAAATTCCCGTGCCAGCCGGTAAAGAAGTGATCTTAAACTATCGGGTCCGGGTAAAGTATTGATCCCGACTTAAGCAAATACACACACTGCCCATTCCCCTAGGGCCGGAATCCGAAAGCCGCCATCTCGACAAGGGAGCTTTAGGGGCTTAGCCTCAGGACGATAGACCGTTACCTGTTGCGGTGTTCCCCAGAGTTTGCGGTCTAGGAGCTGTACCCCCACATCTTGTTGCTTAGAAAGTACGTCGTTGGCTTCGTTATAGTTAAAATTTAAAACCTGGAGTATCAAGCCTTGGGCATTACGACTTACTAGGCCGTAGATTTCCGGTACATCAAAACGCTGGGCACTATAGTCTTGGGTAAAACCAATCCAGGCATCACTAGGGGTCTCTGGGATCGTTGCTGTAAAGGTACATTGCCTTCGGCTGACTAAGCCCCCGGTAAAGTCTTGTACAGCATTGTTTCCGGCCTCCGTAAGACCGGCAAAATCAACTAAACCCCGTAGTCCTTTCAGGTCTTGAGCTGTCACGGGACGCTCTAAAAGTCCGCGCCCAAAAGGAAATTGATTATTATTTTTATCTAACTTGGAAGACAAGATCCAGCGAAAGGGCACATTGGCAGAAAATAAAACCCCCGCTAATTTAGAAGTATTGCCTTGATAGCTATTGTTATCCCCCCAAGGGATGGTTACCCCAACGGTTGCCACTGATTGTAAGCCCTCAAAAAGCTTACTATTTGCTCGGACGAAACGAGTTAGATTATTAAAATCCTTAGGATCACCATAATAACGAGGACTATCTAGGGCGCCCGTATACACGTCCCAGGGCATTAGGGAGCCGTGACCTAAAGCATAGGCTAAACACATGGCTAAACGATGGCGTTGGACTTTCCAATCTTCGGCGCTACGAATCCCATTGGTATAAAGTTGCCAAATTGCTTTTTTATTGACAGCATCGGCAAAGCGGCAAGAACTGATCAATCCTGACAAACGGGCCTGTTTTTCAAATTTTCCCGATTGATCTACCCCATTAAAATGGAGTTCATGTTCGCCTAAGATGCCATCAAACAAATCAGTTACAAAGATACGACTTAAGCGCCACTCTGGGGCAAAAAGATTAAAAGAAATATTGATCTTGCGCTGGAGTTTTTTTTCTAAAACACGGCGGAAATTTTGATGATGTTCCCGGACCCCAAGCTGGACATAGCGTTGAAATTCATAAAAGAGGGGCAAAGGTACTCTAGATTCGCGTCTAGCCGTATTTTCGCGGTTAAACTCCTCTAAAAGCAGCGTTAATCCGATTGCAGTTGGTACAAAGGATTGGCTGTACCCTTGATCCTCTGCATTCCGTAAAAATTTAAAGAGCACCTGTCGATAGTCAAATTGATTGAGATCAAAATTTCCCTTAGCGGCCAGTTGCTCCGCAGAATAGCTATTTTTAAGCCAAAGGGGAAATTTTTGAAGGCAGGTGGCACAAAAACACGGTCCCTGCCGGATAATATGTCCAGCATTGAGGTTCCAATCATCATGTTGAAGGGAGTCTCCACCGGATTTAAATAAGACTTCGGCAATTTCTAATTTTTGCTGGAGGTATTTGGGATTGTAGGGGCAGCCCACGGGAAAACGAGGAAAAATGGGTTGCCCCAAAAGTCCCAACGCCCGACCATTGGCCACCGCCGCCGCCGCCACATCCCCACATCGGGCGATAGCGTCCGCTTTTATTTCCCATTGCGTCGGTAGGGCATCTTCTAGCACTACTCCGTTCTGTTCAATGGCCCTGATCCGCGAAGTCAGGATCCCTTTGGAGGTTTGGATGGAACAAAAACTCCCGACCTTAGCTTTGCCCATAGCCACAAGCTGGATTGGGCCTCGTTCCCCCCCCTGATAGCTCCCCACAACCTTGGTGGGTACCCCTGACCCCATGAAGCCCTCTAGGGGCGTACGCGGATCCCAGGCATCAATCTGAAGCTGGACTTTGACCCCTAATTTACGAAAGGTTTCGTTAAACACTCCTTCGCGGGCAAGAACCTTAGGCCACGCGGTTTCGCCATTATTGGTAGCTAAAGTGCCGCCGTTGGGTTTAGCCCCAAGATGCCACAGAAGATCCTGGGCACTAAATTGCTGAAACGCTTCAACGGAGTTGAGGTCCATACCCCTACCGACCCCTTTTATTCCAGCGGAGCGGGGGGTACGGGACCCTAGAAAAGTAAACCGTGAACTAAAAGCAATACGTCCCGGATTAAACATGATCCCCCCTTGGCTGTCTTGATCATCATAGCTGTCGGTAGTTTTTAGAACCCTTGAAGATCACAACCCAAGGCCAACATTCACACTAATCCATAGTGTTCGCGGAGGGCCGCGAGCGCCCTAGGCTGAACGGGGTGGTGATCCTGTTCTTGCCAAAAACGATGCAGACGATCTAACCACCCCCGAAAGTGATCTTTTAGATGTACCCGACACACTTGGGTCGTTTCTGGAGAAGAAACAATGAGAATGCCCCACTGGATTTTTAGATCTTGACTGCGGTTGAGGGCCGCACCATAGGCCGTTAGTTGCAGAAAATAATCTTCTAAATATTCAGTACGCTTGGGTTTACTACTGGTTTTCCAGTCCAAAACCACCGGGTAACGGCCTAACTCATCTTCCCAATAACAGGCCAGATCAATAACTCCTGCATAGTGTCCAATAGGATGGGCCACCACGGCTTCAATGAGAAAAGGATCATGCAAGGCTGGGATAATCGTTTGTACTTGCTCCCAAAAGGGCGTGGCAAGGGTCTGCTGCTCTGGGGTTGCTGCCGCCATGATCGGGGCCGCATCATCGCCCTTGAGTAAGGTTTCTGCCAGTTTATGGACTAAAGAACCGCGACTTGTGGCTTCCTGGGTGATCCGTTGCGCTTCTACGGTGCCTACCCGTTCACGCCAGCGCCGGAGGGCCTGAATTTTTTCATAACTCTGGGTGGCCCGCAGAATTGTACTTACCCCTGGATAATAGAGGCCATCTATTTTAAAATGACGGCCCTTGGGCTTAGGTAGGGTAGGTTCCAACGGATTTAAAGTTAAAGAGGACTTAATCGAGAATAACCCACGCAGCCTCAAAAAAAATCAAGTAGAGACGAACTCCGCCCCTACCTGATCTTTGAGAAAAACTAAGATTTACTTACTGTAGAGCTTGCTCACCGGGATCCCGCGTTCATCGGCGAGTTCCTTAAAGTTTCTAAGTTGGCTTAGGGCATCAGCCGCAGCACGGGCATTGTTAAGGGGAGAATCAGCGCCAAGGGACTTGGCGAGGACATTTTTGACCCCAGCGAGTTCTAATACGGTCCGTACCGCACCCCCGGCAATTACCCCCGTCCCACTGGAAGCGGGGCGCAACATAACTTTGGCGGCACCGGATCTACCCGTCATCGGATGGGGAATTGAGTCTAGGCGGGTCAAAGGTACCGTGATCAGGCATTTTTTGGCCTCAACAACGCCTTTTTTAACCGCACCCATAACTTCGGCGGCTTTGCCAACACCGACACCGACTTGCCCCTTCTCGTTGCCTAGGACTACTACAGCCCGGAAACTGAGTTTTTTACCGCCCTTAACGACTTTGGTAACCCGTCGGACCTGCACCACCCGTTCTTTCCACTCGGTATCCTGGGGTACTTGCTCGGCAGCCCGTTCGCGTTTACGCCCGCGCCCCTTACCGTCTGCGCCCCGTGGCTCCCGTTCCTTTTGCTCTGCCATGATATTCCCCTAGAATTCTAATCCTGCTTCTCGTGCGCCTTCGGCTAAGGCCGCCACCCGTCCGTGATATACCCGCCCGCCCCGGTCAAAGACCACTTGGGAGATCCCTAGAGCTAAGGCTCGCTCGGCCACTAATTTGCCAACTTCCCGCGCTGCCTCTTGGGTAGAGGTAGATTTTTCGGTAAAAGTTTCATCAAGGGTCGAAGCCGAGACCAAGGTATGTTGGCCCACATCATCGATTACTTGGGCATAAATATGGAAATTAGAGCGATATACGGCTAAACGTGGTCGTACCAGCGTCCCGGCAACTTTTTTGCGAATCCGGCGATGGGTCTTGTGGGACCGGTCTTTGCGACTGAGCATATCTCTGAGGACGAAATGACACAAGTAAATATGGTACCGTGTTTTGCCTATAAATCAAAGCGGTAATGCAAAAATAATTCGTCCGCAACCTGCGTCAGATCCACCAAACGCGCCCTGGTCCATTCGGGTAGCAGTTGCCCTTCAGCCAAGCTAGGGGCATCGGTCCCCGCAATCACTACGGGACAAAGCGTTAACCATAGCTCATCCACCAATCCCAAGGCCAAAAATTGGGCCACAATCTGCCCACCGCCTAAAAGGGCTAAGTGCTGGATCCCTTGGGCATGGATCAGTTCTAGAGCTTGGGCAAAATCAACCCCCTCCGGTCCGCCACAGACCAAGAGTTGGGCTAGGGGACTAAAACGGGCCTGTTGCTCTGGAGTTGCTAGCCCTGTCAGGATCATGCGTTCCATCGGTTGGCGAAAAAATGTCCATTCTGGATCTAGATCAAGGGTCCGGGTAGTCAAGATCGTCAAAGGTTGGGTCCGTTGTCCCCTAGCGATTCTTTGGGCCAATAGACTGGGGTCTTGGACCAAAAAAGCCGTACTGTAGGCCCGCACCGTCCCGGCACCGAGCAAGACCGCATCGGCTAAGCTGACCTTTTCTTCGAGGTGTCGTCCATCGGCCTTGGAGGGAAAACCCGGTCTAGCACCTCGATGGGCGCTGAGTTTGCCATCCAAACTGGTCGCTAAGATCAGACTAATCCAGGGTCGCATTTAGAGAGGTATTCCTGAAGGATACGGACTTGATGTTCGTCGGGACGGGCTATGGCATGGGTCTTGGTTACCAAGGTAAATGCTTCTTCAAAAGTCATGTTTTGGGTATGACATAAATAGGCAATACACATGGAGGTAGAGCGTCCGATCCCCGCCAGACAGTGCACAAAAAGAACATTTTTTTTCTGTCGCCAACGCTGTAAGACCGTTACCCCCTCCTCAAAATGCTGGATGGTGGGAATTCCGCCCCGCGCCCCATCCGGGATCTCTAAGCGTCGCCAAACAAAGCTATAGCTAACCTCATGGGGGATTTCGCCTTCGTGGGGTTCGGTTAGAGAGAGCACTGCTGTAACTCCGTGTTCACGGAGGTAAAAAGCACTGGTACGTCCGGGGAATGAGCCCACCGCTAGGTGGTTAGGCAGGATCCAAGAAAATTCACGGGGCATGGCAGTGGAGGTAAAACACAATACATTCTTATATCAGCATAAGCCTTCTAGGACAGGGATTTACCAAAGCGATCATAACTAAAGGCTTGAAATGCTGGAGGATTAGATCCGTTTAGTCCCTGGGCCAAAAGTAGGGCCGTTTGGGGGCTTAAAAGAATCCCATTGCGATGATGTCCCGTGGCAATCCAAAGATTCTCCTGGCTACCTCGGCCCAGAATAGGTTGCCGATCAGGGGTAGTAGGTCGATAGCCATACCAGGCTTCCACTAAAGTCCAAGCCCTAGCCTCAGGAAAGATCCGATAGACCCCCTCTAGTAAATATTGCGTCCCCACTTCAGTAGTTCCTGGGCTAAAACCAATGGCTTCTTCGGTAGCGCCTACCACCAGGCGTCCGTTATGGCGTGGCACCAGATAGGCCACGGGTCCAAAGACGACCCGGTCTAAATAATCATCGCGGGGCATGATCAGGGCCAGCATTTGTCCTTTGACGGGCTGAACGGGTAGATCGAGCAACGCAGCAGACCAACTCCCCGCACAGACCACGTACTGCTGCGCTTGCCATAGACCTTGGGGGGTCTGGACCGCTTTGATCTGGTATTGATCGCGTATGAGAGCAACTTCTGACACCGGCTGGATCGGAATCTGCAACGCACCACAGGCTAGATAAAGGGCCTGATAGAGCTTACGCGGATCTACTTGACTATCTTCTGGGTACCATAAAGCCCCTTGGATCCGAGGATCACAGTCTGGAAAGTGCTGCTCTATGTGGGCGCGGTCCCAGCCCCCTGGTACTTCACGGGGACAAAGGATTCCAGAGGGCCAATAGTCAATTATTTCCCCGGTCAGGTCTTCTAAATAGGCGGCCCATTGGGGCCAAAGACTACGACTGGCCAAACATAGATCCCGAAAGGGACCCTGCGGGATCCCCTCGGCTTCAGGAGCTAACATGCCTGCGGCGGCGGTCGTCGCAATCCCGGCTTGAGATTGGGTCAATACCCGCACCTTACCTCCCTGCCGTGCGATTTCGACGGCGATCGAAAGGCCAATGGCTCCCCCACCTAAGACCAGTACATCCAGCGTCATAGGGCCATTGTGGAGGAAAACGATCCTGAATCAAAGGGCGTTGCTAAATCCCACTGCTCAAGATCATGGGGCCCGTCGCTTCCAGCGGTGCATCAATGGCCTCTAGGGTGATCATCAAAGGTGCTTTAGCTAGGGTTTCATTGACAGAAACCTTGACCCAGACTTTACCTTGGGCATTGGGCCTAAATTCTCCGCAGACTAATTTTTTGCCGTCCACCACCGCCCATAGTCGGTAGACCTTTTCGGGGGGCAGGGGGGCGACTTCCTGGAGTACCAAAACCGCTTCCTTATCGCCGGGTGTAACGACCATACTTCCAGAAGTCGACTTTTGGGCATTCATCGGCTTGAAGGAAACCAAGCGGGTACCGGAGGTCTGAAGCATTTGGGTCAGGGCTTGCTGTTGCACCAATTGGGTTTGGGTTGTAGCCAGATCTTGGCGTAGTCGCCAACTATCAAGGCCCAAGATCAAGACAGCAACACTGGCGGCAACCGCCAGCCAAGGAATACGCGGTAGCGTCTTTGGTGCAGTCCGGGCCGCTGCCCCTAGGATCGTGGCCTTGAGATGGATCGGGGGTTCGGGTTCCGGTAGGGTATAGGGCAAAAGACCTAAGGTTTCCCGCAGCCGTTCGACTTCTTGGGCTAAGGCGGGCTGTTCTT
>JANNOF010000389.1:0-1760 GCA_031398925.1 Gloeobacteraceae cyanobacterium SOY_34_metabat_371 | reverse complement strand
GCCCCTAAAGCCAGGGGCAGGACCACGGCCCAAAGTCCCATCAGAACCTGGGTTCCTAGCTTGGGTTCCTCCGCTTGTTGGGCCACGATGAGCAGCAAGGTCACGGCGAGCAAAAAGCCGACCAACGAATAGTGGGTATACAGATCCGCTCTAGGGGGACGTAGGGGATAGGTCTCGGCAAAAAAGCGAAATAGACCGATGGCCGTCAAAAGGGCCGCCCCCAGGGTAAACGCTGGCTCTTGATCGTCCTCTTGAATCACCAGCCAAAGACTGAGCATCAGCCCCGCCAAGGCGGTTCCCAAGCCGCGTCCTTGGGCAAAAACCACCGCAAAAGTTCCGATCCACAGGATCAGGACCTGGGGCAAGGTCAACAACTGCCGTAGACCAAAGGCAAGGCTTACGGCTACGGTCATAACTAAGACCAAGGGCCAGAGGGGTTGCGGGCTACCGACTACCTGGGCCACCCCCGCCCCGCCCAAGAGTCCCGCTCCCCCATAAACTAGTCCTAGGATCTGGCCTTGAACACCCGTCAGGAGGGCGAGAACGATGCCTAGTGATCCCCCTAAAAGAATCCAGAGGGCTGGTTGGCTGAAAAAAGTACCGGAGGCACTGAGTCCTATGGCCGCCGTAAACGCCATTTGCCCCAGGGCTACCCCGGCGACACGTTCCGTCGGGAGGCAACACCACACCAAGGCAGCGCCGATCATTACCCCGAGCAGCGCTGAAATGGGGTTAGGGGCCAAAAATAATGCCATAACAGCAGCCAAAAGCGGCACGAGTCGTGCATATACGCCCATCCAGCGTAAACTTCCTAAACTGATCAACCAAAGGCCAACGCTCAAGATCAATCCCCAGCCCAACTCACCCCCCGCCGTAAAAGGAGGGCTAGGCAGATCTAGAGCCGTTATGCCCCAAGCAACCAGGGCAATCCCCCCGATACTCAGGCGCGACCAACGCTGTGCCCTATCGATCCAGGCCAAGCCCAGACCCAAAGTAAGGGTTCCAAACGCGATGAGCCAACCGATTAGACCCATAATGCCTCCCGTACCCCTCACTAAAGCACAGAGCACGCATGAACTGCTCCCCATTTAGCTTGCGTCAGGGAGCTTGCAGCCCCCACAACGCAAAGCGCTTTAGCGACCCCTTGCTGATCAAAACTCGTTAAATTCCCTACTCCACTTTGCTAAGCGCAGGACTGCCTCACAAGGCGTTCAAAAAGAGTACTGCCTCAACGATCTTCTCCTGTTCCCATTCCTGAATGAAATGCTCTGCAATCGGGCTAATGTACGTTCCCAAAATCGCATCGGGCTTCCACCGTTGGGACATTAGGGTGATATTGCTAAACTCAGAGGTTTGTTCAGAGTAAACAACGAACACAGGCTTAGTACTAACAAAATCTTGGAGGTTGTGGTCAGTATCTTCTAAAAATTCGCGGTCGAGAAAGATCTGTTGCGGAAAGATATTCGTTGGGGCCACAATCTCTGGGGCTAGAGCATTTTGCGTTACTAAATCGATAAATGGACCCCAGTAGTTATTGCGTACGGCTAGATACTCCGGGCTATGTTTGGTTCCATAGAGGCTACCAAGTTCAACGCCCGTATGCCGAGGGACCGCAGCACTACTAATTAACTCCCTACGATGATTGGTATTGAATTCACCCCAAGGACCGATTTCATCATTATTAAAGGCCCAGGTATTCATGGCGACGATATTTTTAATCCGTGAAGGAAAATGCCCTGCCATACTGATCCCGATGGGCC
>JANNOF010000387.1:0-1682 GCA_031398925.1 Gloeobacteraceae cyanobacterium SOY_34_metabat_371 | reverse complement strand
CCTTCGTCGGGGCAGCCACCTCTGCGGGGGCGTCTAGAAGCGCGTTTGGGGTCAGATCCAACGCGGTAGTTCAGCCGTTTTACCATCTTCTGACGTCGGTGTTTACGCGCCTTCCCGTCGAAGTAGAAACTTCCAATTACCATCTTGGCGAAGTCTGGTGGAAGACAGGTGGGGCGGTGTTTTGTTCGATGGACGGAGGCGCTTCTATCAACGCCCCCACATCTGCGGCGGGATCTAGGCTGCCGTTCATTCAGGCCATCAATGCTTCGGTTACCCTGGACGTAACCGATTACGTGGCGATGGTCTGACATGGCGACTTCAGGCACATCGACGTGGGAAGAATCTCGCGACCAGATCATCGAAGAAGCGCTGACCAACGTCGGTGCGATCGGACCTGGCGACGTACGTAGCGCGAACAATTCAATCCTGTTCGACGCTGCCGCGATGTCGCTTAACCGGATCGTCAAAGGCATCGATGCCACCGGCCAGCGTTTATGGCGCATCGTTCGCCGCACGACGACCACGACCAGCGGAACGGCATCGTTCGCGCTTGCGGCCGACGTGCTTGGCATTGACGACCCGGTTCGCTACACGCGCGCGGGACAGAACACCGCGACGCCCGTAACGCCGTTATCGCGTGACGAGTACATGCTACTGCCCGACCGCACAAGCACGGGGCAGACGCGCAACTACTACGTTGAAACGATACTAGCGAACAAGACGGTTTACTTGTGGCCGGTTCCCGATGCGACGGGCGACACCATCGAGTACGCGGCGGCCCTTCGCGGGATGGATTTCACGACTGGCGCGAACACGCCTGATTTTATGTCGGACTGGACGAACTGCCTCGTATACGGACTGACCCACGAACTGTGTCCGAAGTTTCGACAAGCCGCGCAGATGGGATATTGGAAGAGTCTCTACGAGGCTGAATTGCAGCGCGTGAGCGGGGCGGATTCTGAAAAGGGCGGAATGCAGTGGGCGCCGTTCGGCGGGAGCTACGGCGGCGGCGCTGGATAAGGAATCATGGCAAACCTTCAACTACTCGAATCCCTTTTCTCTGGTCTCGTCCACCCGACCACGGGCGCGTTGCTCGCCTCGGCGCAGGTCTCGTTTTACGACCTGGGAACCCTGACGCCTCAAACTGTTTTTAGCGATTCGCTCGGCGCCTCGCCAATCACCCCGCCGCTTGTCCTGACGGCTGGTGGCGTCGGCACCGTCTACACGGCGAATCCTTGCCGAGTGATTGTGAAGTCCGCCGACGGGCTGACGACCTTGTACGACATCGCGAACGCAAATTCGAGCGTTCCCGCGTCGCAGTTCATCACATCCACCGCGTGGAACGGCGGCACGCAAACCACGCTACAAACGATTCTCGACAACTACACGACGGCATGGGGCGGCGCGGCTGGTTACTGGAAGTACAAGCAGAGCAGCGGCGCCGACGAAGTCACGCCTAAATCATGGATGCAAAACATCGGTATCCAGGTGACAGATTTCGGCGCGATTGGCGATGACGCGACCGACAACACAACGGATATTCAGGCGGCAATCACACAGCTTGTCGCACTCGGTGGCGGTACGTTGATTTTCCCGCCGGGGATTTTCCGCATCTCGTCGGCGCTCACAACCGGGGCGTCTGCCGTGGCCTTGTATTTCAAGGGCGCCGGGCAGGGCGCGAC
>JANNOF010000358.1:0-3917 GCA_031398925.1 Gloeobacteraceae cyanobacterium SOY_34_metabat_371 | reverse complement strand
TAGAAAGATGGGGGACTAAGAATATGTAATCAGCGAAATAGTCCCCCTTTAGTCCCCCAAATCGGGTTACTGTGGGGTAGTGCCGGAATACGCTGATAAATGATAGAATACAACGAAAGCCCTGAAAAACAGGCGTTTTTTCAAGCTGGATAAGAACAAATAATTTTGGATAAAGAGAGTTTTGGCTCCTCGAGCAGGATTCATTTTCTACTACCTATGTGTTTTAAGTCGTTATATTCTGGTGATTCTTGTTTTTGTTTTGGTCCCCCGGAAAGTCCCCCAAAATGAAAAAGACCAGTTGGGGAGTATTTCGTCAGTATATCATTATGACGCGATGGCTTCAATACTATACCAGTAATCTTCATTAAATTTCATTCAGCAGATAGCTTGTACTCCGGCCGCCAGACTCTTCTTTGATCAATACTCCTTGCTCCATTAATTGCTGAATATCGCGCAACGCGGTGTCGTGCGAACATTTAGAGATTTTAGCCCATTTGGACGTGGTCAGCTTGCCATCAAAACCATCTAGTAATTTATTGAGCATGAGACGCTGGCGATCACTGATCTGTTTTGTGGTGAGCCATTCCCAGTACCGGGCCTTGTGCAACACACCGGCGAGAATGTCATCTGTAGCATTCAACCCGCGATCCAGACAGTTTAAAAACCAATCCAGCCAATCAGTGATATCCAGATCACCTTTCTGGGTTTTCTCCAGTACCGTATAATACGCATTACGCTCCTTACGAATTTGAGCGGACATACTGTAAAAGCGTTGTGCTGTACCGTCGGCTCGGGCCAGTTGCATATCAGCAATAGTACGTCCGATCCTACCATTGCCATCATCGAAGGGATGGATCGTAACGAACCAGAGATGAGCAACAGCAGCCTTAATGACTGGATCGAGGGGGACTTCACGATTAAACCAGTCAAGAAACAGTTGCATTTCAGTATCCATGACAGATGCGTCCGGTGCTTGGAAATGCACCCGTTCGCGTCCGATAGCGCCGGAAACAACCTGCATCGGCCCTGCATTGCCGTTCCGCCAATCGGCAACCGTAATTTTATGCATGCCGCTTCGCCCCGTTGGAAAAAGCGCGGCATGCCAGCCACAAAGCCGCTCTTTATTGAGCGGATGATCAAAATGCTGCGTCGCGTCCACAAGCATATCGACAACTCCCTCGACATCGCGATCTACCGCAACCAAGCCAAATGTCTCAATGCCCAATCGGCGGGCAATGGAGGAACGGACTTGATCCTGATTCAGGATTTCACCTTCGATCTCATTCGATTTCAGGACTTCCAGTGTCATGGTTTGTAACATGGCTTCCGAGCGTAGTGAAAACCCGAGACCCGCCATGTGTCCGATCAGTTTCCCCTGCTTATGACGGACAGCCGCCAGGGTCGTGATGATTCTATCCTGATCCCAGTGAAACTGCGGCCAATCGTGCTTTTGGTAGATGTACATAGTTTATTCTCCGCATAATCTGCGTTGAATATACCTTGCATTCTCCGCACTGTCAAGTCTATTCGACGCATAATGCGCGTTGAATAGGTCGGTTAACCTACGCAAGCATGATAGACCGCTTACTAATACAGATTATATTAACTCATGCTTATTTGACTTCTGGCTTCCAAAAGGACAGCCTGATGCGCTATGAAGGTCAAAATGTCCAGTTTTTTACTAAAAAAACTGGACATTTTGACTCTATACGCTGTGTCGCTGATCCACGAGAACGTCAGATTATGTTGCAGGCACGATATGGGTTTATTCCGAAGAATGGGCTGGAAAATATGGTCAAGCAGCAAGCGCAGAAAATAACCCTTAAGCCGGTTAATCATTTCATCTATGAGTGCACAAGATGTTTTATCCTCTAAACAAATGATTTCCATTTTGAGCTGATAGTACAATCTGAGACTATATTTTAGGCTCAAGAATTATCTAGAAGATATGATTACCTCTAATAGCTGTGATTCTTGTTAGATTTTCTCGACTTGATCACTGTAATAAAATATATGTATATTGCATCTGAAACATACTATGTAACGATCTTATAATGAACTTCACACACTATGACTTAGGTAGTAAGCAACGCGGACAGATTGTTGAAGTGACGCTTTCTGGAAGTGCCGCAAACGTTAGGCTTATGGACTCTTCCAATTTTCAAAGTTATAGAAATGGACGAAACCATAAATATTATGGTGGTTTAATAACGCGCTCCCCTGCACGACTTGCTATCCCTAATTCAGGAAACTGGCATGTGGCCGTTGATATGCAAGGATTGAAAGGAACTGTTCGATCATCAATAAGGATGATGCCAAGTGCTTTGCCTGAGTTCCGTCAACCTGACCTGTCTACGGTACCTTCTCTGGTTCAGAAAGGCGATGATCTGCCTTTTGATGACCCTAATCATTTTGAAAAAACATATGACGTTTTTATCTCTCATGCTTCAGAAGATAAAGATGAGGTTGTCAGACCATTAGCACACGCACTTGCAAATAAAAATCTGACTGTGTGGTATGATGAATTTGAATTGAAAATAGGCGATAGTTTGAGACGCAAAATAGATAAGGGGCTTGCCAACAGCAGATTTGGAATCGTTGTGTTGTCCAAAGATTTCATCAAGAAGGGCTGGACTAATTATGAACTTGATGGGATTATTACAAAGGCTGTAGGTGGAGACCAAGTCATTCTTCCAATCTGGCACAACATTACCAAAAAAGAAGTTATTGACTATAGCCCTTCTCTAGCCGATAAACTGGCAAGAAATACATCTTCTTACACAGTTGAAGAGATAGCTCAAGAGATAGCAGATGTGATATACGCTGTATAATTTCACTGAGGTGTGTTTTCAAGTACCTTATTTAGCACGTTGTCTGCCTGTTGCGTTGTGAAGCTGGATTGATAACCTATCATCTTTAGAACGCTGCTGTGCCGATACAACTTTTGCAGAATTTGCACCGGTATTTCATCGCTGGCAACCTGCGCAAAGGAATAACGGACTGTGAGCATCGTCAGTTTCTTGTCGATTTGGGCGGCTGGGGCTACGTGTGTTTTCAATATCTTGTCGATAGCACTCGTCTTGAAGGCAATCGTGCGCTGTACAAGCCATCTATTTTATACTTGTAATGGTGCCATTTTCTGATATTTCGATGTAGTTACCCAGGAAATTTCGTAGTTCTTGTCCTTCCTGATAACTTATCTCGATATGGCTGACATCCACGATCTCAACCTGATGATCTCTTGCATACTCCAATGCTTCACCATGTGTATCAAATACGTCACCAAGTCCAGAACCTATCTCAATCGTGTCCGTAATCCAGACCTCATATCCATGATTAGTGAAATATTGAATCAACGCTATCTCCATGTGTGGGAAAGAGTTTAAATAGCCGGAATTTGTATTTTTATTTAGGTTTTGCTCTCAACCCATTTTCAAATTTGAACGGGTTCCGAACTACAGAATGCTTACCCCAGTCCAAATCAACAACTCGCTTCTATCTATGTGCATTCTATGCACATCGTCGTGATGGACATTGCAAAGCGTAATTAGATTATCGGTGGTATTTGAACCGCCTTCCGAATGGTAGTCTAAATGATGTAGTTCCAATAATTGGCGTGGGTCTTCTTTTCGCCTGTCCTGCGTGTTCCAGCCGCATTTACGGCAGCGAAACTGATCACGCGTCAGTACTTCTATCCGTATGGAGTCAGGTATGTGCCGGTCATGCGGTTCAGCCTGTTTGTCTTCTTCCAAGACATAGACACCGACAGACAATTCTGGTCTTCCAAATTGTTTGGTCTTAACCGGCCAGCCCTCTTCCGTTCTTAGTTCGCGAGTACGGCGGGCCATGGCTATGGAAGCCTATCGACAGGCAGGCTATGAACCCGTGGCCAAAATTCCCGGGGTGCTGTCGGCTTC
>JANNOF010000345.1:0-1801 GCA_031398925.1 Gloeobacteraceae cyanobacterium SOY_34_metabat_371 | reverse complement strand
AGGCGAATCGGAATTTTGAACAGGACGAGGCACCAGACGCGCACATTCGGGTGCAGCATGAGGTAGGCCGCGATAACCCCGGCGACTGCGCCGCTCGCGCCGATAAGCGGAACGTCGGACGTCGACTGACTTATGGCATGAGCCATTCCAGCGAATATCCCGCACAGGATATAAAAAACGAGGAATTTGAGATGCCCCATGGCGTCTTCGACATTATCGCCAAACACCCACAGGAACGCCATGTTGCCGGCCAGGTGGAGCCAGTCCGCATGCAGGAACATATAGGTTATGAGCGTCAGGCCTTCCGGCAGTTGTCCGGCGATCGGCGACGCCGCAGGCGCGTTTTCAACGACCGCGGATAATAGCCCCGGCTTGATCAACTCCCGAGGGACAACGGCAAGGCCCGCAAGCTGCTCACTGGTCATGGCCGCGACGAGGTTGAACGCGCCGATCTCGAAAAACGCGAAAACGATGACGTTGACGACGATCAGCGTGAACGTGACGTATTGAAAGCGCAGGCTTTCAAGAGGATTTTTATCCCATAACGGCACGAACAGCATTGTTTCCCTCTCGGCCTCTAGCGGTTCGCGCCCGGTTTCCAGAGGACGTCGCCGGCGCCTTTGGCGTTGACATATCGGCTGGCGACGAACAGAAAATCCGACAGCCGGTTGATGTATTTCAGCGCCGGCTCGCCAACCATCTGGCCTTCCTCGGCTGCAAGCTCGACCATGGCGCGTTCGGCGCGGCGCGAGACCGTGCGCGCGACGTGCAGGGCCGCCGACGCTGGACTGCCGCCCGGCAGCACGAATGATGTGAGGGGCTTTAACTCGCTGTTCAGCGCGTCGATCTCGGTTTCGAGGCGGGTGACCTGTGCGTCGATGATCCGCAGCGGTTCATAGCCGCCTGTATCGCTGCCTGGAGGGATGCAGAGGTCCGCGCCGAGATCGAACATGTCGTTCTGGATACGCAACAGCATATCGCTGACGACGCTATAGTCCGCCGTCATGGCTTCGCGAGCAACGCCGATGAACGAATTTGCTTCGTCAACCGTGCCATACGCCGTGATGCGCAGATCAAACTTGGAAACCCGTTCCCCCGAACCGAGGCCCGTGGTTCCGGCATCACCAGTCTTTGTGTAAATTTTTGTGAGGACGACCATGAGGCTGCGCGACTACCTTACCATTTGTAGCCGAGCCGCACTCCCGCGTTGGTGAGACCATCGTTCTCCCCGCATAGCCCGGCATTCGACATATGCTCGACTGTAATCAGCATACGCCATTGCTCCGACAAAGCAACGCCGAGCGAGGTCGATTCGCGGAAGTTTACCGCGCAGCCAAACGCCGCACTGTCCTTGTCGTCATGCGGCCCGTTATGCAACGCGGCGCCGAACGAGCTTTCAATGAACAGGCGGTCGGTGAGCTTGGTGTCCCAGGTCAGGCCGACATAGCCCATGCTGGTGTCGCCGTTAAGATTGATGTTGGCGCCGACATGCGGGCGAGGCATCATGAAATGATCGAGAAAGTTTCCGCGGGCATGGCCAATGCGGCCGAACAGAACCTCAAGGTTTAGGTCTACGCCTTCCTCGCTGTTGCTTTCCTCTGAGTCATGCAGGAGGAGGCCGAAGCGCACCTCGTCTATGCTTGGGAAGGCTTCTGTTTTTTCGAAATTGTCTAAGAAACCCGCGTTCGCCGTGGGAGTGTAGCCTAAACCAAGAATGCAGATGGTCAAAACCGCCAAAGCGGAAGACGCAGCCGAGAGAAAGCCAGAAGCGCGCCGTTGTGTAGACATTTCCCCGCTCGTC
>JANNOF010000313.1:0-1572 GCA_031398925.1 Gloeobacteraceae cyanobacterium SOY_34_metabat_371 | reverse complement strand
TGGTTTCTAGCTGTCCACCATAGTAGATAACTGTGGCATCAAGCTGTTCTGGCAGCAGCAGCGCTGTGTTGAGTGACCAACTGCCACCAAAACACCAGCCAATGCTGCCAATGGCAGGTGCTCCCTGGCTCTCCAGGTATTGGTAAGCCTGACGCAGATTTTCCTGGGCAAGCTGAGGATTTTGAGAAACCGCCTCAACCAACCCTCTTGCAACCTGTGGATCGGCAGCAACTTCACCGCCATGTAAATCTACTGCTAAAGCCGTGTAGCCTTCTCCAGCTAGCCGCTCGGTCATCATTTTAATGTTGTCGTTGAGTCCCCACCATTCATGGATCACAATCAGTCCGGGAAGCGGCTGGGTCGCATCAGCAGGACGGGCAAGATAGCCAGCGACAGGGCTGCCATTGACTGTCGCATAGGTCACTTGCTCTGCTTCAACGGTGGTTGCGGGAGCTTGGGCTACGGCGGGAGAAGCAACGGGCAGGTCAGCCCGGTGAGACTGCATTAGCCGACTGGCGTAATCCGAGTTTGTTTCTTGGGCGGTTACGAGGCGATCGCCAATTGGGTTAAACAACGCCCAAAGCAACACCAAAAACATCGTTACGATGGCAATTCCGAACAATTCACGCGGTTTACGCATAATCCCTCTTGCGAGTCTCCTTCAGATTCAAATGTTCAGTTTCACGCTTTCAGTGAGGCAGTTTTTATAAACTTTCACCTCGCTATTTAACCTAACATTGGTGGCGCGGGATGTGGGGATTGGAGGTTAGGGGTTGGAGGTTGGGGATTAATATACTTTTATGTGGTAAGTGTGGGTCTGATGGGGGTGGAGAGCTTCTGCTGTTTTGCAAACCTTCTTTCGCGATTAGAATTCACGCTCGTTTTGCCTAAGCTTATGGATACTGCTCAATCTACTGCCAAACCTGCTGCTGAACGCACGGCCGTTGTGCAAACTGTCGAACTGCGCAAGGTCTACCGCACTGGGTTTTGGCTCAACCAGAAAGTGGTACCGCTTCAAAGCTGCTCACTTCAGGTCTTTCAAGGCGAAACTTTCGGGCTGCTTGGGCCAAATGGGGCGGGTAAAACGACGCTGCTCAAGATTTTGCTGGGAATTGTCCGACCGACTCAAGGAAAAGCTTTGCTCTTGGGGCAACCGCTGGGCGATCGCACCGTCAAACAGCGTATTGGCTATCTGCCCGAAAATCCCTACTTTTATGACTACCTGACGGGTTGGGAATTTTTGCAGTATGCGGCCGGGCTGTTTCAGATTCCTGCATCGGTGCAGCGACAGCGAATCCCAGAACTGCTGGAACTGGTTGGTTTAGCTCAATCTGCTGCTCGCAAAAAACAACTGCGACAATACTCCAAAGGCATGTTGCAGCGAATCGGCATGGCGCAAGCGTTGATCAACAATCCAGAGGTGGTGTTCTTGGACGAGCCGATGTCAGGGCTTGACCCGTTGGGGCGCTACCAAATTCGTGAGATTATTCTTTCGCTCAAGGCAGAGGGCAAAACGATCTTTTTTAACAGCCATGTTTTGTCAGATGTTGAAAAGATTTGCGATCGCATTGC
>JANNOF010000297.1:0-7704 GCA_031398925.1 Gloeobacteraceae cyanobacterium SOY_34_metabat_371 | reverse complement strand
AGGTCATCGGCATGGACTAGAACGGGGGTTTTCTTTTCAAACACCGGGATCATGGCTTCCCAGCGTAGATCGATTGGGCCGTTGCTCTTTTTTGCTTTGATATAGGCGCGGGCCGTGGCAAAGGATTCCTTAAGCTGTTTGAGTTGCTTATCAATATCTTCTTGTTGGTCTTCGGCACTTTTGGGAAACCGAGGGTCGCGATTGATGGTCAGGTCTGGCCAAAAAATATGCATCCCCACCGGGGCTTGGACGGTCATTTGTTCCCAAGTCCAGCCATCGAGATAGATCAAGGCGGAGGTCCCGGCCACGAGTCCCCGGCTCTGGGGCACGCTTAACGCGGTCAAGATCCCATTGGCACGGGCAACCGGGAGCAGTTCACTATCAGGATTAACCGCGACTTCGGTGCGGGCATTGGGGTTGATCGTGCCTGTTTCGGCTTGATCATCGGTGGCCCGAACCGATTGGATTTCAACTAAACCCAAGACCGTATTGCTAGAGATCAGTCCCGGATACAGATGTTTACCCGTGAGATCTAGAATTTCAGCATCGGCGGGAACCGTTAGATTCTGGCCCACGCCACTGATCTTGCCCTTGATCAGGAGAACTTGACTGTTTTCCAGTACGGGTCCACTGACCGTATGGACCGTAGCCCCCTTGAGCAAAACCGGACGACTTTGGGCGGGTTGCGGGATCACATCCGAGGCCAGACTTTTAGAGGTCGTGGTTGTGACCAACGCTAGAGCAATTGTGGTGGTCTTGACCACTGTGATAAATAGATTCAAATTCCAGGGCATGGTACAGTTCCTCGGCAGTAGGTTTCGTTTTGGGATCAGTAGTCTTGGGTGCACCGCCACTGGTCAGGGCTTTTTGGCGTTCCGGTAGCGCTTTTTGGATCAGGGCTTCCCGTTGGGTGGCGCTGACTTCACGGAGTTTTTGGTCTTCTATGAGATCAAAATATTTGCGCCCGTCGATCCAGGTTTGCTCGGCTTTGGTCAACGTAGACAAAGGGTGTCCATTCCAGATCACAAAGTCGGCATCTTTGCCCGGTTCTAAAGACCCTACCCAGCGGTCAATAAACATTTGTTGGGCAGGGTTGAGGGTGACAAACTTTAGGGCCTCTTCTTCAGAAACCCCGCCGTATTTCACGGCTTTAGCCGCTTCAGTATTCATGCGGCGGGCCAGATCATTACTATCGGAGTTAAAGGAAGTTAACACCCCGGCGCGACTCATGAGCGCGCCATTGGTCGGGATCGCGTCGTACACCTCAAACTTGTAGCCCCACCAGTCGCTAAAGCTAGATCCCCCGGCGTTGACGGCCGCCATGGCATCGGCTACTTTGTAGCCTTCTAAAATGTGTTGAAACGTCACCGGGAAGCCATAGGCACCCGCCAAGCGGACAAACATCAAAATCTCATCCTGGCGGTAGGAATGGACATGGACCATGCGGTCTTTATTGAGGATCTCGAGCAGCGTTTCGCGTTGCAGATCGCGGCGGGGCGGTATCGCCAAGGCACCGCTTTTATAGTTGGCCCAGGTCTTACCGTATTCTGAGGCCGCCAGAAACTCATCTTTGAGGAGTTGCTCTACCCCCATACGGGTTTGCGGATAGCGGGTCGTAAAGCGTTCGCCCCAGTTGCTCTGTTTAACGTTTTCACCCAGGGCAAACTTGATCCCCGGTAGGGCTTCTTTAAACTTTAGTCCCTCAGGTAACGCCCCCCAGCGCAGTTTGATCACTTGGTTTTGCCCGCCAATGGGGTTGGCGGATCCGTGGAGTAAATTGGCTGTAGTTAGGCCCCCGGCGAGTTCCCGATAGATCCCAATGTCGGTGGCATCGATCACATCACCAATACGCACTTCGGCGGTTACCGCCTGCGTCCCTTCGTTAACTCCGCGACTGATGGCGGTATGGGAATGGGCATCGATCAAACCCGCCGTGACGTGTTTGCCGGTGCCATCGATGATCACAGCCCCCGGGGCATTGATATTTTTGCCCAATTGGGTGATCTTGCCTTTGGTGATCAATAAATCGCTATTGAGCAATTTACCCTGGGGACCAGAGGTCCAAAGGGTTGTATTTTTTACCAAGATACGTTCGGGCTGAGCCGGAAGACCCGACCGACCAAAAGCCCCCGCCGGATAGGTACTCGGAAATTCTAACGGCTGATCGGCGGGGATTGTCGCCGTGGGCGTAACCGAGCCGACTTTGGTGCGCTTCGCTGTCCAGGTAAAAACAGTCCCTGTGGTGGTTTCCCCCGTTCCTTGCAGCGTCTCTGGGCTGACAAGCGCCGCTAAACGTACGATCCCCTTACTTTGACCGAGGCTACTCGCCGGGGGAAGCAGGATCAACCGTTCCCCGGTAAGATTCATGGGAACTTCTGTCCCCCCCAAAGTGGCTTTGCCGCCTTCTTTGATCTCCAGATCCGTAGCCCCATTGACCCCCGACCAGGTGATCTGCCACGATCCCCGTGGATCGGCAGAGCTGGCTTTGTCGGTGTCATAAAACTGTCCATCCACCCAAACCGTCAGTACGTCGGCTGGACTGGTGAAGAGATCGCCATTGGTAACCACGAGATTCGCTACTTTCCCCGGATCGAGGGTGCCATAGCGTCCACTAACCCCCAAAAGTCCCGCTGGGGTTGTGGTCAACGCGGCCAAGGCTTGATCGGGCGTAAGACCGCGTTTCACGGCTTTACGCAGTTGCCCCCAAAACAGGTCTGGTTTTTTCAGCCCATCGGTAGTCAGGGCAAAGTCGATGCCCGCCTGGGCTAAACGGGCAGGATTGCTGGGGGCTAAATCCCAGTGTTGGAGTTTTTCGAGATCAACATCTAATGCTTTACCGGGGGTTTCAATTTCCGGGACTTCAGGAAAATTGAGGGGCAAGATGATCGGGAGATCTTTTTTAGCGAGTTCGCCGATTACCCGATACTCATAGCCATTGCCTTTGAGCCAAGGGCGCAGTTTAAATTCTTCAGCCAGACGCACGACCCGCAACAGATCTAGTTCATCGGTGGTCTCAAAGAGTACCGGGGTTTTGCCCTGGATCGTGCTTTCGAGGGCCGCTAAAGCACTATTGCTCTCTGGGCGTTCTAGACCCTGGGGATTTTTACTGTAAATTGCTTGGGCTTGGCTATACCACTGGGCATCTAAAAGGGTTTGGCGGATCAGGGCAATACTGCCCATCAGCGAACTAGGATAGGTTCCTTCGCGAAAACCACTCTGCTCAAAGGCGATATTTTGCGCCACCTGCGGGCGGATCAAACTGGCATTGACAGGCTTGCCACTGAGATTGATCAGGCTACTGGTGCCCCGCATGATCCCCCGGCCCGGTGTGACCAGTGCTTCGGTAAAACCAAGGGCCCGGAGTTTAGTGGTGGCTTTTTCATCAATGACTAGGGCGTCACTGACATTTTTTTGCGCTGTGATCCGGGGATTCCAATACTGAGCGCCGGTGGTGGGTTCGGGTTTGGCGCTGGCTGGGCCTTCATCTTCGCTAGGATCGCTTACGCCAGCTTTGGTTTGCAGACTTTTAGGCAGGTTGATCTGACTGTAACTTTCGATAAAACCGGGATACACCGTTTTACCGGTTAAGTCCCAAACTCTAGCCCTACTAGGTATGGCAACCTCCGCCCCTACCGCGCGGATCACCCCGTCTTCAAAAACCAGGGTCCCCCTAGGGATCACCGTCCCCGGTGCGACGATAATTCGAGCATTGGTCAAGGCATGAATGCGCGGACTATTGTCCTGTAAACCCTCAACGGGGGCGGTGGGAATTTGGGCATAGAGGGGGGTTATCCCCCAAAAACATACCATCAGTCCCCATCCAAAATACGTATTCCCCATGATCAACATCCCCACAAGTCTTCTTATCCTAGGATGGAGTGGGATCAAGATGTGTACCCTAGGGATCATTTAAGCAAGATCCCTAGGGTACTAAGTTTGGGGCTGATCTGGACTATCGCTAGGCAACGCTAACTTTCTTGCTGCCCGTAAATGGATAGATCACACCCTGCCACGTAAGTTGGCCCTTAACCATATCCTTGTCCACGGTTGCTTCAATGAGCAAGGGTTGCTTGCCTGAACAGGAACCCAAGGCAACGGATGGGCTTTCAACCCGAACTTTTTGCTCGATCACCCGGCCATTGAGCTTACCGTTGCCCACCAGTGCCCGCCGCAGGACAGGCGGGGCCGCATCACTACTAACCACATCGGCGTTTAAATAGCCCCCCGATTGACCAATCACCAATAAAGGCGGTACGGCGGTTGTAAAGCAGTCTGAGGAACTTTCTAACGTAAGCACATACTTACCGCTGATATCCTCTTGGGCCGTGAGGTTTTTTGTTCCGTAATCGGCAATAATCGCGTAGGAAACCACAGCAAAAGTAATCATGCCCGCGTAAAGCGCTAAACTTTTGGGATTCATTTGCATGGGAGCCTCCGATTAGGACTTGAGGGTAAGGGAAGCGGAACTTTCGGCATTGACCACCAGCGCATTGAGGTGGGTAACTTGACGATGATGTTTGACAATCATCAAGGAGCTATGGCAGCGGACAATCAGTTCATCGGTAACTTGACCAAAGACATAACGCTCTAATCCCCATTGGGCGCTTGTGCCCAAAAGAATCAGATCGATGCTCCGCGAGGCTTCAACTAAAGAAGCAATGGGGTCTTGGGTTAATTCCGTACATTCAATGGTCAGATGTTCACGGAATAGGGCAATCAGATCACGGGTTTCACGACTGAGTTCAACCGTGTGCAGAATCTCCAACTTTGCCCTTTGCCCACTTACAAGACGCAGGGCCAGTTCTAACGCACTCCGGTCATGGATCGTGCCTGAGTACAGTACCGCAAGCTTACTGTTTGCACTCAAGCTAAGTCCCCGGTCAATAAAAACCGCCACATCGGTGGTTGCCGTTTCCATGATGCGCCGTACTTTCCCACCAAAAAAGTCATGGGTCAGCACCGGACGATGCCAGCCTAACAAGACCAGATTCGCTTGTTGGGCTTCGGCAACCCGGCAAAGATCATGGGAGATATCATCACTGATCATGCTCAGGGGCTGGAGCGTTCCGGGAGGTGCTTTTAAACTATTTACCAGTTCCTGAAGACGCTGTTGGTCTTCTTTTACCAACTTATCCGCTTGATCCGGTTGGCTGCCAAAACTATACGCATCGCCCAGTTGAACTAAATGAACCGGATAGATGCGGGTTTGTTGTTGCTGGGGTAGTGCTAGGGCCAGGGCCATCGTCAATAGACCGTCTTGGGAGCTAGGATTCGCCAAGGGGACCACAATGCTGTAGCTCGGCGTAGGGTCCTGGGGTGCCTCGGTATCGGTAGGTGCCGTTTGACCCTCGGAAAACATCCGCAACGGATAAATCCACTCCAAAACCGGTGAGGTCACAAACGTTGTGACTAAGGCCATGATCACCATCATGGCGAAAAGCGCGGGCGAAATAACCCCCAGATCAAGACCAATATTTAAGATGATCAATTCCATCAGGCCGCGTGTGTTCATCAACACGGCGAGGGCTGAAGATTCACGCCAACTGAGGCCCGATAACTTGGCCGCAAACAGGGAACCTCCAAATTTGCCCATGGTCGCCATCAAAATGACCAAGACGCAATCTAACCAAAGCGATGGTTCATTGAGCAAGCCAATTTGGGTGCGTAGGCCCGTGTAGGTAAAGAAAATGGGGAGCAAAAACACCAAAGTGAAATCTTCGGTTTTTTCGGCGAGGTCTTTGACAAAGATGTTGCGCTGGGGCATCACCGCCCCGTACAAAAAGGCTCCAAAGATCGTGTGGATCCCAATGACTTCGGAGATCATGGCGGAACCCAACAGGCCCAGATAAATCACCGCCACCATGAGTTGGCTGAGCTTTTGATTATTGCTCTTTTCTACATAGTCGGCGAGCCGATTGAGGACCGACCGTCCTACCGTTAGCATGAAGCCAATGTAGACAATCGCCAAAAGCGTAGTTGGAATCGCAGATACCATATCCCCAGAACGCACCACGGAAATAACAAAAGCCAACAAACACCAAGCGGTGACATCATCTACCGCCGCGCAGGTAATGGCAATGGTTCCGAGATAGGTCTTGTGTAGATTGCGCTCGGTCAAAATACGGGCCAGCACCGGGAAGGCTGTAACCGACATGGCTGCGCCCATAAAGAGCGAAAAGGAAACAAAAGGAACCGCTGAAGTAGACAGGGAAGGATACAAATAAATAGCGAGTAAAGAGCCTAAAAAGAACGGGGCAATAATACTAACGTGCGAAACAATAACCGCCGCATCACCTTTGCCCTTGAGGTTGTCACTGTTAAATTCAAGACCCACCAGGAACATAAAAAAGATCAAACCTATTTGAGCCAAAATATTTAAATAAGGTAAGGTTTCAGTCGGAAAAAGCAGTGCTGATAATTCTGGGAAGAGCAATCCAAAAAGTGAAGGACCAAGCATGATCCCGGCGACGATTTCACCGATTACCAAAGGCTGGTTAATCTTTTTAAACAGTAGACCCATTACCCGCGACAGGGCGATGACAATACTGATTTGGATCAGCAAGGCCAAAACAATATTGAGTTGTCCACTCCCCGTTGCCGCAGCAATTGAGAAAAAAGACGGTACAACTAAATTCATAAATGCTCCCAAGTACCAGCCCTAATACCCTAAGGGCTAATACCAAAGGGGTCTATATGACGATGATCATATTTCTGGGTCGAATGGTACAAAAAGAGCTAAGCGTTTAGGATATGAGGAACGTTCTATTTTAGGTCCGTGCGATGGTGCTTAGTACCCCGCTCGACATCATTTTTCCGCCCAGTGATCTTTTGAGCGATGAGCCTCCTTTGGAAACGGAACGACATCTCAGGCAAATCATTCTTTTGCTCACCAGCCTGGAATGGTGGCGGCGGGGACGTTTTACCCAGCCGGAGCAACAACGTCAGGACTTTTTTGCTGCGGGAAATCTGAGTATTTACTATACCCTGTCTCGTCCTAAGGATGTGCGGGGGCCAGATTTCTTTGTTGTGCTCGATACGCAATATAAGGAACGCAAAAGCTGGATGGTGTGGGCGGAGGAGGGTAAGTATCCCAATTTGATCCTAGAAATTCTTTCTGAAAGTACCGCTAAGGTGGATCGAGGGATCAAAAAACGGCTCTACCAAGATATCTTTCGGACTCCAGAATATTTTTGGTTTGATCCTTTTAGTTTGGAGTTTCAAGGGTTTCGTTTGCAAGATGGCGCTACTTATGTAGAAATTGCTCCCACCGCGCAGGGTTGGTTCTGGAGTCAACAGCTCCAGTTATTTCTTGCCCTTGTGGAAGGACGGCTACGGTTGCTCACCCCTGAGGGTATGCTCGTCCCAACGCCTGAAGAGGCGGCGATCCAAGAGCGTCAACGGGCCGAGACTGAATACCAACGGGCCGAAGTATTCGCTCAACGCTTAAAAGACCTAGGACTTGATCCCTAGAGCATGGCTGCAGCCCCCGGTCTCCGCAAGCAGGGTAGAGAGATCAAAATCAAGGCTATTGGCTCAGGTTCCCCATTTATGGGGCGGAGGAGCCTCTGACCATAAGTAGCTAAAATAGCCACAGCCCATCTCTTCCATCTGTGCAAATACCCCAACGGCTCCGACTACGTACCCAATATCTGCTGTTCTTTGTGGGCGCAGCGGTTATTCCTTTGGTGGTTTTAGGTCTTATTG
>JANNOF010000290.1:0-4271 GCA_031398925.1 Gloeobacteraceae cyanobacterium SOY_34_metabat_371 | reverse complement strand
ACGGGACCTGTGTCCGTACCAAAACGGGGCTTGGCAAGTTCAATATACCAGTCGCAATAATCACCCCAAATAAAGGCATAGATCCGTTTGACTGCATTGCCAAAGTCGTAATCATGCATCAATTCGGTAACTTGAGCAATGGTATCTTGAAGCCGTTGCAAGATCCAACGATCTGCTAGTTCTAGGTCATGTTTATTGTCTTCAAAAGCCGCCTGACGATCTGCGGGTGGAGTTTTGAGATTGAGCAAGACAAAGCGTGAAGCATTCCAAAGCTTATTGGCAAAGTTGCGGGCGGCTTCGACCGTAGCCGATTCTTTTTTCTTGCGGTTGTAATCAATGCGAATATCTTGTCCTGCCCCCGCTACGGCTGAGAGCAAAGTAAAGCGCAGGGCATCGGTGCCGTAATGATCCATTAGTTCTAAAGGATCAATGCCATTGCCCTTACTTTTGGACATTTTTTGGCCCTTTTCATCGCGCACCAAGCCATTGATATAGACGGTTTGAAAAGGGATCTGCTGGGTTAAGTAGCCGGACATCATGGTCATTCGGGCTACCCAAAAGAAAATAATGTCAAAGCCCGTAACTAAGACCGCTGTGGGAAAATAACGCGCCAAATCTTCGGTTGCTTCAGGCCAACCTAGGGTTGAAAAGGGCCATAACCCCGCCGAGAACCACGTATCTAAAACATCTTCATCGCGCTGGAGTTGGACCTCTGGCCCAAAGCGTTCCTGGGCAATTTGATAGGCTTCGGTTTCGCCCATGGCCACAATTGGATCTAATGTCTCTTGACCGACGATGTACCAAGCTGGGATCTGATGGCCCCACCAGAGCTGCCTTGAAATGCACCAATCGTGGATCCCGGTTAACCAATCGCGGTACACTTTGGTCCACCGTGCGGGGACAAAATTAGGTTTTTGATCTGCTAAAAAGCCTAGGGCACGCTCTGCCAAAGGAGTCATGCGCACATACCACTGGGTCGTGAGGTAGGGTTCAACGGGTACCCCGGCCCGTTCGGAGTGGGGGACAGTATGGGTATAGTCCTCAATTTTTTCGAGTAACTCGTGATCGCTAAACCATTGCACTACCTGTTTACGCACTTCAAAGCGGTCTAAGCCTTGATATACGCCAGCATTTTCGTTGTAGGTGCCATCGGGGTTGAGCAAATTAATAAACGGTAACCCGTGGCGTTTACCCATTTCAAAATCATTAGGGTCATGGGCCGGGGTGACTTTGACACAACCCGTACCAAACGTCGGGTCCACATGATCATCGGCAATCACCGGGATCAGCCGATTCTGGATCGGGAGTAATAAAGATTTACCGATCAAGTCTTGGTAGCGCTCGTCGTGGGGGTTCACGGCTACCGCTGTATCGCCTAGCATGGTCTCCGGGCGGGTCGTAGCGACGATCACAAAGCGCTCTGGCTGATCGGCAACCGGATAACGCAGATACCACAAGGACCCTTGGATGATTTTGGCATCTACTTCCAGATCTGACAGGGCCGATTGGGATACGGGGCACCAATTAACCAAATATTCCCCCCGATAGACCAAGCCCTCTTGGTGCAAGCGCACAAAGGCTGTGGTCACGGCCCGTCCCAACGCTGGATCCATCGTGAAGCGTTCGCGGCTCCAGTCGCAAGAGCTACCCAACCGCCGGATCTGATGGATGATCTGTCCCCCAGAAAAAGCTTTCCATTGCCAAACCCGACTTAAAAATGCGGTTCGTCCTATCGCTTTGCGCTGCTTGCTGCCCTCTAGGGTCAGGGCTTTGCGTTGTTTCTCGCTGAGTTGCCCCCAATCCCCCGTGATCCCTAGGGCTTCTTTGGCCAATTCCCGCTCTACGACGGTTTGGGTTGCAATACTGGCATGATCGATCCCTGGCAACCAGAGGGTATCGCGGCCCTGCATCCGCCAATAACGCACCAGACAATCCTGAATCGCCAGATTCAAGGCATGGCCCATGTGCAAATTCCCCGTAATATTCGGAGGCGGGATCACGACACAAAAAGCTTCTTTAGCCGGATCAGGCTGGGCTTTATAAAAGTCGTGACTGGCCCAATGCTCTTGCCACTTGGGTTCGGTGCTAAAAGGATCATACTGGCTGGGCAGCGTCATCGGGATCAACGGTACAGTCTTTTTATCCTATCTAGATCCGGGGCGCTACAGCTACCGAAAGGCGATTTTGCCGCCTTATCTGTACCTGCGTAAGTCCTGTCGTAGATAGGTGTAGGCCCACGCGCCCCTAGCCTGCAATTTGATCAGGGTAAACAATCCTTGACTATGCGTTTAAGCAGGGGCTCTTGCCCCACTAAACTCTGGTATACCCGAATCTGACGCTGGGCACGGGCCAGATTGTGGGCTTGGCGCGTGGGGTAGTGTTGGCTATCCCACTGAAAATAGTGGTCTTCTACCCAGTCGATCAAGTAGCGCATACCTAACTCAAGGGTGATGAGTTTGATCCCTTGGATTAGATAGGACTGCTCAAAATCAGAAAGGGGATGGGTTTGCCCGTACCCTGTGATCCCGGCTTCAAAAGCCTGGGCGCTAAAACTTTCGCCCTGGGTGCACCAGGAGCGCAGGGCATCCCCGAGTTCAACACATAGGGTGTGATACATCAGGGTATCGAGATCCACGATCCCCGTAGCTTGACCCTGCTCAAAAAGAAAATTTGCTAATTTCAGGTCGCCATGAATAACTTGTTTGGGCAGATCGGGTAATAACAATCTAGGAATATCTTCTAGAAAAACGGCTAGCTCTGCCGCACAGGGAATGACATTTTGATAGCCCTGTAGCTTAGTTAAGATCCAACGGGTGTCATGAAAATGGGGTTGTTGAAACTGAAAGGTATAGTTCCAGCCCGCCAATAGGTGGTGCATTTGGCCCATTAGACGTCCAGCGCTGAGCAAATAATCTAAATCAGGCGCCTGTCGATAAACAAACCCAGGGAGTTGGGGCATGACCCGCCACGGACACCCCGCTAGTTCCAGGTGCAAGCTACCCTCTAGCGTCCGTAAATAGACCGGGACGGGGAAATGATGGGTTTTGAGGTAGCTACTCACCGCAGCGCCATCTTCGGTGACGCGCACATCAAATACAGGATGCAAGCCCTGGGCAATAAAGTTGCCTTGATCCGTTACCAAACGCCAGGTCTGTTGGATCCAACCTGAGGTCACACGCTCTTGATGCTTAAGTTCTCCTAGACCAAAGGCCCTGGTAAGCGCGATGAAGTCTATGGCGTCCAAAAAGGGTTAGCCCCCTAACCCTTCAAAATAATTAGAGCTGAGGAAGGCTGAAAGCGCCAAAAATAGGACTAAAGCGCCCCAAGTCACGCGGTCTAGATTTTTTTCTGCACTTTTTTGACTCGAAAAGAGCTGGGCTTGACCGCCAATGGCTGCGATCCCATCCCCTTTGGCGGCGTGCAACAACACACAAGCCACAATGGTGATCGAAGACAAGGTCCAAAGGATCTTTAAAATTACCGTCAGTGCTGCCATGAATTCCATCCCTGCGCCTGATCTTAGGATAAGCTAAAAGCTCCCTTTGGGCATCCTATAAATACCCCTAGGCGTCACAATGGACAATCAACAAGAAACCTTTTATGAGACAGCCCTTTGTTGTCTAGGCCGGTCCCAAGAAGTTTACCGCATGATCTCAGAGGCTGTGTTGCCTCGGCTTTCGACCTGGGTGCGGGGTCAAACCGACGAACGATCCATGCGCAACTGGCAACCCTCGGAATTACGGCCTATTCTGTTTCCTGTGGTCAATATTGGTCATGATGCAGTGGTTTTGCCCTGCGAAGCCCTCCTCCTCTGCGGGATCGGTAGCTACTATAATCCTTGTGACTTGGCGCTTTTTGCCTTGGTACAACGTCCCGGTGAAACGCTGAGTCGCTTAGTCCTGCGGCTGCGCCAAGTAGAAGCCGAAATTCGCCGGGGGCCAGAAGTTACCATTGGTGATATTTCCCTCAACCCTAATGGTCGCGATTATATCAACCGCAAATTTTTAATTTGGCCTACTAATTTGACATCTTTGCAACAAGAAACCCTCTCTGAGCAAGGATTCTCCTTGATCCAACCCCATGTGCTCTTACCGCGTTAGGGACTACCGCATTAAAAGAGTTTCCATGCAGATTGTTGGAAATCGCCAAGATCTGGATCATGCTGTCATATCAAGTTTGAATAGTTAGCTAGTTTCACCCCATACACATATCAAGCGTAACAGCCATTGGGGGGTTTTGACCAAAGGGTAAGGCCCCCCCACAACCCCCCC
>JANNOF010000242.1:0-4215 GCA_031398925.1 Gloeobacteraceae cyanobacterium SOY_34_metabat_371 | reverse complement strand
TTACCCTCAGGATCAACGCGGACTTCTTCACTGACGGCAACAAAAGCGGTGTATTCCGAGAGCAAGCCATAGTCCAAGGCCGTACGCGTCACGGCCTCAACACCCGTTGCATTTGAACCTGCCAGCATTTGATTGGTCAGCTCTTTGATCCGAGCACGGCCCCAGAGTTGGGCAAGGGCGGGGTTTTGGGCCTCTGTGAAGTTAACGGCCATTACTTGGCGATAGGGCTTATTGCCTGCGGTGACCCCGGTGATGGTCAACGTCCCCGCAGTACGGTCAGTTTTGCGCCCATAGAGCACTAAAGGTTGTTGGGCAAAAAGATCCGGGGCGCGTTGCGGGTAGATCTGGGGGGGATTCCCCGGTCCTTGCCACGAGACTTGAATATTGGTCAAAACCGGTTGATTGATCTGACGGAAGAATTTTTCGGCCACTGCTTGGGTCGGTTCATCGTGACGAATGATAGTAGCGGTACCCCACCCCACTTCCGCTAAACGCTCTAGGACATACCGATTCACCGAACTACCGACCCCAAAGCTATAAAAACGATTCCCTGGGGTCAAACGTTGCTGCACCTCCGCAATTACCGCCTTGTCATCACCGATATAGCCATCGGTCAGCAGGACAATATTACGGACCCGTCCCGCCGTGGGCGCGGGGTAGGTCAAGACCGTTTTGATGCCATTTAAAAGCTCGGTCCCCCCATTGGCCTCCAGTTGATTGATATAGGACAGGGCCACGGCCCGGTTTTGAGCATTATTGGCCAGAGGCACCGGGGATAGCGCCCGGGCAGTATTGGCAAAGTCGATCACCGTAAAAGTATCTTGGGGGTTTAGCCCATTGATAAAACGGCGCATTAATTCTTGAGACTTCAGCAAGGGATCACCGGATTGTGAACCGGAGGTATCCATTAAAAAGACGACATCTTTAGGGACAATCTCTTGGGTCTGATAGCTAATCGCCGGGATCACATAAGCCGCAAAATGTCCTCCCTGAGCGTGATCAGTCGCCAAAACCGTACTTTGGGCTTGGGGCGCGGCTACTTGATAGCGGAGGATCAGGTCTTTGTTAGGGATCGTATCGTTAGGGGCCAGTTTAACCGTGGCTTGACTACCAAACCGTTGGATCTGGACTTGGTGGGAGGTGGAACGGATCTTTTGGAGCTTGACCCCAGCGTCTATGTCTACGGTGACTTGGATATCATTGCCGGAACGATTGCCAGGGACTAAAACCGGTGGCGTGATCCGTGAGGCATCCGTAACCCGGTCCGTATCCGGGGACCAACCCTGGGTCCGGGCGCCGGTGGCAGTACCGGGGATATAGCGGGGACCAACCACCATCGGAAAGACAAATTCGTAATTTCCGCCCTCAAACTTGAGACTTTCTGAGTAGCGGATCGTGACTTGGATCCGTTCTCCAGGCCGGATATTGGCTAGGGATTGGGTGAAGATATTATCCCGTTCTTGTTCGAGGAGTCCGGCGGTTTTACCCTGGGCTTTGGCAGTTTCATAGATCTGTTGGGCTTCAGCACGTCTTTTAATCATTCCTTTGATCACCCGCTCGCCCAGGCGGATCTCCATATCATCGACGGCGGCACTATCGGGTAAGGGAAAGACATAGACGGCTTCTAAGGGGTCTTTAAAGGGATTCTCAAAGGTTTGCGTGACTTCGACCCGACTGATATTACCCCTGATCTTGGCTTGGACCGTGGTGCCCATCAGGGTAAAGGCTTCCGGTTTTCCAGGAACATACAAGCCCCCAACGGGGGAATCGATGGGGCTGGGTCTAGGAATAGAGCGGTCTTGAGGTAATTCCCCAGCGCTCACGGGGGCAACAGGTCGGCTCCACATGAGGTAGGCTCCAGGGATCAAGGTCAGACCCAAAGCCAAACCCAGGATCATTTTTTTAGCGGTCATTGTGTTTTTCCAGCTACGGCTACACCGATATAGGCAGCGGGATCTGGAAAATTTACCGTAAGCTTAGCCCGCTCCCTAGGGCATTGTGGCAAACTGGACTGATGCTAAGCCGAGGGACGGGGTGGACGGAACAGAATTTATATTTGGCCTTAGCCTTTTTCCCTATTTGGCTTTTTTGTGGTTTATCACCCGTTCTGGGCAGATGCCCAAACTAGCCTTAATCGGTTTTTACTTCACGCTGGTATTCGTTTTTGCCACGATCCCCATTGGGATCTATTGCAAAGTAGTGCTGAACCAGACGCTTGCTAATGTGGACTGGCTTCACGGGCCCGCCGAATCCCTACTTACCATTGCCAATATTTTTGTAGTGTTAGGGTTTAAAGAGGCACTTAGCGCCAAATCTAAACCCTAAGCACGCCAACGGAATTCTTCAGCAATGGCCAGATCAAGTAGAAAGGTCCGCAATACTTCAGGCTCAACATTTTTAGCAGGGGCCGCAACGAGGTGCAGCCCCTGTTGAGCGGCTTTACGGAGCAAAAATTCACGGACCGGATCAGTGTTATTCGCTTGGGGGGTACTTAACATGGTGGGTTCCAGCAGGGGTTATCAGTAATGTACCGTCCGTGTTCTTGTGGGTTATGAAGGACAGATAAAGTTTGCCCCCCGTAGATCCCGTGGGATCACTGCCTGGAGCCGAATCCGTAGATCCACTAAGGGCCCTATCTATGCTTCAGCAGAATCACTAGGTCAAGCAATGGGTCCCGTCTAGGAGGTTACTTTTACCCGTTCTGTAATACACTGAGGGCAACGGACGCACAGATTGAGGATCGCCAATGGTTAGTATTCGCCCGGACGAAATTAGCAGCATTATCAAAGATCAAATTGCTCAATACAATCAAGAACTCCAAGTTGCCAATGTCGGTACGGTGTTAGAGGTTGGAGACGGCATTGCGCGGGTTTTTGGCCTCGAAAACGTCATGTCCTCAGAACTTCTAGAATTTGAAGATGGGACAATTGGCATCGCCTTAAACTTAGAAGAAGATAACGTCGGGGCCGTACTGCTCGGTACCGGGCGCACGATTCAAGAAGGCTCTCAAGTCCGCGCTACGGGGCGCATTGCCGAAGTTCCCACCGGAGATGCCCTGATCGGACGGGTCGTAGACCCCCTAGGTAAACCCGTTGATGGCAAAGGGGACTTAGAAAATACAACTCCTGGTCTTTTAGAAGCCCAAGCTCCTGGCATCATCAAGCGTAAGTCTGTCTGTGAACCCCTCCAAACCGGCATTACCGCCATTGACGCCATGATCCCCATTGGTCGGGGTCAACGGGAACTTATTATTGGCGACCGGCAGACTGGTAAAACTACGGTTGCCCTAGACACGATCCTCAACCAAAAAGGCCAAGACGTAGTGTGTATCTACGTAGCCATTGGTCAAAAAGCTTCTACCGTCGCTCAAATCTATGGGGTGCTCCAAGCCAAAGGGGCGATGGAGTACACCATTATTGTTGCGGCTAACGCCTCTGATCCTGCGGCCCTACAATTTATGGCCCCCTATGCGGGTGCGGCCATGGGGGAATATTTCATGTACCGGGGCAAGGCGGTTTTGATCATCTATGATGATCTTTCTAAGCAAGCGGTCGCCTATCGGCAAATGTCCTTGCTCCTGCGTCGTCCACCGGGTCGGGAAGCCTATCCTGGGGATGTATTTTATCTGCACTCCCGTCTGTTAGAGCGGGCGGCTAAACTCAGCGATGCGATGGGGGGCGGCTCGATGACCGCTTTACCGATCATCGAAACCCAAGCGGGGGACGTATCGGCCTACATTCCCACCAATGTGATCTCCATTACCGATGGTCAGATCTTCTTGGAATCGGACCTCTTTAACGCCGGGATCCGTCCTGCGATTAATGCGGGTATTTCCGTCTCTCGGGTTGGTGGGGCGGCCCAGATCAAGGCCATGAAAGATGTTGCTGGACAATTGCGCTTGGATCTGGCCCAATTTACCGAACTCGCCGCCTTTAGCCAATTTGCCTCAGATCTAGACAAAGCCACCCAAAACCAACTGGCCCGTGGTCAACGTCTGCGGGAGATCCTCAAGCAACCCCAGTACAGTCCGATCACCGTGTGGGATCAAGTCGCGATGATCTATGCCGCCACCAAGGGCTACATGGATGACATTCCCCTTAATAAGATCGTGCCGTTTAAAGAACAGTTGCTTCAATACCTCTCTCAATCCGTGACGGAATACGGAGCAGAGATCAAGGCTACCCAAAAGCTCAAGGGCAAAGCGGAAGACCTTTT
>JANNOF010000020.1:0-2023 GCA_031398925.1 Gloeobacteraceae cyanobacterium SOY_34_metabat_371 | reverse complement strand
GAATTGACGGTGCTGTTGGCCCAAGAGGTTCCGGTTGCTGAAATTCAACGCATGGGGGCGTATCCCTGGAAGGCAAAAGCTCCTGAGATTACTCACCTAGACCGGGATCAAATTTATCCCAGTGAGTCTTTACCCCATCAAACCGGGCCCACCTACCGGGTGATCGATCATATGGACCTCCAACCCCAATTGGGTACGGCGGAGGGGCAGATCACCGTTGGGGCTTTACCGGAGACCTGTTGCCATCCCTTTGTCCTCTCCGATGGGGTTTTTCAGCTCCATCAGGTGATCATGACCCACTGGCTCAATGCTTGGTGTGGCGCACCGCTGTACTTCCGGGAGATCTACTGGACCCCAGAAGCCTTGGGGCACAAGCAGTTTCATGCCCGGTTACAGAATAATCCTCTAGATCCTGATGGCGACCCGGTGATGGCGGCCTATGTAGAGGACCGTTGTGTGTGGTTTCTCAAGGGTAAAGGGCAGGGCGGAACCGAGCTAAACCGTAAGCCCAACCGTCCTAGTCTCGATAGCTATCCCTTTCTCAGTGAGGTCGCAGAACAGACTTCAGACCGTATCCGTGCCCGTAAGATCCTCAATCCAACCACGGAATTATTACTGCTGCATCACACGTTTTTTGGCTATGTCTTTGTGCCAGCGGTGTATTTTCTAGAAGTCTCGATTGAAACTTCGGCGCGTCTGGTGGCAGCACCCCCCGTGGCTGTGCTGGACTTTGAGATCCACAAGGCCATGCAACTGGTGGATAAACCCAAGGATCTCTGGGCTGAAGTCCAGATTAAAGAACGCTTCCGGGGGGGAGAAATTCTAACTGAAGTACGCACCTATTCGGATCATCGCGGAACTTCCCAATTGCATACCTCAGGCTATATTTTGCACCGTGCAGACCCTGTGCCCTTGGGTAGACAAGTGCCCTTGCAGATCGAGCAACCGTTGTTGAGTGGGGGCCAAGCGATCTACGCTAAAAAACGCATTCGCAATGGTCCGATCTTCCAAGTGCTCGCAGAAGTAGCCATTTCCAGTGATCCGGTCAAGGGTTTGGGGCACGCTCAGTTAAAGCTCCAAAACGCCCTGCCCCCCGGATGTTATTTACCCATGACCCTACTGGATGGGCTTTTGCAACTAGAAGCGGTTACGCGCACAGGCTACGACGAAATGTGTGGCATTCCCAAGACCTTTAAGCGCATTATTTGGGATTGTGAGTTAGCCCATAGCACGGCGGTCCTAGCTCAAGCAGAGGTTTTGGGTCAACGTCAGACACCCAATAATTTAAGTTATCTAAATTTGGCAGACCCCCAAGGCCGCGTGATCCTGCGCGCTGAAGGGAGCACTGTGACCCCGGCTGTAAAAGTTGTACCCGTAGGGAGTGGTTAACATGGCTATGGAACGTGACGCCTTGGCGATTGTTGGCATTGACTGTATCTTTCCTGATGCCCTCGATGTCTCCACGTTTTGGCGCAATATTCTCAACAAGCATTCTTCCCTTAAAAGAATTGAACGTAGTTTTATCGATCCCCTGGTCACCCCAGACGGACAGATCTTAGATGAAGCGGTCAAAGAGCTGGTCGGGGCAACGATGCCCAAGGTGGATATTAAGCCCCGCGACTTTCATATTTTGCCCAATGCCGCCAAGAACTTTGATCCCCGGATCTTGCCTGCCCTTGAGGTCGTCCGTCGACTCCTAGAGGAAAAAAATCCCCAGCAACCCCGCGACCGGATGCTGACGGTGCTCTGTTGTCAAAAAATGTTCCCCCGCGAAGAACCCACCGGGATCTCGTGGCGTAGGTATCAACTCAAACAACTTTTAAGTAATCTCCCTTTTGTCAAACGCTTTTCCCGTAAAGATCAAGAACTCTTTTTAGAAGAATTTTTATATTACTACAAGCACAGCATCACCGAAGTCCCATCCGAGGGCTTGCTCTCCGAGTCAGGGAGCATTATGGCCTCGATCATTCCCAAGCGCTTTGGGACGGCGGGGGGCCATTGTTCCATTGATGCCACCTGTGCC
>JANNOF010000211.1:0-3919 GCA_031398925.1 Gloeobacteraceae cyanobacterium SOY_34_metabat_371 | reverse complement strand
GCTTCTCCGGTCTGGATCCTTAGGTCTGGGTAGGCCGGATAGGTGCCGTAGGCGAGGTCTTGGGTTGCCACGATTACCGCATCGCGGGGCTGTGTAGGCGGAATATCTGTAATCAAGACCCGTTGTGGAGGTAGCCCCGGTAGGAGTTTCCCCCCAGAAGTATGAACGATCCGTTGGGCGAAAGGCGCCACCAAGTCGGTGCGATGTTCCACAATGATCACAGCTTGACCCTGGTGTACCCGGGCTTGCAGGATCTGGAGTAAAAGTTCAGTCCCCTGTTGATCTAAATAGGCCAAAGGTTCATCTAGGACGACAATGGGCTGGTTTAAGACCAGTACCGAGGCGAGTACCAGACGTTGCTTTTGACCTGCTGAAAGCTGCTTAATCGTCCAAGGGCTTTGGGCGGATAGGCCAAATTCCTGTAGTAATTCCGGGACGCGTTGTTGGATCTCGTTGGCCTTAAAATTACGATTCTCTAAACCAAACGCGATTTCTTCACTGACTCGATTGGTAAAGATCTGGGTTTCGACATTTTGGAGGACTGCGCCTAAAAATTTGGCCCGTTCCCGGATGGAAAGCGCCAGCAGCGATTGCGTTCCATAGAGGATCTCGCCCTTTAACTCCCCACCGCTATAACTGGGGGCTATACCCACCAGACTATTCAGTAAGGTACTTTTACCGCTACCCGTGGCTCCTGCGATCAGGACTAGTTCCCCCGGCTGGATCTCCAGATCGATCCCCGTCAGGATAGGGGTTTTGTTACGGTAACTAAATTCAAGACCACTTAGGGTCAGGCAGGACAGGCAAGACATGGTTAGACCGTACAGATCAAAAAGGCTTGCGGGTCATCAAATACATGATTCCTAAGCCAAGGGCAAACAACCCACTGCCCGCAAAGAGATTACGCTGCTCAAAAACCCGCGACTTACTCATCAATAAAGGATGCCACAGCAAAAATACCAGGGCACTGAGCACAATCCCCACGCCCAGCCAGTCCAGTTGCAAGGGATAACCGCCTACAAAAAATAACCCTGCTCCAGCACCTAGGGCAACGAGTAACCCCCCTAGAGCAGCACGATTCCAGAGATTGCCCTTGAGGGTATAGGATCGTTGGGCACGCCGGGCCATAACCGCCTCGATCAAAATTGCCAGTAGGCTGCCCAGAAAAAGCACGGCCCCTAAATTATGGATCCCTTTGAGCAATGGGTAGAGCATGATCTGTTTTGGATAATTGTGTTGATTGTAGCGTGTCTTCAAGGTCATATATTTCTACATAAAAGGACCCTCTGGCCTCAATCCTTCAGAATTGAGATGCGTACCGCATTCACCGGCGGTACGCATTGCTACACAACCTTAAACAACGGCGACGGGGGCCGGACGACCCGCCATCATACGGGCCATTTCCTGCTCCAGATCAATATTCAGTCCAGCGGCGATCCGCTTACCATAATCCGCATCGGCGCGGAAGAAATGACAGATCTGACGGAGCTGGGTTGGGCGACTAGCCGCCGAGATATGACCAACAATGTTAGCGATCAGGCGATCTTGCTCGTCCGCAGTCATCAAGCGGTAGAGTTCCCCAGCCTGGACGAAGTCGTTATCTTCGGCGTGGGTATAGGTCACAGCGCGCTCAATGTGACCCTTGACCGACTCGGAGTGCTGTGCGTACTGGGGCGCTTGGGCAGGACCACCCTTGGAGTTTGGCCCGTAGTTGGGGCCATTGCCCCCATTGCCATCGAAGCTCATTAACCCATCGCGCTGGTAGGTATTGACCTTGGTTGCAAAGGGGCAGTTGATCGGCAGGGCATCATGGTTGACCCCCAAGCGGTAGCGTTGGGCATCGGGATAGGCAAATAGCCGTCCTTGCAGCATTTTGTCGGGCGAGAACTCGATCCCAGGAACGATATTCGAGGGAGCAAAGGCAGCTTGTTCTACCTCAGCAAAGTAGTTAACCGGGTTGCGGTTAAGTACCAAGCGACCGATCTCGATCAATGGATAGTCTTTGTGGGACCAGACTTTGGTGACATCGAAGGGATTGTAACGGTAGTTATATCCTTCTGCGATGGGCATCACTTGGACTTTCACTTTCCAGGCAGCCTCGCCCCCTTGTTCAATGTGATTAAACAGATCACGGGTGGCCTGATCCGCATCTGCCCCAGCTAGGCGGTCTGCTTCTTCAGCAGTATTGTTCTGGATACCTGTTTCGGTCTTAAAGTGATATTTAACCCAGAAGGCTTCCCCTGCCGCGTTGACCCACTTAAAAGTATGGCTCCCAAACCCGTGCATATGACGGTAGGACTTCGGGGTGCCTCGGTCTGAAAACAGGATCGTCATTTGATGCATGGTCTCGGGGTGGAGGGCCATGAAGTCCCAAAAAGCTTCAGCGTCTTTGCAGTTGGTCTGGGGATTACGCTTTTGGGTATGGACGAAATCAGGAAACTTGATCGGATCACGGATGAAAAAGACCGGGGTGTTATTCCCAACAATGTCGTAGTTGCCTTCTTCGGTGTAGAACTTAATGGCAAATCCACGGGGGTCCCGCACGGAGTCAGCCGAACCACGCTCGCCGCCCACCGTGGAGAAACGCACAAATATAGGGGTTTTTTGACCAACGGTGCTCAAAAACTTTGCTTTAGTCCATTGGCTGACTTCACTGGTCAGCTCAAAATAGCCGTGGGCACCGGCACCCTTGGCGTGGACGACCCGTTCAGGGATGCGCTCGCGGTTGAAATGGGCCAATTTTTCAATGAGATGGTAATCCTGTAGGAGCAACGGTCCGTGGCTACCTACGGTCAAAGAATGCTGATCATCTGCAATCGGACTACCGTTACTTGATGTCAACATTTGTTCTTCGGTCATAAATTGGTCCTGCTTGAGGGTATTTAGCCCATGATAAATCGAAAAATAGAACTTGGACTTAAGCCCCCAAGCGCGCTGTATCTAACAGAAAAACCGTCTGATCAGGATCGCTGAGGACCACAAGATGACTGGCAATCCCCAAGGTATCGGCCAGTCGATAGGAAGGAGGGAGCGCTTGGATCTCTTTCTCTGAAACTTCTAAGATCATCGGAGTTTCAACCACCGGGATGCCGATCAATTCGCCCCCCGCCTCCGGTAGGAGCATTAAATAATTGCCAGGGACAGCAAGGGGGGTACCAAACAATTGCTGACCCAGATCTAAGATCGTGACGGTTTTGCGGTCCAACGAAGCCACGCCCACTGCCCCTTGACCACTCTTGAAGACTTGGGGCATGGGGATCACCCGTTGGACTTCGTGAATTTTAAGCGCCAGCCACAGGTCTTGGAGACTAAAGGCCACTAGTTTGATCTTGGTTTCAAGTTTGCGGGGATTCGCTCTGGGTGTAAGACGGCTATAGGTCATCGGGCCTCCACAGGGGCTAAACCACGAATCAAACCTTTGAGTGTACCCATGAGTTCCTGTTGATCAAAGGGCTTAGTGAGATAGGCTTGGGCCCCTAATTCTAAAGCCGTCTGACGGTGTTTTTCGCTACTGCGGGAAGTCACCATGATCACAGGAATTTGGGCCAGCAATCGGTCTTGCTGGTGTTGTTCTAAAAAGGCATAACCATCCATAACGGGCATTTCAATATCACAGAGAACAGCTTGAATTTCCGGCTGACTGCGTAATTGATCTAGGGCCTCAAGACCGTCTTTGGCTTGAAGCACTTTATACCCCTCCTTTTGTAAGGCCAGCGTTAGGGTCTGCCGTTGTACTAAAGAATCATCTACCACTAAAATCGTCTGGGAAACGGGTAGGGCTTTAGGGGTAGGTGCTTGCCAAGTGGGTTTACCAAAGACCTGACGCGATAGGGCAACCCCATCGATCACCGGGACTAAATTGCCATCCCCCAGGATCGTGCAGCCATAGAGATACTCCGGTGGCGACAGGGCCAATCCA
>JANNOF010000013.1:0-1517 GCA_031398925.1 Gloeobacteraceae cyanobacterium SOY_34_metabat_371 | reverse complement strand
GTTTTTGGCGGGTTCAGCATTTTCTCGCCCAGTCGAGATCTACCCCTGATCCAAGCTAAGTGATCTGTTGATCCTATTGGGGCGATCTATGTATCCGCCCTTTTGACCTGATTAAACTGGGCTGATGTGCTGCTGTCGAATTTTTTGGATCTCTGTTGCTTCAATGGCGGTAATCGTTCCTTCTGCTACATTGCGTGGCCCTTCGGTGATCCAAATCTTCTTTCCTGGTGTTAGCTGATCCACTACTAGTTCTGGAGCAAAAAAGTCTAAATCATACACAAAGCCTTGGTAAACATCATTAATCAACGTAAATGAACTAGATTTTTCCGGTAGAGGACGTAATACTACGCTAAAAAGCTCTTCTCCGTTTTCAGAAAATCGAGCATTAGCAAAGTAAATTTCTCCTGTGGGTTTGTTCTTTCTACCCCCTTCTTCCAGGGAGAGCCAGCGTATTCTTACCTTACCAATGGAATTTCCAGACATCTTTCGCTCCTGTTAACTGCTTGGACTCAGTGGGTTACTTATTATGATGTCACTCTTATCACGGTTCAGGCAATCAAGCTCTGCACCCACACTTGCTAGTCGAGCCGGACCATAACCATCCAGATTGGGATTTTGATGTAACTCAGCCACTGATGCATTATGAATATCAAAATAAATAATATAGTAGACTGACTTATCCCAAAACATAAATTGCTTGGCCCACTTGATTGCGCCTTCTTCACTTTCGGCAAACCATATACCGGCTTCAAAACCTATATCTTGATTAGGCCGAAATCCACCAAATCTCTTGATATCTTTTAGTTCTTCCTCACTCACAGCCCGATAAAGGCGCACCATTTTTCCTGGGAGGAATTAACTGTCTAAGTTTACTCTATGCCTTAGTCGCTAACTGTTTTAACCTAAAGGCCACCCACTCTATACGCCTTTATCCTGCCCTCTGGGTGCTAATGCTACAAAAAACTGTTTAGCGTCGTAGGGCAAAACTTAGGAGCCGTATGAAAAACTTTAGATCCGCACTTTTTTATCAGTGGGATGAGGGTCTACGACGAAGTAGCCTTTCGTCCCCTTGATCCTGCGTTAGGTGTGGGGGCCGCGCCATAGCGCAGCTCAAGATCCCCAGAGGGGTGGGGTACAATAGGTAGTCATCAATCAGGCACTTTATATGGCACGTAACACAGGTAACGGGGCCGGGTCCAAGGCCGCCGCTTCTGCTCCCCGTCAAGGGGATGATAAACAAAAAGCCCTCCAAGCGGTTTTAGGCCAGATCAAAAAAAGTTTTGGCGAAGGGGCGATCATGCGGCTGGGCGAAAACACCCGGATGCGCGTAGAAACGGTTCCCAGCGGGGCACTCACCCTTGATATGGCCCTCGGCGGCGGTATTCCTAGAGGGCGGGTAATCGAGATCTTTGGCCCAGAGTCTTCGGGTAAAACCACCCTGGCTTTGCATATTGTTGCTGAAGTCCAGAAGCGCGGCGGGATCGCAGCTTTTGTGGATGCCGAACACGCCCTTGATC
>JANNOF010000153.1:0-19338 GCA_031398925.1 Gloeobacteraceae cyanobacterium SOY_34_metabat_371 | reverse complement strand
CCAAAACCAATCGCTTTATGAATCTCGAAGAAGTGGGTATGGAGGGCGCTGCCCTTGAGATTTATAGCCGTTGGCTGGCTAGCGCCCAAGGATTGATCCTGATCACGGGACCCACGGGTTCCGGTAAGACCAGTACGATGTACGCCAGTTTAATGAAAGTTTTAAGTTCTACTAAAAATATCGTCACTATTGAAGACCCTGTAGAATATCAACTTTCTAGTGTTAATCAGGTCCAAGTTAACCCTAAGGCCGGTTTAACCTTTGCGGGCGGGTTGCGCTCGATTCTCCGCCAAGACCCAGACATTATTATGGTGGGTGAGATCCGCGATAGCGAGACAGCGCAAACCGTTTTTCAAGCGGCGGTAACAGGGCACTTAGTCCTGGCTACGATCCACACCGACGATGCCCCCAGTACCATCAACCGACTGATCTATTTGGGGGTAGAACCCTATTTAGTTTCAGCCGCCTTGTTGGGTGTAGTAGCCCAACGCCTAGTGCGTCGGCCCTGCCCCTTTTGCCGTGAACAGTACACCCCCACGGCCAGCGAAATTACTAAAATGAAACTCACGGATGACCTGATCCCCCCTAAGTTGATTCGGGCCGTAGGCTGTGACGAATGTCAAGGCTTGGGCTACCGGGGCCGTGAAGGCATTGTTGAAGTAATGCCCGTAGACGACAAAGTCCGTCATTTGATCCATAGCCAAGCCAGTGTGATGGAACTCAAAAGCTATATGCACGAACTTGGTTTACCCAGCCTCATCGAAGCGGGGGTCCGCAAAGTCACCACGGGCAAGACGACCTTAGAAGAACTCTTGAGGGTCATCACCCTTTAAACTGGAGGCGCCGCCCATGATATTGTGTCCATCATGAACATGCAGCCCGGAGAAGAACCTGATCAGGCTCAGTTTCCTTGGGAACAAGTTACCCAGCCTGTGCGCACCGAGGGTTCCAAAACCTCAGGATGGTTGCGTAAAGATACGCCTAATTGGATCTATTTCGCCGGGGGAGGGGGCCTGTTGATCCTCGGCTCTGTACTGCTTTTAGTTTCCATGACCCCCGCTCCAGCAGTAAAAAAAGATCCTGTCCTCACTGCCACCCCTACTACTATTCCTGCTGTTAGCCAAAGCCCCCCCATCACAGAGCGCCCGCGTCGTCCGGTGCGTAAAACCGGCACAGAGACTAAGACGACGACCACCACTACCGTCGTGGTCGAAAACCCCATCCCTACGGTTCCTCTTTATAAACCCATTTATGGCCCCCCTGCCCCCATTAAAGAAGACCGCTATGTGCCCATCAATAAGCAAGAGATCAAGGCCATTCTCAAACAAACCGGGCGTAGAGATCCCTTTGTAGCGCTCAATCCTGCTAAGCCCATCCCCATAGCCCCCCTACCGCCGCCACCGAATGTTACGGAACCCCCTAAACTCCAGCTCCTAGAACCCGATCCATCCCTCACGGCCTTGGGCTATTCGGGTACTGCGGGTTGGCTGGCCCAAGTCCAAGTCGGGGAACAGACCTTTGATGCTTACCGGGGCGCCCGGATTAGCGGTTGGACGGTTAAATCCGTAGGCAGCAACGGGGTGGTACTGATCAAGGGCAAACGCACGCTCAATTTAGGGATTTAGAAGCGATTTATGAAACAAAACCATCCGTGGTCCTTGGCTTTAGCTACTTGGTTGCTCAGCGCTCCCGTGTTGGCAGCCCCCCAGATCACGAAAGTTGAATCTGTAGTCGGCATTGATCAAGGGCTTTTATTCAGTGCCGGTGAGGCCCTTGACTACACCATCAATAGCCAAGAATCCCAGGGCAAAAATCTGGTGTTTACCCTCAATGGGGCCACTTTGGGCTCCATTAAATCCCCCGTACCCACTAACTTTGGGGTGGTTACCCTCAATGCCTCACCCCTTGGGGTTACGGTGCGGGTGATCTTTTCTAGGGCCGAGACTACCTATAAATTTGAACCCCGCGACGCCAACCGCAGTTTACTGCTCAAAGTAAGTCCTACTAACGTTGCTCAAGTGCCCTTTACGGCGCCCCAGTTTACGGAAGCCCCTCCCCCTCCCCAAGAGCGGATCACGATTAAGGCCCGCAACCAAGAAGTCCGCGACACCTTGACCCTACTCAGCCGCATTAGTCGGACAAGCATCGTGGCGGATCCTACGGTTCAAAAACGCGTCAATGTTAGTTTGACCAATTCGACTTTAGACGATGCCCTCAAAGCCATTGCTGAGATCGGGGATCTCAATGTGCGTAAAGAAGGCGAAGTTTACGTTGTCTCCCAACGGCCCCCCGTAGCAGAGGGGGGTGCTCCGACAGCACCCAGTGGGCTACTTAATCTAGATGATCCCCGTCCCCGTGGCCCCGAAGACAATCCCGGACAACGGTTGGTCTCGGTTATTGCCAACGACACGGAGTTAGCGCAAATTCTTAAGGAAATTGCTAACCAAGCCAACGTGGAACTGGTCATCACCGGACAATTGGGAGAAGTCGTCTCTGCTCGTTTGGTCAATCGGACCTTTGAGGATGCCCTTAATCAACTGTTGGCAGGAACCAATTTTGGCTTTAGTCGCAACGGTAATGTTTATCGACTAGGGGATGCGACCCCTGGATCCGCCACCTCCAAAGCATTTACCCAGATCAAAGTTTTGCGCCTCACCAACAGTAGTGCCAAAACAGTGGTTGATCTGCTCCCTCCTGTGTTTTCTCAGTTGGGCCAAGGGATCAAAATCGATGAAGCCCGTAATGCCCTGATCATCAGTGGCCCACCCCTATTTCAAGCCCAAATCGCTAGCCTGATTCAAGACCTAGATACCCCGATCCCAGAGGTCAGTTTTGGGGTCAAGATCATCGAACTTTCCGAAGACGGCTCGCAGGCGCTACGCACGGTCTCAGGATTTAGGTTGGGTACCGGAGGGACCACACCCACCAACACCGATGGTTCAACGACCTCCGGGCCCTTGAGTTTAGCCGGTGTCATTGCCCGCAATGATCCTTTGACGGTATTAGCCTTTGATAACTTTGCGCGGATACTCAACGTTGTCAATGGTCTAGTGAATTCTGGTAAGGCTAAAACCCTCACCGATACCAAGATCACCACCATTAGTGGGCAGCAAGCGGTGATCCAGGCCAGCCAAGATATTAATATCACGACCCAAACCAACGTCAGTGTCGGGAGTGTAACGACGCCCACCACCCAGATCCAGACCATCCAAGCAGGGACTATTGTCCAGATCACGCCCATTGTGCAGGCCAATGGCAACGTCTTTACCAACATTGCCGTCGAGTCGTCGATCCCCGGTCAACGAGACAGTCAAGAAGTCGCCCCCGATGTGAGCCGCCGCCGCGTGGATAACAAAATTATTCTTAGGGACGGCGAAACCGTGGAAATTGGCGGTTTGATCCAGCGCACCAGCCGCGATAATAAAGTGCGTTTTCCCATATTGGGCTATTTGCCCTTGATTGGAGACTTACTTTCATCCACCGACCGCTCTGAGGAAACTAGCGAGCTGTTGGTTTTTGTAACTGCCTATATTGATCGTCGCGCCCCCCGCCCCGAAGTGGTCCAAACAGAGCCACCTACGCCCCGTCTGGATCTACCCAATGAAATCAAGCTCCTCCCTAGTCTCCCCTAGGAAGCAGGGGTTTTCCCTGCTCTTTGTCTTGGTTTTGGGTATTCTTTTGACGGCGCTCGCGGGTTCGCTATTGGTCTTGAGTAATGCTCAGGCCCAACGGGATCTGGGGGTACGGGGTCAGGTAGAGGCTACGGTACGTGCCGAAAGCGGGATCCAGTTTTTGATCGCCAGTGAACGCGAACGGCTATTGACCCTGGGCACCGATGGCGGACAACCCCCCGAATTCGCCGAAGACCCCTTTGTATTGGTTCAAGAGGACCAGCTTTACTTTGCAGCACGTACAGAGGACGACCTGCTCGATGACTACGAAGATGGGCGGGCCTTACCGGGGGAATTTGCCACGGCGGCGTTTTTTGCAGAACAAGGATCACAGCGTTGGTGGTTACAACGTTTAGGCCCGGTTCAGTGGCGCCCCATTGATCTAAAAGAACTCATGACTCAATCCGGGTTAGTCCGGGTTGCAGAGCGAGAAATTATCGTGGTCGGCGAAGGGGTTAGTGGCTCCCAAAATGTTTTGCAACGCCAGATCCGCGCCCAAAATCTAGGCTTTTATCTAGACTTAAACGATCCTTTGGTCACGCTGAAGCCCCAGACGGCCTTGTCCTTAGTTCCTACCCTGGGTAATGCCGAAGATCCGAGCAAGCAACCCATACTTTCAGTCCGAGGAAGTATTTCAGTCCCGACGTTAATTCGTTTTGCAGGGGCCGTTTTACTCGATACCCAAAACCGAGAGGTAGCGGCCCTAGGGGTGCGGGGCCAAGCACTATTAGACTTTGAGCCCAGTCCAGATTCAACCGTCAATCGTCAGCTTTATCCCACCCTGACTACCGCCAACCGGGGGCTGTGGCAAATGGGAACCGGAGCAGTCAATACAGACCCCCAAGCGACAATCGATACCCAGATCCAAAATCTTGACCCTAGCCTACGGACAACGTTGCAACTAGATGGCGATCTAGCCACGGCCCTAGGGAAACAAGGCACGGTCTACGAAGGTGAATTTAAGGAAGATACAGCAATCTTTGGAGCTGACGGAGGATTAATTTATGATCCTGACACCGCCCAGTTTGATTTTAACCAAGCCCGAAATGGGATCCTTTATTTACCCTTAGAAGGTCTAAACCTCCAATCCGATACCTACCGAAGCTATACCTATAAAGGCCGGGGCACCCTAGTCGTCACGTCTCCCAAAGCAGTGAGTATGCGCAATATTAGTCTCGTTGCCGCCGATAGTGAGGCTAGTTTGACGATCATCATTGCGCCCGTCCTAGACCCGGCTTTGGGTCAAGACCGTGCCCCCCTGGGGTTACAGGTGGTGTTTGGCAGTCCGGTCACCCCGCAAACCGTCCTTGCCAATGAAACCGACCAGCTCGTTACTTTTAATTGCAGTTTAAATTCTCGTCTAGCGGAACCCGACCCTCTAGTTGCCAATAATCCTTTGATCAAGCGCACGATAGGTTTTATTTCCAGTGGTAAAGTTTCGATTCCCAATGGGTCACGAGCCTATCAAATAGATGAAAACACCTGCGTTATCTTAGCCCGCTTAGAAAAAGATCAAACCGAAGTTATTCTCTCCATTGGACAAAATACCGATAAACAAAAAGGTAAAGTCGAGCCGCGTCGTGTTCTTAATGCAAAAGTTATTCCGCTCCAACAGATCCAAGCTGAGATTTATAACATGAACCCAACCTTAACCCGTGGTTCCTGTCGCTTTACCGGACGCGTAGTTACCCCTTCGATCCGTATGCTGGGCGGGGCAGGGGGAAATCTTTATGGTGTCGATCAAAAAGACCGCTATATTTTGGAATTTATTTATCAGTCCTTACCAGCCACGGTAGGCAGTTTGCTCATGACTTTTCGCTCCGATCTGACCCCCCGATCCATCCCCTTACCTATTACTTTTTTAGAACTTAAGCAATGGCGTGCCTTGAGTGCTGCTGTACTTAAGGGTGAACCCCTTGAAGCCCCTGATCCCCAACGTAAGGAAGCACCGCCTCTTTCCTATGGAGTATCGCCTAATGGTGCTACTCCTGCCCCTACTGAAGATGCTCCAGCTGAGGGAGAAGAAGAAGAGGAACAAACCCCTGATCAAGCGCGATGAATTTTATACATGTCATCTTAGCCAACGAATCGTTAAAGTTGATCTGCCTAGGCCGCATTCAGGATCGATCTATTTAGCAACACTCTACCCTACACTGTAGGAATCAAGCATATCTCCAACCGACACAAAACCCTTGACCTTTAGCCAAATTGGTTAGTGATTCTAAAATAGGTTGATAGGCGTGAGCTAAAATATCTTTATTTAGTAAATCATTTTTGTTGGTGATCTTAAAGTCAAGCAAATAAGATTCTGCATATTTATTCCATTCTTGCATACATAAGTGTTCATTAGCAGTGACTAAACCCAGGTGCTGTAGGGTAATAAAGTCTTGATAGTAGGAGGAATCCGGTAAATGATTGGATTTAGAAGAATTGACATTAGGTATAGTAGGAATTAAATTCCATAATTGATCATGGGCTACAAAGGACCAAGGTAAAAAATGATCTAAAGGTGGTGCTGTTTGAGTAATCCGCTCTTTAGAGAAGATACAGGAAACAGGCGTATGTTCTAAAACTACATGCCAATATTTTTTTTGAATGCTTAGAGATGCTCTTTGCTGGGGTGGAAAAAGTTTATTAGCAAGAGCAGGAACATTAGGATTACAGCGTTGCATATAATTTAGCCATTCCCAAGCTACCCAGCCTCGAATAATGGCATAATGTTCTCGAAAATAATTAGCCCATTGCTGATTAATTTTTATTCCGTCTTGCTCAATGAAATAGGGCGTAGCTGCAATTTCGTAAGCGCTCACAGCCTTTTCTTTGACCCATTTGTTAACATCAGCATCTTTTTTTGGTTTCGCTGATCGTTCCAAAAACGGTAAGATCAGCCGATAAGGGACATAGCGCATCAAAGCAGTATCAATATTCTGATCACTAATAATTGTTCTGAGCTGCTCTTTATCGGTATCCGTAAATTTTAATACTGAATCCGTAACTATTAATTTCAATGAATCGAGTTGGATTATAATCTGATCACGCATCCCAAAGGATAACTTAAAATAAGCATAGGGAAACCAAGCGTTGGCTAACATTTCAACAACCAGTTCTTTAAAAGTAATGGGAGTTTTTGTATCAAAAGTTCTCCTTTTAAGAATATCCAGAACTGACAAGAAAAAAATGTATTTGTAGGAATTAGTTGTGTCTTTAAATAATCTAGCTAGACTGGCAATATTCAAATCACTTGGCGGCAGGTTTGTATTATAAATCATTATGTTCTCCTATCTCGTTTCCAATCTTTCTGTTAGCATAGCACCGCCTAGGGATCTTCTAAAAACGTATCTACTATGGGATGATCTTGCACAATAGATCTTGCATACATGGGTACAAAATCATGACGCTTACACCGGACTATTGGGAAAAGCGCTATCAAGAAGGAAATACCCGTTGGGATTTAGGGCAAGCGGCACCGCCCTTTAGAAAAATTCTCTCCCAATTGGCCTTAGTTCCCGGACGAGCAGTAGTGCTGGGCTGTGGACGAGGGTATGACGCTGTTCTTTTTGCCCAAAAGGGATTTATGGTAACCGGGGTCGACTTTGCACCCTCGGCAGTGGCAGCGGCGCAGGATCTGGCCCAGCATCACCAAGTCCACGCTGAATTTATCCTTAGGGATATTTTTGATCTTCTGCCCGAATATCGTGGGTGCTTTGACTATGTGATCGAACATACCTGCTTCTGTGCCTTAGATCCTGAGCTTCGAGAACGCTACGTACAGTTGGTCCAAGAGCTACTTCAGCCTCAGGGTGCTTTGATTGGACTCTTTTTTACCCATAGCCGTCCTGGGGGACCGCCCTTTGGAACCACAACCGAGCAGATCCGAAAGATCTTTGGGGCTGCCTTTGACCTGGTACATCTAGAGCCAGTGGTAGGATCAATCCCGGAACGCCAAGGAGAAGAGCATTGGGGCTATCTGCAAAAGCGTGTATCGCCTTAATTAATGCCCCAGCTTAAGATCCGGCCTCTATTCCTGGGCAGGAACGGAATCTAAGATCTGTAGCACTTGGGGATGATCCCGCTCGGCAGGGGGAACCACTTGCCAGAATTGCGGTAAATAGTCTTGCCACGATTCTAAGATCTCCCGTGCCCGGTCACTGTCGGTATAACGGTAATGGGCTTGGATCAAAGACTTGAGGGCAGCAGCCCCAGCTAAAGGTACCCGCTGTAGGGTCTTATCGCCATCAGGATTAAACTTTTGCGTAAATAGCCCATCATCCAAAATATAGGCCAATCCACCCGTCATCCCGGCTCCAAAGTTACGCCCCACCGATCCGAGAATCACCACGACCCCGCCCGTCATGTACTCACAGCAATGATCCCCCGCGCCTTCGATCACCGCTTGGGCTTGAGAATTACGGACCGCAAAGCGTTCTCCAGCGCGTCCACTGGCAAACAAGACGCCCCCGGTGGCCCCATAGAGACAGGTATTACCCAAGATCACGTTATCAGCAGCTTTAAAGGGCGCACCACTGGGGGGACGGATTACGATTTCGCCCCCATTCATGCCCTTGCCTACATAGTCGTTGGCCTCCCCTTCCAGGACAAGGCGCATATTTTGCCCGTTAAAGGCCCCAAAACTTTGACCGGCGGCACCTACAAAATTTAAGATCACCTGTCCGCCAAAGCCCGTATCGCCGTATTTTTTAGCGAGCACCCCACTGATCCGCGCCCCAACACTACGGTTGGTATTGGCGATGAGATAGTGTTGCGTAACCACTCCTTGGGTATGGATCGCCGCTTGGATTTCAAGATTACCTAAGATCTCATCATCCAGTACGGGGCCGTTATCGTGGGCAAGCCCAGGCGGATCAACCCAGTCACGGGGATCAACTAGGGGCAATTTGAGCAAGCAATCCAGGTCTAAGCCCCCGGTTTTAGCCAAGGCTACGGGACGGACTTGGAGTAGATCCACCCGGCCCAGGATTTCCTGGAGTGAACGATAACCCAACTGGGCTAGGGTTTCACGGACCTCTTGGGCGATAAAGGTAAAAAATTCAACCACATGGGCCGGGGTTCCAGGGAATCGCTTGCGCAGGGCTTCTTTTTGGGAAGCCACACCCACCGGGCAGTTATTGGTATGGCACACCCGCGCCATAATACAGCCTTCGGCGATCAGGGCAATGGATCCAAAACCATACTCATTGGCTCCTAAAAGAGCGGCGGTAACCACATCCCAACCGGCTCTCAATCCCCCATCAACCCGCAGCAAGACCCGGTCGCGCAGGCCATTGGCGAGCAATACCTGATGTACTTCAGCCAGACCCAATTCCCAGGGGATCCCGGCGTGTTTAATGGAACTCAAAGGCGAAGCTCCGGTGCCGCCGTCATGTCCAGAAACCTGGATAATATCGGCATTGGCCTTGGCAACCCCAGCGGCTACGGTCCCGATCCCGATTTCGGCCACCAGTTTAACGGAGACTTTAGCCTGGGGATTGACCTGATGGAGATCAAAAATCAACTGGGCCAAGTCTTCGATGGAATAAATATCATGGTGGGGCGGTGGCGAGATCAGGGGTACTCCAGCCTTAGACCGGCGCAATCGAGCAATATACTCCGAGACTTTATGCCCCGGTAATTGGCCCCCTTCCCCTGGTTTGGCCCCTTGGGCCAACTTGATCTCCAATTGATCAGCGGTGACTAGATATTCTGGGGTAACCCCAAAACGGCCCGAGGCCACCTGTCGGATCTTGGAGGCCGCATGATCTCCTGGTTTGAGAGCTTTGAGGGTCGGAAAATCAGGGCTGGTCCCTTCGGGAGTAATACCCCGGATCGGATAAAAGCGTAGGGGATCTTCGCCGCCTTCCCCGGAATTAGACTTGCCCCCCAGACGGTTCATGGCAATGGCCAGGACTTCATGGGCTTCCTTAGAGAGGGCACCCAAGGACATGGCCCCCGTACAAAAGCGGGCCACGATGGTTTCAATTGGTTCTACTTCATCAATGGCAATGGGGGCACGGTCCGATTGAAACTGGAGTAAGTCGCGCAGGGCTTGGGGCGGGCGCTCTTTGAGCAATTGGGAATAGACCAAAAACTGGGCCGTGCGCTCCGCTGGATCGGTGATCTTTTTATTCAGGCCCACCGCACCATGTAAAGCTTTGACCACCTGGGGATTATTGCCGTGGTATTCCCCATCGGGACGGTAGGTGATCACGCCATAATTAATGGTCTTGGCAGAGGCTCCATAGGCTTGTTGATGAAAACGCACGGATTCCTGGGCAATCTCATCGATTTCTAGCCCCCCTAAACGGGAAGTAGTGCCCGTAAAGCAGCGCTCAATTACGTGGGATCCGAGGCCCAAACATTCAAAAATCTGCGCCCCAACGTAACTGGTTAATAACGAGATCCCCATTTTAGAGAGGATCTTGAGTAGTCCTGCTTCAATGGCTTTGATGTAGTTGAGTTGCGCTTTTTCGATGGTCAAGCCGACAAAATCCGCTAATTGCTCCGGGCGAGCCTCAACTTGGGCTAAAAAAGTCTGGGTCCGGTCACTTACATACCAATGGCGGGTCGTCTCTAGGGCTAAATAAGGGCAAACAGCTTGGGCACCATAGCCCAAAAGACAGGCAAAGTGATGGGTACTCCAGCATTGAGCCGTTTCAACCACCAAGGAGCAGGCTAAGCGCAGTCCTGTCCCGATCAGATGATGATGGACTCTTCCTACCGCCAGTAGGGCTGGGACCGCCATTTGATCCTGATCCACACCCCGGTCACTGAGGATCAAAATAGTGTTACCCAATTGAACCGCTTGGGCCGCCTGGGTACACAGTACTTCCAGGGCTTGATCTAGACTTTGACCAACGGGATAACACAGGTTGAGTCGGCAACTGGCTAGGGCCGCAGTGGGGTGCACCAGTTGCTCAAGTTGGGTTTCATTGAGCACTGGGCCGCTCAAATAGAGGGTTTTTGCTCCAGCTTGGCTGGGTTGCAAAATATTGCCCTTAGCCCCTAGACATACTTCTAGGGACATCACTAATTTTTCGCGCAGCGGATCAATGGCCGGATTGGTCACTTGGGCAAAGCGTTGCTTGAAATAGTCATACAGTACGCGGGGCTGGTGCGAAAGGACCGCCAGGGGCGTATCGTCTCCCATGGAAAAAACCGTCTCTTTGGCGGTTTGGGCCATGGGCTCAATGACACTTTCAATATCTTCGCTACCGTAGCCCAGGGCCAATTGTTGCCGGGTTAGGGTTTCTAGATCTAATAGGGGTGCCTTGAGAAAAGACCCCGGTGCCAAATGATGCCGTTCTTGGCGAATCCATTCCCCGTAGGGATACTCCTGGGCCACAGATTGCTTGATCTGCCAATTTTTTTGGACTGTGCCCGTGGCAATGGTCACGGCGATCATCTGGCCAGGCCCTAGGCGGCCTTTTTCGATAATTTTTTCGAGGGGTAGATCCAAAACCCCGGCTTCAGAACTAACGATCACAGTCCCATCCGCCAGCAATACATAGCGTGCGGGCCGCAGACCATTGCGGTCTAAGATCGCCCCTACGGTTACCCCATCGCTATAGACCACGAGGGCCGGACCATCCCAGGGTTCCTGAAGCGCACTGTAGTATTCATAAAAATCAACTACTTCTGGAAAATCAGCTAGTTCAGGCTGTTGGCGATAGGCTTCTGGGATCAGTTGCATCAGGGCCGCTTCAGCGGAACGTCCCGATAGCACCAATTGCTCTAGGGCGTTGTCTAAACTCATGGAATCCGACCCCCCAGGGGTGATCACTGGAGTCAAATCCTGCTCCCGTCCTTCCCAAAGTGGATGGGTGAGCTGGCCCTCGCGGGCTTTCATCCAGTTACGATTACCTACGATGGTATTGATCTCGCCATTGTGTCCCAGTAGGCGTAGCGGTTGCGCCAAGGGCCAACGGGGTAACGTATTGGTACTAAAGCGGCGATGATAAACCGCCCATTGGGCAGCAAAGCGTTCATCTTGGAGATCCTGGTAAAACTTCCCCAAGATCACCGAGCGCACCATGCCTTTATAGACAATGGTCCGACCGGATAATGACGCAAAGTGAAAATCTGGAAACAAGACCCAGAGCTGATTTTGGATCCGCTTACGGGCTAAGAGTAAATGACGCTCTAGGGTGCATTCTGTCCAGGATGCCCCTAGAATAATCTGCTCAATTTGGGGGCACCGCTCACGGGCCATCGGACCCAAAACCGTGAGATCCGTCGGTACTACCCGCCAACCCAGGATGTTAAAGCCTTCGGCACTAAATTCTTGCTCGATCACGCTCCGGGCAAAATCCATCCCTTCGGGGGGTAAAAAGGCCATGCCTATAGCTTTGGCCCCAGGCCAGGCCGTAAAAAGTTCCCAAGGGATCGATGTTAAAATTCCCGCCCCATCTCCGCTGTCGCGGTCCCCGCCGCACCCCCCACGATGCTCTAAGCAGCCCACTGCGTGTAAGGCTTCACGGATCACTTGGTAACCGGGGGTAGGCCGATAGATAAACCCAACGCCGCAAGCGTCGTGCTCTTCTTCAAGCCAAGGAAAGCGGGATTGAGTCATGGGGCCTCAAGATATGTACGAAAGATGGGTTCTTTCAAATTCTAAACGCGGACCTGGGGATCCGGCGCTTCTAACGACTAAAGGGATCTAATTATATCGTTTGGTGCCCTAGATCCCTAGGATAATCCCCTGCCCTTGGGCTTGATCCTAGGAGTTTCCGTTCCCGATGAATAAGACCTGATCCTCAACGATCCAAGATCGTGCCCCGTACAACGGCATAGGCGGCATCGATCCCCTGGAGATCCGCTTGATCAAGATCGGCACAGAGTAGATTCGCCTCCACCAAACGGGCCCCCGTGAGCACAGCACCCCCCAAGAGCGCCGACTCTAAATTGGCCCCCGTTAGATCCGCACCCCGCAGATTGGCGCCCCGCAGATCCGCCCCTTCAAGATTTGCCCCAACCAGGTCCGCACCCCGTAAATCCGTACTACGTAGATCCGCGCCCCGTAAATCTAAACGGGTTAGGTTAGCGCCCCGCAAAAAAGCTCCCGACCAACTGGTATACAGAACCTGGGCGCCATTGAAATCCGCACCCCGTAGGTCGGCCCCACGAAAATCCGCCTTGGTCAGATCTGCCCCTAGCCAAGTACTCCCGCAGAGTTTAGCCCTGAGCAAAGCCCCCTTGAGGGAGCAACCCGTAAAATTAGCCCCGCTTAGATCCCGTTGTGAGAAATCAACTCCATCCAGCATTTGTCCACCGAAATCATTCATGGCTCCTCTCCTAACCAACTGCTGGGCAAACCCTGGGGGCGGGTGGGCAGTTGGAGTAAACCCATTTGTGCCAAGCGGATCAGATGGGCCAAAACATCCACTAAACTTGGGTCCCAACGGGTCTCACTCTGGGCTTGGATCCGCTCTAGGGCCTGGGTCAAGTTGCTGGCAGGACGTATTCCCCGGGGCATGATCAAGCGCTGAAAGGTCGCACAGATTCCCAAAATACGGGCTTCCAAAGGAATCTCTTCACCCCGCAAGCCATCGGGTCGTCCTGATCCATCCCACCATTCTTTTTGATGGGCCACAATTTTGGTGATCGCCGTCAGTTCGGGCATCGTCCGCAGTAATTTAGCGGCGACCTGAGGGTGGCTGACCCACACCGACTGTTCACTACTGGTGCGTTCTTGCTCGGATTTATGAAAAAGCTCCGGCGGGACTTGGGCCAAGCCCACCCGAAACAGGAGCCCCGCCAAGCGTAAGCGCCGGACGCTGAGACTAGATAGATCCAACAACTGGCCCAGGGTTTCACAAAGCGCTGCCACTTGCCAGGAAGCATTGCCGTTAAAGGGGTCTTGCTCATCGACTTTTTGAGCCATGCGCAAAAAAGCTTGGAGCTTGTTGGCGGTGAGGTTGCGGTTGAGCTTGAGTTCCTGCGACTCCAGTTCATCAAAGGCTTGGCGCTGACGATTCAGGGTAACCAGCTCCATTTGGCTGGTTTGAAGATATTGCACGATCCGCGAGACAACCACACTCATATCCGTTTGATTGGTCAACGGCTCGGCGGCGATCTGGGCTTGGATCCCATAGAGATGGGCTGCGATCTCCGGTTGATAGTGTTCTACCCGCTCTAAATGGATATTCAAAGCCTCCGTCACCAGGTGCTGATCAAAAGTCCACAGCCCATAAAACTTGCGCTCAGCGTCTTCGGTGGGAATGCCCGCTGGACCATAATCCTCCGCCCGCAATTCTTGACAGATCACCATTGCTTGATAATCACGGGCCAAGATCACCAAATTCCATTCCTCAGTAATCGGATCATCCGCGTCGAGGGCGACCAAATGAACATTGGGTAATTGGGCGGTTGTATGCTCCAAAAAACCACTGTCCGCCGTGGCTAAGATCGCTACTGCATGGGCGGTCTTGGCAATGAGGGCATAACGATTGGCCTCTTGGAGGTACCATTTGCCTTTTTGAAACGAGGCTACTACCAACGGATGATTACCCGTTTCTAAGATGTGATCCTCCATCGCATGACAAAGGGCCACTAGGGTGTTTTTGTAGTAAACCCCGTAGTTTTGGGGCAAGGTACCCACACGGGCTTTAAGTTGACTGAGGATGGAGTTAGGGTACACAGGGTTCCCGAAGATGCTGACTTCATGGTATCAACGCCTACGTCACCCTTGATTATTTCGTTTAGGAATTAATTTGACATCGTAGTCCAAGCCTTTTGCATTTCTTCGATCACCCGCATCGGATCTACCAATTCGCCGTTGTAGCGGAGGGTCCAATGCAAATGAGGCCCCGTGGCCCGTCCCGTGGCCCCCACCGCCGCGATTACTTGTCCCGCTTGAATGGTATCGCCCGTTTTAACCGCCACCGCACTGATATGGCAATAGGTATGGATCCAAGGCCCAGAGTTGATCGTGACATGCCAGCCGCAACGGGAGTCATATTCTACTTTTTGCACGATCCCCACGGCCCAGGAACGAATGTAAGCCCCAGCCGGGGCCGCTAGGTCTAATCCACTATGAAATTCACTCCCTTGGCCCCCCGTGGCATTTTTGCGCCAGCCAAAGGGTGAAGAATAGCGGATAAAGTTGTCTACGGGAAAAGAGACTTTTTGCCAAGGATTTTGATCCCGGACCCCGGCTTGGGCGGGTAAGGCCAATAAAATTAGAGCAAGCACCACACACCAGCCAATACGCACGTAGTCCTCCGGTTGGCCTGGGACTAATTTAACCGTTAAATCGTCTGCTAGATCCTAGTGATCCTGCGCGGTTCCCACCACCGGGGGACGGCTTAGCCCTTTACGGGGGGCAACTACATTAAAAATCACCCGTTGCTCAATGGGCAAGAGCGTATGGTCATGATTGGCTAAGGTCACCACCAAGACATGTTCAGCGGTGCCCAGGTCTTCAATGATCAAAGACGTCGCCGAGGTTGCCGCGAGCATACGGTTATCTAGGGTGTAGTGCAGATGCCCTGCACCGGGGACAGCGGGACGTGCTTCACCCCCCGGAATGCTCCAGCGATCGGTGAGCTGAAAATTTTCAACTTCGATCTGAATCGGTAGGATCTTGCCATAGGTAACGCCCGTTTCCGGTAGAAGAATCCGTATGACAGGGAGTATTTGCTCGGCTGCGGCGGCCGGGAGGGCACACAAACTCACCAAGCATCCTAGCCAAAACTTAGTAGCCATAGGCTCCTGAATTGGTTTTTCTCAAATTACCACGCGGACAGGGGATGCCGTATGGTGGAAGTAGGTCAAGTTACCGGTTTTCACAATGCAGGATAATAGGGTCGGTATGTCTGCGCTCAAGACACCCTATGACGAAATCACCCTCCTCATAAACAATCAACATCCCGATCCCTTAAGTGTACTAGGACCACATCGCGGAGAAGATCAGCAGTGGGCGGTTCGTACAATCCAACCCGGTGCTGATCAGGTTTATCTTATTGATACGGCCCAAGGGAAAGAATATCTATTGGCCCAACAGGGACACCCAGATTTTTTTGAAGTCATCTTAACCATTCAGCCGTTTACCTATCAGTTACGGGTCCACAAGCAAGAGCAAGTCCACACTTTACATGATCCCTATGCTTTTCAAGCGCCGTTGATCTCGGAGTTTGACTTATATTTATTCGGTCAAGGCAATCATCACCAGTTGTACGAAAAACTTGGAGCACATCTAGTTATTGTGGATGGGGTGCAGGGGGTCTATTTTGCCGTTTGGGCACCCAATGCCCGCAATGTAAGCGTGATTGCTGACTTTAACGATTGGGATGGTCGGGCCCACCAGATGAACCTTTTAGGCACTGGAGTTTGGGCCTTATTTATCCCTGGCATTGCCCTAGGAGAAATCTATAAGTTTGAAGTCAAAAATCAACTGGGTCATATTTACGAAAAATCCGATCCTTTTGGTTTTTATCATGAAGTCCGTCCCCAAACCGGATCGATAGTGACGGATCTAGAGTCCTACGTTTGGCATGATGCGGACTGGCTCCAGCTACGCCGCGAACAAAAACCCTTTCAGTTACCTGTGTCGGTCTATGAAGTTCATCTTGGATCTTGGCGCCGCAAAATCACTGAAGAAAATCGATTCTTGACCTATCGTGAACTGGCGGGAGAATTAATTCCCTATGTACAAGAGATGGGATATACCCATATTGAACTTATGCCCCTTACTGAGTACCCCTTTGATGGATCGTGGGGCTATCAAGTAACAGGTTATTTTGCACCCACCTCGCGCTATGGTACGCCCCAAGACTTCATGTACTTTGTCGATCAGTGTCATCGCGCTGGGATCGGGGTGATCTTAGATTGGGTCCCGGCCCACTTTCCTAAAGATGCCCACGGGTTACGCCAGTTCGACGGTACTGCTCTGTATGAATATGCAGATCCACGCATTGGAGAACACCTGACTTGGGGGACTTTAGTTTTTGATTATGGGCGTAACGAAGTTAGAAATTTTTTAATTGCCAGCGCTTTATTTTGGTTTGACAAATATCACATTGACGGGATCCGGGTTGATGCTGTGGCCTCAATGCTCTACCGCAATTATGACCGACCCGATGGGTCTTGGATTGCCAATGAAGAAGGTGGACAAGAACATCATCAAGCGATCCGCTTTGTGCAACAGCTTAATAGTTTGGTGTTTAACTATTACCCCGGTGTATTATCCATTGCCGAAGAATCTACGGCTTGGCCCAAGGTTTCGTGGCCTACGAGTAGTGGTGGTTTAGGATTTAACCTCAAATGGAATATGGGCTGGATGCATGATAGCTTGGCCTACTTTGCCACCGAACCAGGACTGCGCGGCTATCATCATGCCTTGATGACATTTTCAATCACCTACGTGTTAGCTGAAAATTATGTTGTAGCCCTTTCCCATGATGAAGTTGTCCATCTAAAGGGATCATTAATTAATAAAATGCCCGGTGATCTTTGGCAGAAGTTTGCCAATGTACGGGCCCTGCTGGGGTATATGTACGGGCATCCCGGCAAAAAAAGCCTCTTTATGGGCATGGAGTTGGGTCAATGGCGTGAGTGGGATTTTCAAAGCAGCTTAGATTGGCATCTTTTGGATGATCACAATCACCGGGCGCTGCAACGCTACATCGCTGATCTCAATGTGCTGTACCGGGAAGAATCGGCCCTTTGGGCCTGGGATTACGAAAAAGAAGGCTTTAGCTGGATCGACTGTGAGGACCGGGCCAATAGCGTATTTGTTTTTATGCGTACCGGCCCTGAGGACCGTTTGATCTTTGTGTGCAATTTCACCCCGCGTATGCATCCCCATTACCGTATTGGGGTACCGCAACGGGGATTTTATCGAGAAATTCTAAACAGTGATGCTACCTACTACGCTGGGAGTGGTAAGGGCAATTTAGGCGGTCGTTGGAGTCAAGATGCTTCTTTTCATCAACACCCCTACAGTCTGGATCTGGTGATCCCGCCCTTGGGGATTTTAGTGTTGAAGCTCGATCCGCAGCAATAGATCCTAACTCTTGAATACTTTAGCCGGGGGCATCATGACATTTTTAGCAAGGCCCATAGTTTTGAGGGTCCAGATCGTCCACCAGGTCATGTCTACTTCCCACCAATGCCAGCTCGTCGTCGCGGCACGGGGGTAGGCATGGTGATGGTTATGCCAGCCCTCACCGTAGGTCAAAAGAGCCACCCACCAATTGTTACAGGCATGATCGGGGCTGTCCACGGTACGGTAGCCCCAGAGATGCGCCGCCGAGTTAACCAACCACGTGCAATGCCAAACTAGGACGGCCCGGACAAAAACCCCGTACACCACCCAAGACCAGCCGCCGAGTCCATACAGTACAAGGGCTAAGGGGATCTGAAGGAACAAGAAATTGCGGTCTAACCAACGGTAATAGGGGTCACGGGCTACGTCACGGGCATAGCGGGTGTAGGTTTGGGCCGTAAAAAATTCCGGTTGGGGGTAGATCATCCACATCATGTGGCTCCACCAAAAGCCGCGCCGCGCCGAATAGGGATCAAGAAGTTCATCTTCAGAATGGGCATGGTGTTGGCGGTGCCCACCGACCCAGAAAATTGGTCCCCCTTGGAGGGCCAAAGCGCCCAAGGTGGCAATGGTATAGGCCAACCACCGGGGTACTTGAAAACTTTGATGGGAAAACAACCGATGGTAGCCCAAGCAGATCCCGATGCCCCCAAAGAGCCAATGAAGTAATAGGGTGACCCCTAAAGCCGACCACGAAAAGAACCAAGGGGCGAGCAGAGCCAAAAGATGAAAAGAGCCCAAAAGGATCACGGTGGGCCAATGCAACGTCAGCGGCGGCAACTCGGTTTTAGTGGGTGCGGTTGAACTCATGGAACCTCTTTTGGTGGCACGCAAACCGCAGCAGAATCCGCTACAGTGGGGGTTGAAACTGCAAGTAACACTTGCTTAATAGTAGCGTAACATTTCATCCCTGATTGCTGCAAGTAACACTTGCATTTGTTGTAGGTCCATGTCATGACTACCCCAACCCGTCAGCGTCTACTCCAAGCCGCCCTCGCCCTATTTTCCTCCCAGGGCGTAACCGAAACCACGACCCGTCAGATCGCCGAACAGGCTGGAGTCAATGAAGTTACCCTATTTCGTCAATTTGGCAATAAGCATGGTTTACTCCTAGCCGCCCTAGAAGAATCCCCTTGGTTAGCCCGTTTGGGTGATTATCTACGGGAACCACCCCTCCAAGCGGATCAGGCGCGTCCAGCCCTCCGGGCCTATGCCACCCAGCATTTAGAAGCCCTGGCGCAGATCCCTGAGTTTATGCGTTCGGTGATCGGTGAAGCGGGGCAATATACCCCAGAAATGCGTAGAGCCTTAGGCCAAGCCCTACGCCAAGCCAATCAGTACGCGAGTGAATATTTTGCAGATGCCCTCCGGTCTGGGGTTTTACAGTCGCAGTTGCCCCCAGAGCGCATTGCCAGTTTATTTAATAGTCTGCTGTTGGGCTATACCCTGATCCAATCCACGAGTGAAGCCCATCCTTTTTGGGACAGCCAAGAAGATTTTTTAGAAAGTTTAATTACCTTATTCTTAGAAGGTTCCTTAGTTTTGGTTGCTAATTCGTCGATTAAGGGCCTAGATCTGCCGCCCACACTGGTTCATGAGCTATTGCAACGGGCTAAAAAAAGCTCC
>JANNOF010000152.1:0-2004 GCA_031398925.1 Gloeobacteraceae cyanobacterium SOY_34_metabat_371 | reverse complement strand
TCACTACGTCCGCCTGCTGTCCCTCCATCAGAAAAGTTAGGAAAATTGAAGCCATCGGGTAAAGTACTCGAAGTAATTTTGGGCGGTTGTCCTACGAGAACGCCCCCTAAATTCCCAGGACGCAGCAAATTGGGAAAAGCCGCGAACACCATCCAGTTGGTGGTTTCGACACTTCCAGAAATGTTAAATGGTTTGGAAGAAGTAAAGCCACCCCAACCGCCCAACTGCAAGTTAGGGTTAATTCGCCAAGCAACAGTTGCGCCAATTGCTTGGGTATCGAAAGCTGTAGCATCGGCAAAAGGCGAAATCAGTTGAGAATCGCCGATGCCATTTCCCAGTAAGCCATCTGGGGAGTGGGAATAAAGATAATGCACGCCGATATCGATGTTATTAGTGGGCGCTAAACTTAACTGAGCGCCAGCGGTAAATCTACCGCCAAATAGTCCGCCTTGGTTGATGTTGCTAGGAAAACTAGGAATTTCGGCACTATAAACGCCTTGCAAACTGATGCGATCGCTAATTTGCCAGTCAAAGCCTATACCACCAGTGCCGTTGCCAATACCTAAAATCGGGTTACGTTGACCAAGTAGAGAAATTGCACCATCGCTAGAACCTTCTAAAGGGCTAATACCACGAAAGGTGTTGATGGGGTTGACTCCGGCTGTACCTACAACAATTCCCAAGTTATCCGAGGCGAGAAATCGATAAGATAAGTCACTAATAACTAGATTGTTGTCTGTATTTGACTCGAAACCTAACCGCCCCATATTGGTAGATACCAACGATGCAGTAGAACCCAAATTGCCCGCAGACAGCCCTGTTAACAACAAATCTCGCCCTGTAAATGAAGTCGCTAAGGTTAGTTGGGCGCTACTTGTAAAAGTTAGATTGGTTTTTCCCTGGCGCTCAGGTACTCCGTCTCTAGGAAACAAATCTACATCGGGGCTATTGGTTCCCTGAAGGCTAAAAATGGCTTGTCCAAATAGCTTGGTAGTTGTGGAAAACTGATTACCTTGTAATTCACTAGTCCGATTTTCGACAGCCTCGACACGCTGCTGTAATTGCTGCAACTCTGCTTTGAATTCGCCTTGCAACTTTTGCAGCAAGATTAAATCTTCATTATTTATTTTATTGTTAGCGTAGGCGTAGCCCGCCGTAGGCATCGCTTCGTTAATCTTCTTTAAACAAGCATCTAAACCAGCGGCAAATTCATAACGGCTAATAGTACGATTCCCCAAATAAGTTCCATCAGGGTATCCCGCAATGCAACCATAGCGTTCTACTAAAGACTGCAAAGCACCAAAAGTCCAGTCAGAGGGTTGCACGTCCTGGAGTTGCGATACTGAGTTGACTTGAGACATTTGGTTGTCTGAGTCTGGAGGCTGAGGAGATAGGAAAAATTCTTCTGTGTTTTCTTGGTTCTGTACTACTTCTGTTATGGGTTGAGTATTTTTTATTTCCAGCGAGTTAGGGGAACTTATGAATTGAATTTTTTCTCTACTTTTCCTAAGTATATTTTCGTACTTATTCTTTATGGCTAACGAGGTGGTTATATCTGGCTGTACGAATTCAGGCGGTGTAATTTCAGCAGGTGGGACAGTTGGAGATAATTTTTCCTGTGTTGACTGCTGCTCTTGATTAATTGACTCAATTACAGGCTGTTCTGGCAAATTGAGCGCAGATATTGGCGCTGTTGCTACTACACTTGCCATCAGTAGACTAATATCACTCATGGTATTTCATTTAACTTGCACCAACATTTCTTTTGACAGACAAAGTTGGTGTATATCAGGAATATTTATAAAAAAAGAGTGATAAAAGTTACTGGTGTGCTGACAAGCGATCGCCGTCTTAGCCAAAAGTTAGGGAGTGGGAGAGACAACAATACGGTTCGGTTAAAATGCACAGTTTTTAATGATCCCCCTTAGTCCCCCTTAAAAAGGGGGAAATAGAGTCATTTTTAGCCCCCCTTTTTAAGGCAGGGCTGTTTCATTCCACAAGATA
>JANNOF010000124.1:0-2355 GCA_031398925.1 Gloeobacteraceae cyanobacterium SOY_34_metabat_371 | reverse complement strand
TCGGGATCATAAGAAAAATTAGCAGAAAATCTAGGGCTATTGAGTTTGGTGAGTCTATATCGCGCACTCTAAGTGTAGATCAAGCTGGTGATGTCTATGTGTGAAATGAGCGACTGTTATTAATCTTCATTTTAGAAGAATTTTGAGATCAAAGCTATAAATAATCCGATTAAACTATATAAAAGCATATTTAAGGCTATAGAAATAGAGTAAACCATCATAGTATCGACAGATGAATGTACAAATTGAAGAACCATTAAAAGTAGCTTGGAAGGCCAAAATGCAATAGTAAAATATAAGTTTAAGCGAAAATGATTTATACCTAATATAGTGCAAATGAATAATATTACTGCTGGAATTAAAAATCCTATGAAAGTACAAGTAGCTATATAAAATGAAATGTCATCAATTTTAAATACTTTCAATAGAATAAATGTCCCAAGTAAAAGTGGAACGGCTCCTATTAAAAGCATTTTTGTAATACTTGTCAACAAAATTTTTTTCATTTTATAGTAAGTACTGGAATAGTATCAAAGTAATTATTGATTTGTTTAAGGCTGTTGGTAAAGGCTGAGGGCATAAAGTTTTTAATTTCCCTAGGCACATCAATTTGGTAAAGGATGCGTTCCAAAAAGCCCACAATGTTTTGGGTATACTCCACCGCACTCCCATTGACATAGTCCATACTAGAATGATAATCCAGATCACTATAGCCAAAGCTGAAATTTTCAGATCCCTTGCCTGGTTTGATCCGACCGTAGAAGTATCTCCTAAAGTGGGGGCAAGGAGTCGGACGGATCTTGGGTTATCACCCAAATTTGATATCAGACTGATCAGCGGATGAACTCAGCAGAAGAAGTCAATTAATCGAGGTGATCTTCAGCTATTCGTAATAATTGGAAAAGATAATCTTTAGATTCTGCTTCTAATTTTTTAAAGGGATGCAGCCATTCTATATTTGCTGCGAAGTCCTGAGAAATGTCTTTTTCGGTTACAATTCCCCAATCAGTATTTTGAGCCTGCCAGTACAGACGTTCTAATTCGTATTTTTCAATAGTTCTTATTTGGCTGAGTTGAGTAGAGGGTTTGATAGTTCTTGCGCCCTGGTAATTTTTTCCGTTGTCCTGGATATTAATCAAAAAATCTGTAGTTAAGACGCAGGGATCTCCACTATTTCGATCTTTAGGATAGGTAATGCCCATATCGGCAGCGATACGTTGCACAAAATCTATATCTCACAAAGGGAATTGCTCGCGAATATCAACTACAACATCCGACCACTCAAGAAGGTAGAAAAAGCGTGTCTCATTATCCGAGAAAAAGTCATGCATTCTACCCGACTTCCATCCGAAAATTCGAGTCATCCTACCTTTGGTTGGAAAGTCTTGGGCAGTTAACCAAGGCTTGTACTTGCACCCTGTGCCTTCCCCTCGACCTTCCTTCTTAAATTGCTCGAATTTGGCTCGTGTCCAAGAAAGTGAGCGCTTACTCATAGTGGCTCGTCAAGAGGTAATGTCTGTAGTGTACGACTTTTTAGCTCCATACAAAACCTGAATTCCCTCCTGAAAAATATCATTCAACAGTCACACTTTTTGCTAAATTCCGGGGCTGATCCACATCACAACCCCGGCGCACCGCCATTGCATAGGAAAATAATTGAAGCGGTATTGTATTGAGGATCGAAGATAAAAGTGGGGTTGTTTTAGGCACTTCGATCACATGATTCGCCTTAGAGCGTACTTGGGTATCCTCTGGGTTGACCAAGGCAATGACGCGCCCCCCACGGGCCATGACTTGTTCAATATTGGAGAGCATTTTTTCATACACATGATCATGGGTAGCAATGCACACCACGGGCATATGTTCATCAATCAAAGAGATCGGCCCATGTTTCATTTCTCCCGCCGGATAACCCTCAGCATGAATATAGCTGATCTCTTTCATTTTTAAGGCGCCCTCTAGGGCAATGGGGGCATTAACCCAACGGCCTAAATAGAGCATATTAGTGACATTGTGATACTGATCCGCCAAGCGTTCATATACGGCAATTTCCTTGAGTAAAAGACTGATCTTGCCCGGAATTTCGATCAAAGCTTGTATATGTTCACGGATCTGGAGTGGGGTTAACAGTTTTCGGGCCTGGGCTAGGCGCAGGGCAAATAAATAGCCCGTCATCAGCATTCCGGTAAAGACTTTCGTTGAAGCCACGGCGATCTCAGGCCCAGAGTGAATATAGATAGCACCGCCATCGGCGACCCGGCTGGCTTGAGAACCAATGGCATTGAGCAAAGCAATACTTTTGATCCCCTGTTCCCGAGCTTCGGTGATCGCCGCTAGGGTATCTACGGTTTCCCC
>JANNOF010000121.1:0-1727 GCA_031398925.1 Gloeobacteraceae cyanobacterium SOY_34_metabat_371 | reverse complement strand
AAGGGATTGAAGTTTATAGGTTGGGATGGGCAGCAAACAACTTGGCAAGCGCGAGTACTAAGCGTAAAAACCTGGAGGCAAAATGAAGCATGGCCCAATGTATCCGATGATCAATTAGTAGAAACGGTAGAGGATTGGCTGGCTCCTTATCTGGAGACTATCTATAAACGAAGTGAGTTACTGAAATTAGATTTATCAACCATTCTTCAAAGCAGTTTACCTTGGGAGTTCTCTGCTAAATTGGATTTGGTTGCTCCTCAGAAGATATCGGTACCCAGTGGTTCTTTGATTGATTTGCAGTATTTCAATGATGGTCGACCTCCTGTTATGGAAGTTCGGCTACAAGAGATGTTCGGCTTGTTGGAAACACCTACTGTTAATGAGGGAAGAAATAAGATTATACTTCACTTACTGTCACCTGGATATAAACCGGTGCAGGTAACGCAAGACTTAAAAAGTTTTTGGCAAACAACCTATCACGAAGTGCGCAAAGAATTACGCATGCGCTACCCGAAACATCATTGGCCGGAAGATCCGTGGACGGCTGACGCGGTGAGGGGTGTGAAAAAGAAACCTAACCACTATCCTACTCCCTTCTCCTCATAGAAGAAGGGTCGGGGATGAGGTTTATACGAATGCATCATGATGAACGGAAAATATATGGACGGCTGAGGCGGGGAGGGGAGTGAAAAGGAAACCTAACCCCTAACCCCTAACCCCTCTCCTACTCCCTTCTCCTCATAGGAGAAGGGTCGGGGATGAGGTTTCTACCAATCTCATCCAACACTTTCCCCAAATGATTCGAAACCTGATCATTAGAAAATCGAATAACTCGAATTCCTAAAACATTCAATTCCTTAGTTCTATCTTCATCATATTTCCTTGAGGTTTCTGAATTATGATAACCACCATCAATTTCAAGAATCAACTGAGAAGCATGACAATAAAAATCGGCTATGAACGACTTGATGGGATGTTGTCTGCGGAACTTGTGGCCTTTAAATCTTCGCCCTCTTAATTCTTTCCATAGAATTTCCTCAGCGGGAGTCAAAACCTTTTTCAAGAATCGGGCATTCTCAAAAGTCTTTTGGTGAGCATCGTGGTGAAACGGAAGATTCATGGTTTATCATTTTCTGTCTTACCCCCTTCTCCTTGTAGGAGAACGGTTGGGGCTGAGGTTTGCTCCAATAAATCCTTCAATCTCTGTAACCCCTCTTTATTTTTCTCTGTATGTATATTCTCCACAACTCCCACTTTCTCTCGTGTAGTCAAGCGCCAGCTTAGTGAGGCACGCGCATTGTTTTGTCGTATGCTATCCATCTCGTTTAAAATGTCTACATACGTTTCTGCCTGATATTGAATATCTACCCGATCAATCGGTGCATGGAACCACGACTTCGCATAGCCTACTAAATTATCGCTTGTGATGTCCTGAAAGTTTTCAAAATTATTGTACACGCTGCTGATAGGTTGCGAAAAATTATCGATGATGGTCTGGCCTTTCTTTTCAGTGATCATTCCTAATTTGGGTGAGTCACGAATGGAGAGTACAATAATACCGGAAGTATTTTCCTCTATCCATCCTCTGAAAGCATACAGAAAACGAACTGCATCGGTCAATCCGAAATTATCAGAAATGCCGGCATCCATAATTTCGATGGGTGGGTTGGTAGGAAGTGTAGTGTTAGGTGTGATGTAGGGAAAGGTGGCACTCATACGCAGTGCAG
>JANNOF010000103.1:0-8553 GCA_031398925.1 Gloeobacteraceae cyanobacterium SOY_34_metabat_371 | reverse complement strand
GAGGGCAAACTGTTTGGATTGAGCCAGGTCATACTGGGCATCGATCAAATGCTCGCGTAACCCAGGAACCTTTTGGTCGTAGGTTGCCTTATCTATGGCGTGACCGAGTTCAGCGGATTCAAACATATACAACCTAGGGCTTGGATGGATCATAGCCCACGCTCCCCTGAATTTCCTTCCGTCAGGTTGAGGGGCTACGTACAACTAGCCCCAAGCCCGTTGGCGGATCTCCTCTAGAGTATGCACTTTGAGTAGCTGACCATTTTCAAATACCGTCCCTAACACACTAAAGGCTGCCGATTCCGGTGTCGCCGGGACTGTCTGGTAGCGGCCATCTTGGTAGATCAAATCTAAACGCCCCCGTTTACTTTTTTTGCCCGGATCGGTCACGGGGTCTTTATAAACGGGGACCCTTTGATCATGGATCGTGACTTCTGAGCATTTCATGGCGAAGCGCTGGGTATCGCGGTTGACCTGTTGGAGCAAAGCCCCACCCATGCCAAAGGCAATATTCGTGGTGCTAAATCCTTGCTGGGTGATCCGCTCCAAAATTTCCTTTAGACTCGTTTCATCAATGCCATCCCCTTGGATCACGCGGACATGATTGAGGACTTTATACCCTTTTGCATTGATGACGGTGCCAAAACGAGCCGCCAGGATCTCGAGCAATTTCAAGACGACGGTCGGCGGATCACCAGAGTCTGGCGAGCCGCCAGGATCTCGAGCAATTTCAAGACGACGGTCGGCGGATCACCAGAGTCTGGGCGGATCACGATGGTTGCGCCGGAGTCGATCACCTGTTGACGTAATTGATCGCCCCAAAGGGTTTCTGCTGCGTACCAAAGATCATAGGAATCACTCACTACCGCCAAAACCCGGCCCGGTTGGGCAAAGTGCTGGAGCATATTTTGATAGGCCAAGACTTCTCGGTCTTTACCCCAACTGGTGATCGTGCTGTGTTCGGCGGCTGGAACCGAGTAGGCCGCCATGGGATGCCGATAGTAATAATTGGCAAACCGGACCCCCAACACAGTGTCAGAGCCTTGGAAATTTACCAGATGGGCCATACCGCCGATGCCCGCGGTTTCGGCACTAGAAACCCCCCGTGAGCCAAAGTCATGCAATTTAAACCCGATCTCTGCTTGGGGGTCGGCGGCGGTTTTTTCTAAATAGCCCTGGAGGATCTGGCGCAGGTGCCAGCTTTGGGTAGCAACGGTAATGGGATACCACACCCGTAAGAGCATGGTTTCTAGCCAAGAAACCAACCAAAAAGTGGCGGGATCGGTAGCTTCAAGGGTGATCAACACGTTTTGGGTCGGGATCACCGTGCCTTCGGCAACGGCCCGGATCTTGATCGGCAAGCGACCGCCTAGATCCTGGGCAATGTACCGCCAGCCTTGGGCATTGAAGGGTACGCCGTGGGTTTGAAAAAAGACCTCCGCCTCATCTACCATCCAGGGTTCAATGGGGCGGGTCAGATATTCTTGCACTAGGTATTGCAGTCCAAAAAATACCGTGCGCTCGTACCGTCCACCCCGGCTCTCGATGTAGGAAAACATGCCTGTCGTACCGGGAGGATATTGGAGATAGTGACTAGCCTTGTAGGAATCTGTATCCAAGATCAAGTTTTGGCGCATGGTAATTGCTCCCCTCGTTAAATGGGTTTGGGTGAAAAAAGCTTCAAGCGCAATCAGACTTTGCTGATGAAGTGCTGAATGATCTGATAGTGGTCTTCGTAGATCTCGTCTTCTTGGGCGTTGAGATCGCCTAAGGAGATCCACCAGGCTTTAGCCGCGTCATCGCCGCCCTTGACTTGGGGTAACTTACCCGCTTTGAGCTGAATAAAATAGGCATGGGTAATCGTCCGGCCCCGCAAAGAGCGCCCCGGATTATCAAAAACATGACTATCAATGACCGATCCCCGCAGGACGGGTAAGGGAACTTTGAGTCTTGTTTCTTCCCGGAGTTCCCGGAGCATCCCATCAATTAAAAACTCGTCTTGCTGTACAAAACCACCGGGTAAAGCGATCAAACCCTTGCCAGGGCGGGCTTTTCTACGGACTACGAGCACATGACCCGATAGGACTACCACCGCATCCACCGTTACAAAGACCGGAGGATAGGGTGCTTTGGCCCAAGAGGCTTGGTAGGTCTGAATAAATTGATATTCTTCGCAGAGCTGTTGATAGCGGTCCGTGGCCCGAAATTCTTCTAGACTCTGGGCAATACCTAAAGGGATCTTGGGGTAATAGCTACTTGGATCTAGTCCAGCAAAGTAATCAGCCCGGATCTCAGTGGAATTCAAATTGGCGTAATTCCCTGACTCGATATAGGCCCATTGGGGAAACATATCGAGATAATAGGCCGACAGATCCTTACGGTGCCCGATCAGGGCTAAAGAGGGACTTTCTTCGGTGAGATCTAAGATCTTTTGTTGTACTTCGGTCAGCCACAGATTATCGCTGTAGAGCCGGTCGCGAATGGGGACAAAGGTGATCCTTGCCACGTCTTCAGGGCTTAGGGAACGGCAGATCATGCGTTCACGTTCCTGAGAACTCCAGGGATTACGGATATTTGCCGCAGCCATGTGGCTACCTAGGACAAGGATCAACCGTTCGGCACGCTCAAGGGCGATTTTAACCGTATTGAGATGGCCCAAGTGAAAGGGCTGAAAGCGGCCAATATAAACGCAGAAATCGTATTCTTTTCGCATCACAGACTCCCTGTGTAGTAGCCCCTCTCGCCGAGGGTGCATTCACTATACTGCGTTAAGTCTGTGATTGATGTGATTTTTATATAAAAAGCCGGGGATTTAACCCCGGCTTGGATCAATAGTTACTGTTGAACTTAGGGAGTAGGGGCTGCGCCTTCTTTCATAGCGCCTTCTTTCATTTCGGCGGCATCCTCTTTCATTTCAGCGGCGCCTTCTTTCATTTCAGCAGCCTCTTCTTTCATTTCAGCAGCACCCTCTTTCATTTCGGCGGCGCCTTCTTTCATCATGGCTTCACCTTCCTTCATGGTGGCTTCGCCTTCTTTCATAGCACCTTCGGCAGTTTCAGCAGCAGGGGTAGTTTCAGCAGCAGGGGGGGTGCTGGAACAAGCGGTCAAACCAGCGATCAAAACACCTAAACTCAGCATTAAGCCTACAGGCTTCAAAACGCTCATCATTCGCTCCTCATGGCAGGTTAGTTAAATGTTGTACCAGTTAGCATAGTACTAGAACTCGTAGCGTTGCATCCACAGGGTTGCAAGGAATTTTTGCTGATGACTCCCATAGCCTGTGCTGTGTTGACCCTAAGTGATACCCGGACCCCTGAAACCGACCGGAGTGGGCAGTTGATCCAGACGTTAGTATTAGCCCAGGGCCATCAGATCTTGGCCTATGCGGTCGTGAACGATGAACCAGCTTTGTTAGAAGACTTTTTGGCGCGCTGGTGCGGTACGGTTGCGGTCCTATTGATCAATGGCGGTACGGGCATTAGTCCCCGCGACATAACCCCTGATGTGTTGCACCGACACTTTGATCAGACCCTACCGGGCTTTGGTGAGCTTTTTCGCCTTTTGTCCTGGGAGCAGATCGGTTCTAAAGCTTTGGCTTCTAGGGCTTGCGCGGGGGTGATCCGGGGAACCATCGTTTTTGCCCTACCCGGATCAACTAAAGCTGTGGCCTTGGGCATGGAGCGCTTGATCTTGCCGGAACTACCCCATTTAGTGGGCCTGCTCCGGGGCCAAGGGCATGACAACGCCTAAAACTCGTTTATGATGGGGGCACCCTAAATTTAAGCGCTGTGATCGCAAACCTTCATAAAGTTCTTTAAGTGACCATTGTCTTGACCTTTAAGACCAGTGAGTGCTTGATCCTAGCGACGGATAGTCGTCTTACGATTCGTGAACAGGGTCAACCTGTATTCATTACCGATACCTGTACCAAGCTTTTTCAGTTGACCGACCGGGTTGGGGTAATGACCTGTGGCACGGCTTTTTTGGGTGGGCAGCCCATTGACTATTGGCTCAGGGAATTTAAAGCCACCCCCGAAAGTTCAGTTCAAACCATGGCCCAAGAACTCTTAAATTTTCTTCCGGCCAGCGATAGCGGGTCCACCAGTGTGATCGTGAGTGGTTACGAACCCCAGGCCCGTCAGGGCTTAGAGGCTCAGATCTATAAGATCACCCGTTTTGCCGATGGACACGGGTCTTTTTTTAATCTCTCGGATTCCGTGAGTTATTGGGATGGAGAATTTGAGGCGATTTCTCGTCTAATGCTGGGGCGTTCCCCCCAGTACACGCAGATCTTAAGTCAAGACAGTACGGGTGCCCAGTATGCCTTCCAGTCGGATCAGACGGGTCAAGCCCAAATGCGAATCCCTTTTTACACGTTAAATCTAGCGGAAGGCGTGCGGTTGGCCCGTTTTTTGGTCAATCTTCAAATCGAATATCAACATTTCACGACCACCGAAGAGCAAAGCACCGCGCCTCCTGTGGTGATCGCAGCCATTACGCCCTGGGGTGGATTTCGCTGGATCGACCCACCCCCTAGTCTGTGACCTACGGCCCAGGGAGCGCTTCCTGGGATACATTTGAAAAAGGTTCCTTTATGTAGTGTGTTGCGTGCCTCAATCCTATGCTGTTACGGGAGCCACGGGGCTATTGGGCCGTGCCCTCTGCCAAAAACTGATCTCCCGTGGGGATCAGGTGACGGTGCTGTCGCGGGACCCGGAACGGGCCAAGCAATTGGTCCCTGGTTGCCACCATTATGTGCGGTGGACCCCACAGCTTGGCCCTTGGCAATCTTCCCTAGAGGGGATCACAGGGGTAATTCATCTAGCTGGGGCACCGATTTTTGCCGAACGCTGGAGTACGGCCTACAAAGAGCAGATCCGTTCTAGTCGCGTTGCGGGCACTCAAGGGATCCTAGAGGCGATCCGGCACTGTCAAAATCCCCCAGAAGTGCTAGTCAGCGCCTCCGCCATTGGCTACTACGGTTTTCGGGATGGTACGCCCCTTGAAGAAACCGCCCCCAGCGGTCAAGACTTTTTAGCCCAAGTCTGCGTCGCCTGGGAACAAGCGGCCCAGCCCAGCCCCATTAGAACGGTGATCCTGCGCTTGGGTATTGTGCTCGATCCCCAGGACGGGGCCTTGGCCAAAATGCTACCGCCCTTTTGGGCCTTTGGCGGTGGACCCCTAGGTACGGGCACCCAATGGTTCTCCTGGATCCACCGTGAGGATGCGGTGGGCGCCATGATCTATGGGCTTGATCATCCATTAAACGGGGTTTACAACGGCACGGCCCCGGAAGCGCTGACCATGACAGATTTTTGTCAGACCCTAGGGCGTGTGATCAGCCGTCCCTCATGGCTCCCGGTGCCCCGCCCGGCGCTAGAACTGTTATTGGGCGAGGGGGCCGTAGTCTTGGTGGAAGGGCAGCGGGTGATCCCTAAAAAGTTGACTGGGGCAGGGTATACCTTTCAGTTCCCCACGGCTCAGGGTGCCCTTCAAGACCTATTGGGCTAATTTAGCCTTCTTGAAGCCAGCGCTCTACTTTTTGTAACCCTGTCCAATCGGGACGCCGCTCCAGGCCATCGGCAATACTTTCAGCCACTTGTTTGGCCTGATCCTCGTCTAATCCCAAGATCTGATTGGCCTGCTCAATATATTCACGGACCCCTTTTTGTTTGAGTTCGAGCATGGCCAAAACCAAATTGATCCGGGCTTGGGCATCGGTGGGGCCGACTTTGATGCCTTTTTTGGCCGCGTCTAGGGCCAATTTGGGCTGGTCATTTAACAGGTAGAGCCAACTCAGACAGGTCCACGCCGCCGGATTTTTGGGTTCTTGCTGGGTGATCTCTTTGAAGATCGGGATCACTTCAGTTAGCGGGGCATGATCGTAGTAGCGTTTAAGCCCATCTTCAAACAGGGCAGTGGTTTCAGTCGCAGGCATGATCTTAAAGGCAATGCATTAATACTCATTGTTGCACTTCTGGGTACTGTGCTAGATAAGCCCCAGCTAATAACAGGGCCAAAGTAGACCCGGTGGTTCCCAAAAGCGGTTGTACCTCAGCCAAGGGCAGCAACTGGACGTGAATTTCCTCCGTGGGATCAAGGGCTTGATCCGTGCTCAGCACTACCCCTTGGGCGATAAACAGATGGGCACGGGCACTGGATTTGGTGGGATTGGGATAAAAAACGCCTAAGCAGTGCCAGATCCCCCCGGTATAGCCAGTTTCTTCACTGAGTTCGCGTTGGGCTGCCCCCAAAGGGTCTTCATCGGGTTCGATCACACCGCCTGGAAATTCAATCAATAGCTGATGGGCCGCGTGTTTGTACTGCTTGGTAAGCACCACCATTCCTGAGGGTGTTACGGGTACGATCAGGGTGTAATCGGGGCTTTCGAGCCAAAAATAATCATCGATCACCGTGCCATTGGGGAGTTGACAGGTATCTTGCCGGACTTTGATCCAACGATGCTCTAGGGCATAGCGAGAGTCTAAAACAATCCATTCCATGCAAATTTGCTCCTAGGGAGTAATGGCCTCGTTTGAGCTTATTGTTCCTAGTATGGTTTTACAAATTTTTGAGGTTTCGCAGAGACTAGCCCCATTTGGTGGTCATCCTACGCCAATGCTATTCCTGGCTAAGGGTAAGAGAGCGGATGCTGGGAGTTTGGGGATCTTTGGCAAGGATTAATTCTTGAATCAACGGTTCCCCCCATTGCGCGAGAATACGCAGAAACTCACTATCGTCATTGAGACAGTCCAAACGATGACAGGGAATACCCTTTTCTTCAAAGGGTTTGCTGATATAGCCCACATCCAAGATCGTTTCGTGGTTCTCCGTCACAAAGCCAATGGGACAATACACTAACGTACTGGCTCCAAGTTCTAAAAGATTGCGGGAAGCCTGCTTCACATCGGGGGTAGTCCACTTACCGGGGGTTTCGTGGTTCAGCCAGCCAATGGAGATCAAAGGGTAACGGTTAATCAATAAGGCACGGACTTTTTCATAGAGCGCAAGGCTCTCTTCTAAGCCAGTGGTAAAGCCCTTAGCTTCATAGGGCGTGCCGTGGTTCATGAGGACCACGCCCATCCGACTGGGCTGATGGGTTTTATTCAACCGTTCGAGATGACCACTGATGTAGTTTGCTAAGCGTTGGTGGTACTCAGGGCGTTCATAGAAAGACGGAATATAACGCACATGATCAACCCACCGGTCTTCTTGGGCGAGGGCAGCATTGATCTGTTGTAGCCCTAACCCACTCGTAAAGACCGAATCCACTACCAATAGGGGATAGATCAGGATACGGCGAAAGCCCTGGGCCCGAATATTCGCCAGCACCTGCTCCGGCAAAAAAGGTTCACAAAAATTGTAGGCTTTGAAGACCTGGACTTGATCCCCAAACTGTTTTTGGAGCTGCTGGGCCAGCCCCGCCCGTTGCTGTTCAAAAATTTCATTGTGCGGGGACTGGAAGTTATCTTGTCTTCCCCATTCCCGGCGGTCAGAATTTGCCAACACGCTCCCCAACAAACGATAGGCAAAAGCTGGAATACGGAGGAATTTGGCGGTCAACAGTCTAAGGGCCATTTCGTTATAGGCAGCAAAGTTTTGGTAGTCCTCGACCTCGCCATATCCTACTAACAAAACTGCGACCCGTTGGTTGTCCGGCATGTTTACCTCACGACATTAAAAACAGGCTAGCACTTATACTCAGTGCATGGGCCAGATGCGGATTTTCTTTCGATTCTCACTGGGCTAAAAAGTCATGCACCAAGCGTTGATAAGCTTGGGGTTCCTCTAGCATCGGGAAGTGGGCGCTGTGGGGTAGAACCTCCAGGCGAATTCGGGGATTAAGGGGAAGGACGGCTTGGGCTAGGGTTACTGGGATAATTTTGTCGTACTTGCCCGCAATAATTAAAGTTGGAACCGCCAGACGCGCAAATTCTGGAGGCATGATCCGCGCTGCTTTTTCGCTAACGGCGTCCAACATGGTACCGAGGGCCGCCCCATGATCTGCCAAGACAAAGTCTTCTAAAAACTGTCGCGATTCGACTTCGGGTAAGGCGCGGTGTACAAAACGTTGCTCAAAGGCGCGGTGGGCTAAGGGAATGCGGGTCATCCACTGGGGACGAAAGGCCACAACCCAGCCCCCGACGATATGAAAAAGCTTAAAGGGTAAGGGTTCATAGGCAAAGATCCCGGAGCAGGTAAGGATCAGTTTTTCGACCCGGTCAGGATAGCGGTTGGCAAAGAGGGTCGCAGTAGATGCCCCCAGGGAATGGGCATTGAGGTAAATGCGCTCAATGCCTAGCTCCGTGAGGAGCTGATCTAAGTCATCGGCATAGGTTTCTAGGGTGAATTCTCGTTCTTGATCAGCCTGGGTCTGCCCAAAACCCCGCGAGTCAAACATGAGACAGGAGTATTCTTCCTTAAAATGATCAACGGTGGATTTCCAGTAGCGGCTCGACCCGCCCCAGCCGTGAACAAACACCAGCACCGGACGGTCGGGTCGGGTGTTGTGAAATTCATAAAAATGGGCGACCTTGCTCGAAACGGTTTGGG
>JANNOF010000097.1:0-4382 GCA_031398925.1 Gloeobacteraceae cyanobacterium SOY_34_metabat_371 | reverse complement strand
GCCGTAGGATCAAATCTAGCAAGCGGTCGCTAAAGCGCCTTGCGTTGTAGGGGGTGTCGGGGGCTGCAAGCTCCCTGACGAGGAGGGAGGCGGGTTTGGGAGGGGGAACCCTAGGTTCACACCTCCCAAGGGCTGTTACTCTTGTTCTGCGTATGGAGTGAAACTAACTATCCGAACTTGATCTAGCAACCGCCATAAAGCACGGCTCAAAGCCCCCGCAAAAGCAAAGAAGATTATTTCACTACAGCCGGATCTTTGACAACGTGTTCAACCTCAGCCAGCCGTTTGTTTCGTAGCCATGAAGCGCCCACAGACACGGCTAAGATCGTTGCAATCACGCCCAGAGAGACCATAGTCGGGATCTTGTAGAAATCCACGATCAGCATCTTCACCCCCACAAAAGTGAGGATCACCGCCAAGCCCAACTTGAGATAATGAAACTGGTTCATGACCCCAGCCAAGACAAAATATAAAGAGCGTAGTCCCAAAATGGCGAAGACATTAGAGGTATAGACTAAAAATGGGTCTTGGGTGACAGCAAAGATCGCCGGGATCGAATCCACCGCAAAGATCAAGTCAGTAGTCTCGACCATCAGTAGCACCAAAAACAGGGGTGTTGCTACCCAACGTCCGGCTTCTTTGATAAAAAAGCGGTCCCCAGAGAACTCTTTACTAATGGGAATAAAGCGACGAGCTAACTTGACCACCGGATTAGATTCAGGATCAAGCTCCTCCTCTTTATTGAAAGCCATTTTGATCCCGGTAAAGATCAAAAATGCCCCGAAAATATAAATGATCCAGTGGTATTCCTTGATCAAAGCAGCACCCACGAGGATCATGGTCGCTCGCATGACTAGAGCCCCCAAAATGCCCCAAAAGAGTACCCGATGCTGGTACATTGCTGGGACCGCAAAATAGCTAAAGATTAGGGCAATTACAAAAACATTATCGATACTCAGGGATTTTTCAATTAAATAGCCCGTCAAGAAGGCCAAAGCCGCTTCATTATTGGTGTAACCACTTCCAGGAACGAGGGCTTCCCAAAAAAAGTAGATCCCGACATTAAAGGTCAGCGCTAAAGAGATCCAGACTCCAGTCCAAATAGAGGCTTCTTTAACCGAAATCACATGGGAGGTGCGGTGAAAAACACCTAGATCAAGGGCCAACATGCCTAAAACAAACAGGTTGAAGACAACCCAAAGCCAGAGATTCTCCATGAGTATTCGTCCTGTAGGAAGTGAAACTGGGACAGGTGAGTCTGGACCGTCGGAAGTAAACTGCGGAATTCCGGCAGCCACGCCCCCACAGGGGCTACTTCCCAACTTAAACTTATTCTGCACTATTTTCTAGTGCCACTCTTCAATAATATCAAGAACTGTTAAGGGTGTTTAGAGGTTTTTAAATAAAATCCATAGATTTTTGTCTATCGTTCTTAAAAAAAGTCCCTCCATCGTCAGACATCACATTCAGGTGATCAGCCCCCATCCCCACGTTGTGGGGGGTCTAAAACGCTTATTCCCCTATGAAATGGGGGCTAGGGGGCGCGAAGCCAAGATCTCTGGCTTAACCGAATTTGATATCACACAATAAAATCCGTTTCCTTCCCTTGGGCCGCTTCAAAACTACGGGCATCAAAGTACAGATCTTCCAACGAAATATGATCCAACAACTCGATTAAGCGATGATTGATCCTACGCCAAAGCGCTAATGTCACCCAATCTCCGGCGGCTTGACCTTCTGCGGTGGGGGTCATAAATGCTGGGGCTTCCCCCACCGCCCGTAAAATTGACCCCAGGGTGATCTCCTGAGGAACGCGGTTAAGGCGATACCCCCCTTTCGGCCCACGCACGGTTTGCACGATTCCAGCCCGACGCAAGCGGATCAATAACTGCTCGAGGTAGGCTTTGGGAATATGTTGACGGTCACTGATCTGTTGTTGGGTCACAGGGCTATCGGCACCGTACATGACCAAATCTAAAAGAGCTTTGACACTATAATGCCCGCGGGTAGTGAGCTTCATGATTCAGGAAGTTGCAGCCACTGGTTGGCAAAGTTGACCCATTGGATCACGGATAGGGCTTCAGCGCGACTGTCGGCCCGCTCTTTGAGACCAAGCAATAGGGCTTCGGTTTGCCCCGGATCCCGCCAACTTTTAAGCGTATTTTTGAGCATTTTACGGCGCGTACTAAAGCCCTGCTTGACCAAACGCTCCAAGAGCGCTGGATCTTGGGCTTGGGGATCTAACGGGCGCGGGGTTAGGGCCACAATAGCCGAATCCACTTTAGGACGGGGCTGAAAAGCACTCGGAGGTACATGGGCGATCAGATCTACATGAGCCAGATATTGCACCACCACGGTCAAGGCTCCGTAATCCCCATTCCCCGCCACCGCACTGAGCCGTTCACCGATCTCTTTTTGAACAAGCAGGACAATTTTACGAAAGCGGCCTAGGGGCTGGCGGGGACTCCCCAACAGCAAGTTGAGGATCGGCCCTGTAATGTAATAGGGAATATTCGCCACGACTACCGAACAGTTTTGGGGTAGGGGCATGGTCAAGACATCCCCAAAGTGAACCTGCACCGGCCGTTGGGCAAAGCGTTGGGTTAGGGTCTTCTCTAGAGTCCGGTCGATCTCAATAGCCTCAACCCCTTGGGCATAGTGCAGTAATCGTTCGGTCAAATTTCCCGTGCCAGGACCGATCTCTAGTACGGTCTCAGTGGGCTGGATCTCAGCGGCTTGGACAATTTGATCTAAGATGCTCAGATCTTTTAGCCAGTATTGGGCGTAGCGTTTTTTAGGCAGATTCATATATCTAGCATAAGGGCGCTAGATCTTGGGACGCCCGATTTTTTAGGTACCCATAAGATTCATCGTTAAGAGGGTGATCCTCTCTTAATGCGTATTTTGCTTGGGATGCCGTTGTTTTTATGGTTTAATTCATGGGAATTCCACCCGTGATCATGGTCCAAGCGCTTTGGCAAAAATCAAAGATCCTCCCAACGCTACTGCGGTTCTGGCCCCTATTGCTTGCTCCGCCCCTATGTGCTCAAGATCTACCCCCTCCCGTTGAACCGCCCCGCGAGCCTTTTTTACAGCCTACCCCTGCGCTGACACCACCGCCCGCCACCGCGCCTTTGCCTATCCCGCCCGTTGTTGCGCCTGCGCCGTTATCAGACACGCGCTTTACGGTCCAACGGATTTTAATTCAAGGCAGTACCCTTTTTGGTCCTCCTGATTGGAACCCCCTGATCCAACCCTTGATCGGGCAAAGTGTAACCCTTACTGAACTCCGGGCCGTTGCTGATGCCCTAACCCAAAAATATTTAGACCGGGGTTTTATTACCTCGCGGGCCATTGTGCCGGATCAAACCCTCGCTGATGGCATTGTTCAGATTCAAGTCTTTGAGGGCAAACTAACCACCATTACCATCGAAGGGCTGACCCGCCTCAACCCAGACTATATCGAAGCCCGCCTACGCAGTGGGGCCGGGGTGCCCTTGAGCAGTGCTGGTTTAGAAGATCAATTACGTCTCCTCAAGGCAGACCCACTGCTGAGCGATCTCCAGGCCAGTTTACGACCGGGCAAGGAATTGGGCGAAAGTCAGATCAAGATCCGGGCTACTGAGGCCGAGCTGTGGAGTGGGCAACTGAGCTTTGATAACTATTCTCCACCCGGTGTGGGATCGGAGCGAGCGGGTTTAAACCTACGCTATCGCAACCTTACGGGCAATGGCGATGAGTTAGCCTTGGCCCTTTCCGCCGCCACGGGCTCCGCCAATGTTTATGATTTTAGCTATCGACTGCCCCTAAATCCCCAAAATGGCACCCTACAACTACGCTATGCCACGAGTAATAATCGCATCACCGACCCGGTCTTTAGCAGTTTTGGCATCCGGGGAGAAAGTGAAACCTATGAGATCAGTTTTCGCCAACCGTTTCGACGTACCCCCCGCGAAGAATTAGCGCTTTCTTGGGGATTGAATGTTCAAGAGGGACAGACTTTTTTATTCAATGATGTCCCAACGCCCTTTGGTATTGGTCCCGATGCCCAGGGCAATTCTCGCACGCGGGTATTCAAGTTCGGACAGGATTATACCTCCCGTGATCCGTTAGGGGCTTGGGCCGTACGCTCACAATTTAATTTGGGCCTCGGTATATTTGATGCAACCCAAAATGCCGGGACGGTCCCTGATGGCTCCTTTTTGAGCTGGTTAGGGCAAATTCAGCGTCTACAACTTTTAGGAAATGATCAGCTTTTGATCCTGCAAGGGGATCTACAGCTCAGTGCCAGCAACCTCTTACCTTCCCAGCAATTTATCCTCGGCGGCGGAACCTCCGTGCGGGGCTACCGCCAAAATAGTCGCTCCGGGGACAATGGCTAC
>JANNOF010000065.1:0-3353 GCA_031398925.1 Gloeobacteraceae cyanobacterium SOY_34_metabat_371 | reverse complement strand
CCGCTTAGCCCGCTTTGATCAAGAAAAAATCCAACGGGAGCGACAAAAGCTCCGTTCGCGCATCCATGTGTTCATCCTCGATCAAAAAGGCGAAATCATAGCCCATTACCTGGACCGGGGAGCAGCCCAACAGGTGATCAGTAAAGTCAAAGGGCTGGTTCCCAGTTAAAACCGCGAAACTTTATAGACGTGGTCTTCGTCTGAGGGCGATTAGATCAATGCGTAAAGGAGCGGTCGACGTGCATAAAGCACTGGGTGGATTAGGACTCTTGGGGTCGTTGGTACTTCCGGTTTGGGCGCAACCAGCGCCGCCCGCAGTCCCACAAATCGAGCGTCAGATCATTGAGCGGGTCATGACCCGAGGCGCGGGGAGTTACTTAGGGGTAGCACTAGAAGAAGTGACCCCAGAGCGTATGGGTGCATTGGGTCTTAAAGAAGAACGCGGTGCGGTGATCCGTGAAGTTACGGCCTCTAGTCCTGCCGAAACAAGTGGGATCCAGGCCCAGGACGTGGTCATAGGGTTTAATGGTCGTCCGGTGGATACGGCCCGTGAATTTCAGCGCCTTATTGCGGAAACCCCCAGTGGACGCACGGTTACGCTAGAAATTCTACGCCAAGGTCAGCCCCAAACCCTTAAAGCTACCTTAGGCGAGCGAGAAGACCGGATCGGTCAAGTGCCATCGGAGGGTTTTGAGGAACGCTTTACCGAAGGATTTCAGAAAAATTTTAACAAGCAGTTTCCAGAAGGATTTGAATTCCAGATGCCGGGAGCGCTACCCCGGTCTGGTCGGCTTGGGGTGCGCGTTGAACCGTTGACCAAACAACTCGCGGACTATTTTGGGGCTAAATCAGGGGTCCTAGTGGCTGAGGTCCGCACCGACTCCCCAGCTCAGCAGGCTGGGCTTAAAGCGGGAGATGTGATCCTCTTGGTGGATAATCAGACCATTGAAGACACCCAAGACCTGATCAACGCTTTGGGGCAAAAAGAAAGCATCAAACTTCAAATCCTACGCAATCGGCGTGAGCAAACCATGACGGCTAAGCTAGCTAAACCGCTTCCTAAACCGACGATGGGTCAATCGTTTTAATGCGTAATCCCGTTGCCCGATCAAAAAGATGTACCAAAGCGGCTTCAATCCCTAGGGTGATCGGGTCGCCGGGATGGAGGATCAAGACGCTGGATACCCGTACCCTCAAAGCCCCCGCAGGGCTGGTACAGCCCAAGAGGGTTTCGCTACCTAGCGTCTCGATCCAATCCACAACCCCCACTAAGTTGTTAGGGGCTGGGGTTAATATCCATTGTTCTGGGCGTACTCCCAAGATCAAATGAGCAGGCAGGTCTTGGGCACGGTAGCCCTGGGGTAACGCCACCCTAAACCCCGCACAGACCAACTGGGCCACGCCCCCTTGGATCTGAAGCTCCATGGGGATCAAATTCATCTGTGGCTCACCAATAAACCCCGCGACAAAAGTATTGGCTGGACGCTGATAGACGGCCAAGGGCGTATCAACCTGCTGGAGTCGCCCCCGATCCAGTACCGCAATGCGGGTACCCATAGTCATTGCTTCGGTTTGATCATGGGTGACATAAATCGTCGTGGTGGTGAGTTGACGCTGCCACTGAACGATCTGGGTCCGGGTTTGGGTCCGTAATTGGGCATCGAGATTAGAAAGCGGCTCATCCATCAAGTAGATCTGAGGATTGCGGACCATCGCCCGCCCTAGGGCTACCCGTTGCTTTTGCCCCCCGGAAAGTTCACTGGGACGGCGGTTTAAAAATTGATCCATTTGGAGAATTTGGGCGATGCGTCGGACTTGCTCCTCACGATAGCGTGCTTCTTTACTGCGATAGCCCGATATCGGCCCAGCCCAATCCAGGAGACGCTCCCAGAGGGGTTGGGTATTGCGGCGCTTGAGACCAAAAGCTAAATTTTCAAAAACCGATAAATGGGGATACAGGGCATAGTTTTGAAAGACCATGGCCACATCGCGGTCTTTAGGGGCGAGGGGCACGAGATCCCGGTCATTGAGCCTAATAGATCCAGATGTCGGTTGATCTAACCCGGCGATCAAACGCAACAAAGTACTTTTGCCACAACCTGATGGTCCCACCAAGACCAGAAGTTCTTGGTCTTCCACGGTGAGGTCTAAAGACTCAATCACCGATGTGGGACCAAATTGTTTGTTAACGCTACGCAGTTCTAAGCGGGCCATGAATCAAGTCAAGAATCTGACTTATCCTAGCCCATAAGCGCGTAGGATCGGGTTTGATACCCATAGGGAGTCTAGTCTATGTTTGAGATCAAACCTGTTCCTGCCAAAGTGCTCCGTAATCGGTTGCGTTTTGATGGGACCAAATTTTATTTTCTTTCCCAGGAGTTACGCTTTCCCAATGGCACTGAAGGGGAACGTCAGTATATTGTTCATCCCGGCGGGGCCATTGTGGTGCCTATGGATGATCAGGGGCGCTACATATGCATCCGCCAGTATCGATTTGCCATCGGGGCCTATATTTATGAGTTTCCCGCCGGAACCCTAGAGCCGGGTGAAACACCGTTAACAACGGTCCAACGAGAACTCCCGGAAGAAACGGGTTTAACCGCTAGTCAGTGGGATGATCTGGGACAGTTTTATCTAGCTCCGGGCTACTCCGATGAAGTGATGTACCTCTATTTGGCACGAGGATTGACTACCCTTGCGCAGCAGCCTCCCGGAGATGAAGACGAAGATATTACGGTGATCGCGATGACCACTGAAGAATTGATGACCCGTATGGCTACGGGTATGGACTTTGATGCTAAGTCCATTGCTTGTTTTTGGCGCGTACAGCACTACTTGGCGAACCTTTGATCAACCGATCTAAACCTAGAGCTTGGGAGCATCGATGCCTAGACCTCGATATAACTGACCTGAACCTGTGACTGCGCACATACTTGGCGGGCCGCATTAAGATCCGTTGGGTCAATAGGGCCAAATAAATGGATGCGCTTGCGATGTTTAGGAAAATACATTCCGTAGTGCATTACCTGACCCAGGGCTGCTCGCCACCGATCGGCTCGTTTCACTTCGATTAATTCGGTTGCTGTGAGAATATCAATGCGACACTTGCCGTCTGGAGTAGATACTTCTATCTGTCCCCTCAACTGATGGGCAAGCTGATCGCGATAAAAAGCTTCGTTCTTGAGGTTTGTTCGTTGGGGCGCGGAAGCCTGGGGCCGGACTGGGGCCGGGCGAGGAGCATCAATCTTTGGAAACCCGCCGAGTAAGCGCTGGGCTATAAGGCGGGGAAAGTTTTTACCGAACACTAAAAGTTACTCTTTCTACTCGTTGCAGCGGTAACAAGTAAAAAGATC
>JANNOF010000062.1:0-19252 GCA_031398925.1 Gloeobacteraceae cyanobacterium SOY_34_metabat_371 | reverse complement strand
TTGCCGGAATAAAAATTTAATAGCTCAACAGTTACTTTTGGGATTATGCCATCACGTAATTTGTCCTTGAACTGAAAATAAAAATGTTTGTCGGACATTTTAACCTGCCTGGTTACTGATAAAATTTTATGCTCATACGATGATTGAGGGCTCTAACCAGTAATTAGGACGCAGCGCACGCCCTAGCAGAGGCATACCCAACGAATTTGTAAGAATAAACCGCACAACCAGCCATGACCGACCTCACGCTTAGTTTTTTTTGATCACAGATTTGTAGATAAAACCGCACAGCCATCGTTTACATGGCGCAGCCATTAAATTGCCACGACTACTCCCGTCATCGCTCCCCCGGCAAGGCACCCATAGAGCAGTTCTTTAGCTGGGTAGAGATGATCACCTTACGGAAACTGGAGGTATCGGGGCGCTGACTGCGGTTTATTCTGCACTGAGCAAACTTTATCAATATGGATAAGAGGGTGTCAACGCTTAATACTTAAACTTGCGTTGGACAGCTAGCTACGGATAATATGCGATTTGTAAGAATATGCCGCACACACTGCCATGAGCAAATTCCCAGAGGTGAGGCAGCATATAACCTTGATTTGTTATGCATCCGCCCACGGAACCCATCTCAAAAAACATCTATTACCATGCTGCTCCGTAATTTCTGCACCTAGCCGCTCGTAAAAGTAAAGCCCACGGGTATTTCGAGCGTCAGCATTCCAAGCAAGATGGGTACAATCATTTTCTTTGGCAATTTCAGCTAATTGAGCCATTAAGGCTGCTCCTACTCCTTGACTTCTCATTTCTTCGTCCACGTACAAATCATCAAGCCAAATGCTTGGCTGACCGGCAAACGATGAGTACCTAAATCCATATAATGCAAATCGACCTCATGTTCTGAAAACTCTGCAAACAAAACATAAGAAAAGGGAATTACTTGGAAAAGTGTTTGGTGTATTTTTTCTTCAGATACTCGTAGCACACCAGAAAATGCACCAATGTTTCGGTCAAATTCTGATTTCTTCTTAATAAATGAGAAAATCAGAGATGCATCATTAGAAGTGGCAGATCGAACTTTCATTGGTCAATTACCGTACCGATAGAGGATGAAGTTGGGCTTTTTCTGAACGATTTGCTCAACTCTGTCTATCTTAAAATAATATTTTTAGACTTAGGTAAATTGAAGCTAACACTCATTCAGATCCTAATGATTTACTGAACCGGGTGATATGGAAGAATCGCCTTAACCAGAAATTGAGGTCAGCTATTCACCCCCGCCCAATGTACCTATGCTTTACGACTTGCTCAAAGTTTAGAAAAAACTTGTATCCCACCAGCTAATTCGCTATACTCGGAAAGTTGTCTTTTCAAGTTTGCCCCAACGAACCACACACTTAATCAAGTGTATAGGGCTTAAGACCGCAGGGGTCTCACGACTTAATCATCCTGCCGAGGCCAGACCGCGAACTCCGGTTCGTTTGGGGTCTTGGCGTCGCTAAGGCCCTTTTTGATGGGGAAAACCATGTCAAGGAGGTGAAACAGTGCCTAAAGCCATTGCGATAAAAAAACAGGGTCGCGTAGGCAAAGAGGCTGCTATCGCTCAGATCCAGGAATGTTTAACACGGACCAATCTGATGCTGGTGGTTGATTATCGGGGTTTAACCGTAGCTGAGATCACTACGCTACGCAAAAAACTGCGTCCCCTAGATGGCTCATGCGTCATTGCCAAAAATACCCTCGCCGTCAGAGCCTTAGCCGGAACTGGTTGGGAAGCTGCCGCAGAACTCATGAAGGGGCCTTCTGCCTTACTTTTTGGCTGTGGGAGCGATATGAAAGCTTTTTTGGCCGCTTATGAAGAATTTCAAAAAGTAACCAAAAAAACCGAACTACGGGGCGGGGCGATCATTGGCGCAGCGCTCAATCCTGAGCAAATCAAGGCCGTTGCCGATCTGCCTTCCAAAGAGCAGCTTTTGGCGCAAATTGCTGGGGCCATTCAGGCTGTACCTACCAAGGTCGCCGTTGGGATCAAACAGGTACCTACCAAGGTTGCCATTGGGATCAACGAAAGCTTCAGCCAAGTCTTCCGGGCCGTGGGCGCACTCAAGGCCAAGCTGGAAAAAGACAGTCAGCCTGAAGAGTCTACGGATCAAGCTGCTTAATACAATTTTCAACCATGCACAGGAGTCAACGACATGTCTGATCGCGTTAGCCAAATTATCGAATCCCTTAAAACCCTCAGCCTCCTTGAAGCTGCGGAATTGGTCAAAGCCATTGAAGAAACCTTCGGCGTCAAAGCTGAAGGCGGCGGCGGTGGCATGATGATGCCCATGATGGCTATGCCCACGGCGGCGGCAGCTCCAGTTGAAGAAAAAATCGAGCAAACTGAGTTCGATGTGATCCTCGCTGAAGTTCCTGCCGATAAAAAGATCCCCATCCTCAAGGTCGTCCGCGCCTTGACCGGCTTGGGTCTAAAAGAAGCTAAAGAGTTGGTAGACACCGCTCCTAAGCCCGTTAAAGAAGCCATCTCTAAAGATGAAGCCGAGAAGATCAAAGCCGAACTCGAAAAAGAAGGCGCTAAAGTCACCATCAAGTAATCATTCTCGATGCTGATGGAACTTTAATGCTTAGCTTTCCCCCTCTTCTTGCGAAGGGGGGATTTTTTTGGTGATCAAAAGCTTTTCCTGCGGTCTTCAGGGAGATAAGGAGGTTACTTCTAAAACCATCCCCGCCATGCCGATGCCCATCACCTCCGAGCGGACCTTGCCCTTAACGTTGACTTTTTTGCCAATCAGGGCCTTGAGATCACGGGGCGGCTGATTAAAGACCAGCATATAGGTCTGATCCGCCGTGACCAATTGCCAGACGCCCGTTTCGATATCTACAAACTGCAATGTTCCTGTGATCATGTGTGGTTCCTGAATAAGCGTAGGTACTGGGGCAGAGGGAACCGTGGGAGCACACGCCACGAGCAAGACCCCTAACCAGCTAACAGGTCTCATGCCTCTGGAGTGCGATGGGCCAGATAAGCCAAGCCGAGACAGGCCAGTGCATTAATCAATAAAAAGGCTCTAGCCCACTCCGGTTGCGCGATCCACATCAAGGGGGTAAAAAATACCGTGGCTTGGAGTAAAAGAAAGGCTCCAGTGCCAATACAAGCCCCTAAAGCTAAAAAACGGCCCCAACGCAGACTCAATAAAAAAGCCGTAAGTAACCCAGGGAATAACACCGTATGCAAGAAGGGATTTAAGTAGCCTCCGAAGAGCAAACGATCCCACATCGGGATGGGAGCCGCCAAAAACTTGAGTACCCCTTCAGGCAAGATCATCGTTCCTAGGGCCTCTAGGGGAAAAAGTCCTGGTCCCGTGAGGACTACCGCCAGGGCAAATACCGCCCATTCTATATTTTGAAAGTGTTGATTTTGGCGGTCGCCAAAGCCCAAGATCACCCACGTACAGAGTCCACTCAGGACTAAAACACTCAGGGGCATGATCCAAGAAAAGCCCCCCCGTACATAAAGAACCGGGTTACTGGCTACAGCTACCGCCTGATCGGCCCGTAACTTACCTGCACCATAGAAATTACGCCAATCATCTGGGGCGGTTTGGGCCGTACTGAGCAAAGCCCTGCGGATCAAACTGGGGTCTTTGATCCCTTGGCTATACAGCAATGCCGCTACGCCAGCCACATGGGGCGCCGCCATCGAAGTCCCTTGAAAACTGGCATAAACAGGAATGCCGCCCAGCCCAAGCGTATTTTGTAAGATCCCGCTGCTTTCACTGGTGCGCTTATCGCCACCGGGGGCACTGAGGTCCACTGCTTCACCGTAGTTAGAATAAAATGCCCGTTCTCCGCTCGGCCCGGTGGCAGATACGCTTAAACAACCGTTGTAACGCGCTGGGTAACTAGAGCGGGGCTGATTTTCATTGCCCGCCGCGCAGACCACTAAGACTCCCTTGCGGGTGGCATAGTCCACCGCTTCGCGGAGGACTTGACTATCGCCCCCACCCCCTAAGCTCAAATTGATCACATTAGCCCCCCGGTCGCTGGCAAAACGGATCCCCTCGCTAATATCGGCAACGGTACCAAACCCAAAGCGATTGAGCACCCGAATGGGCATGATCTGGGCTTCATAGGCGACCCCAGCTACCCCTCTACTGTTGTTGGTGGTTTGCGCAATGGTCCCGGCAACGTGGGAGCCGTGGCCCTGTTGATCCGTAGGGTCTTCGTCATCATCCACAAAGTCGTAGCCCCGCACAAAGTTACTCTGGGCTAAGTCGGGAAGATAGCGCGCCACCCCCGTATCGATCACCGCAACCGTGGCCCCTTTGCCGGTTGCCTTTTCCCAGGCGCGTTCCATGCCAATGGTCTTGAGATTCCACTGTTGGGCATATAAAGGATCATTAGGAACAAAACTAGCCCTATAAATATAGTTGGGTTCGGCATAGGCAATTTCAGGATCCGCCGTCAATTGTCCTAAAAATTGGGGTTGACCGGTGTAGGCTACGCGCCATAGGCGTCCATCGCCCCAAATACTATTGGCTACCAAATCAACCTGGTATTTGCGCTCTAGATCCGCGACTTCTGCGCTAGAGACTCCGGGTTCTAGGTAAACTAAGGCTTCTTGAAATTCAGCCTTTTCGGGAGCCTGGGTGCACCCTGTGATCGCCAGAATAAGCGCACCTAAGATCCAAGGCAGGGGCAAAGATAAACCTAAGCGACGTAACATGACCCACCGGGGCAGCGAATGCCCTGAGCTTAGCCCATCCCCTAGGGATCTTGCCAGCCCTTGGGGGTATGGTAACAATAGTGCTGTAAAGGGTTTTGCTGTGGCTTCGGTACCCTCACCCCAGAAGAATTGGTCCCCGGTACTTTGGTCTGTGGCGCTCTTGTTCGGGGCTACTGCCACGGTGATCGCGCTACAATGGCCCCGCTCAGACTTGGCATTACGCTCTAAAAGTGCCCTGACCGCAGCACCCGTACTGCCTGATCCCACCACCGCCAAGATCCTGAGCTTAGGGCTAGGCAATCTATGGGCGGATTGGTACTGGCTCCAATTTGTTCAGTACTTTGGGGATGTTCAGGCGCGGGATCAGACTAATTTTGACTATTGCGATGATTATCTAACGTTGATCACAACCCTTGATCCCCAATTTACCGGGGCCTATGCCGCAAGTGCCTACTCCGTAGCCGAGATGCAAGAGGAACCCCAAAAAGCCCTAGATCTCATGGAAAAAGGGATCCGCCTCAATGAAGGGAAAAAACTTACCTATCTTTGGTACCTCTATCAACGCGCGGCGGGGGTTTCTTTTTTGTATCTCAAAGACACCCGTAAAGCGGCCCAATATTTAGAAAAAGCCTCCCGTGAACCGGGAGCCCCTAAGGTCTTAGGGTCCTTTGCCGCGTCCTTTTATGGGGCAACTAACGATCTGGAGCGGGCGATCCCCCTACGGATTAATTTTTATCTCAGTGCCCCCAACGCCGAACAACAGAAACGCGGACAACAAAAGCTCAAGGATATGGCAGTCTGGCTTGATCTATGGGGGCCCCGCCCCGCTACGCTCATGCCCAGCAAAGAATTTTTAACGACGTTAAAACTCGGAAATTGCACCCCTACAGCCTTTACACCCCTCCCTGTTCCAGGATTTAAGGCCAGCTACCTTCCCCTGACGCAGATCCAGAGCGCCTGCAGGGTAAAATGAGCCATATCTTCCCGGAGGGTCGGCCTTGTCCCTTTTAGATTGGTTTGAAACCCGCAAAAAAGAAACCCAACCCCCGGTTCCCCAGCCCCAACAGCAACGAGAAATTGCCGAGGGTCTATGGACCAAATGTCGCGGTTGTGGCACGTTGCACTATACGAAAGATTGGGAATTGAATCATCAAGTCTGTGCCAACTGTGGCTATCACGCCATGGTCGGCGCTACAGAACGCATTGCCCAACTGATCGACCCCGATACGTGGCAGGCGGTGGATGATGGGGTGTATTCCGTAGATCCCCTGGGGTTTACCGATCTCATTGCCTATCAAGAGCGACTCAAAAAAGCCCTCAAGTCCACCAATCTGCCTGAGGCGGTCATGACTGGGGTGGGCAAGATCCACAATAAGCCCGTGGCTTTGGGGATCATGGATTTTAAATTTATGGGCGGTAGTATGGGTTCGGTGGTCGGCGAAAAAATTACCCGTCTGACCGAACTTGCTACTGAGCAATCCTTACCCTTAGTGCTCTTGACAGCCTCCGGTGGGGCCAGGATGCAAGAGGGGCTGTTGAGCCTGATGCAAATGGCTAAAACCTCTGCAGCCCTAGAGCGCCATCGAGCGGCGCGTCAACTCTATGTTGCCGTACTTACCCACCCTACTACGGGAGGGGTAACAGCGAGTTTTGCCATGTTAGGGGATATTACCTTTGCCGAACCAGGGGCCATGATCGGCTTTACGGGGCCTCGGATCATTGAGCAAACCCTTAAACAAAAGCTGCCTGAGGGCTTTCAAACCGCTGAATACCTGGTTGAACATGGCTTTGTGGATATGGTTGTCCCCAGAAATAAACTGGCCACAACCCTCGCTAAAGTACTGGATCTCCACGGGTACTAAGCATGATCCGCGTTGGGATCGTAGGTACTGGGTTTGGTCAAAAAATTCACCTACCGGGCTTTCAGCACCTGCCCGGATGTGAGGTAGTCGCCCTAGTGAGCCGAAACCGGGCTAAGGCGTTAGCTACGGGGGTACCCCTGGTTTTTGAAACCATAGACGAACTGGTCCAAGATCCAACCATTGATCTAGTTAGCCTAACCAGCCCCCCTCATCTGCACTACGCCCAAGCCCTGAGCGTCCTCCAAGCGAGGAAACATCTGCTATGCGAAAAACCCGTTGCCCTCAACAGCCTAGAAGCCCAAGCCATGCTCAATGCAGCCGAAACACAGGGCGTGGTACATGGGGTCGATTTTGAATTTCGCACAGTCCCCCACTGGTGCTACCTCAAAGAACTCTTAGACCAACAAGCGGTGGGCCAGATCCGGCTGATCGAAGGGGTATGGCAAGTCACCAGTCGCGCTGATCCCCAGCGCCCGTGGAATTGGTACTCCCAGGCCAGTCAAGGTGGGGGCGCCTTAGGAGCCATTGGATCCCATAGTTTTGACTACATCGAGTGGCTCTTTGGCCCGGTGCAGCGGCTGAGTGCCCACCTCAGTACCGCCATTACCACCCGCTCTGATGATTCAGGGCAGCCCTGCCCGGTGGATGCTGACGATACCTGTACGATCCAGTTCACGTTACAGGACCAGACCCCAGGTACGTTATGCCTAGGGACTGCGCTGTGGAAGGGGCAGGGTCATTGGCTGAGGGTCCACGGTGCTCAGGGAACCCTGGTCGTGGGTAGTGATAACCTCAAGGACTATGTCCATGGCTTCAAATTATGGCGGGCCGATCCGGGGCAAGACCTCACCGAAGTCGTGATCCCCCAACGTCTAGCGTTTCCGCAAATTTATCAAGATGGCCGCCTCGCGCCTTTTATCTCCCTAGCAGGACGGATGCTACGGGCCATCGAGACGGGTACGCCCATGATCCCTTCGTTAAAAGAGGGGCTACGTAGCCAGATCTTAATTGACACGGCCCGGCAATCCCATCAACAGGGCCGTTGGATCACCGTTTAGCCTGTAAACTTTGGACCGCTTCTAAGATGTGACGGGTAGTAACCAAGTCCGTTACCCTAGCAGACCCAATCCCTGTGGGTAGGACAAAGCGGATTTTGCCGTGGTGGACTTTTTTATCGAGACTAAGGGCTGTCACAATCCCCTGAGGATCAAGATTTTTGGGGATCTCCGTCGGTAGGGCGCATTTGGCAATTAGGGCTTGTTGGCGTTGTAGATGCTCGGTACTCCACCAGCCCAGTTGAACCGCCAAAGTACCCGCGGCAGCCATACCGAGGGCTACCGCCTCGCCGTGGTTAAACACGCGATAGGCAGTTAGGCTTTCAATCGCATGGCCTATGGTGTGCCCATAGTTCAACAGCGCACGGACATTGGCTTCTCGTTCATCTTGGGCGACGACTTCCGCTTTGGCACGACAGGATTGGATCAGGCAATACTCTAATAGTCCGGGGCTAAATTGACGGTAGGGGTGCAGATATTTTGCCTGTTCAAGGGCCATAAAAAGCTGGGTATCCCAGATCACCCCGTACTTGATCACTTCGGCGAGGGCCGCTTTAAATTCGCGGGCGGGCAGGGTCTCCACCACCAAGGGATCGATCAGGACTAAACGGGGTTGATGAAAACAACCGATCAAATTTTTACCTTGGGGATGGTTGATCCCGGTTTTACCGCCAATGGCCGCATCAACCATAGCTAAAAAACTGGTGGGCACTTGGACGCAGGCAATACCCCGTAACCAAGTGGCTGCGGCAAAACCCGCCATATCCCCCACCACCCCGCCCCCCAAGGCTAGGATCACGGAGGAGCGTTCCAGACGATGCGCCAAGGCAGCATCATAGATTTTTTGGACACTAGCGGGGGTTTTATAGCGCTCCCCGGCGGGTAATAGACAAGTACTGGTCTCAAACCCCTGCTGATTCAAGCTGGCTAATACCTGTGGCCCATAGTGACGAAAGATCACTGGGTTAGAAACAACCAAAACGCGCTTACCTAGACCCAAAGGGGCTAAATAGCTACCCAGTGCATGGAGTGCCCCGGACTGGATCACAATGTCATAGGCACGGTTACTTAAACTAACCGGAATAATCGTTGGGTCAGACATTCATCAACTCATGCACCGGATCTAGATACCTAGCGGTTCTATCCTAGGTCAAATTTGGCCCCTGTCGCCTAATCAAAGACCACCGTGCGATTGTCGTAGACCAAAACCCGGTGGTTAAGATGTAACCATAGGGCACGGGCTAACACAATGCGCTCCGTATCCTTGCCCTTACGGATCAGGTCAGCTAGGGCATCCCGATGGCTGACGCGGACAATATCCTGGGCGATGATCGGACCAGCATCTAACTCAGACGTTACGTAGTGTCCCGTAGCCCCAATGATCTTGACACCCCGTTCATAGGCCCGTTGGTAAGGATTTGCCCCGGCAAAAGCGGGCAAAAAAGAATGATGAATATTAATCACCTGGGGCGCTTGGGCCAAAAATTCGGGGCTGAGGATGCGCATATATTTAGCCAAGACCACCAGATCCACCCGATAGTGCTGGAGTAAGGCCAATTGCGCTTGTTCTTGGAGCGCATCGCTGGGGACATAGTGGTAATTGATCCCAAAAGTATCGGCGACATGGGCCAAATCCGGGTGATTACTAATAATTACCGGGATCTGGACGGGTAATTCCCCCGCCCGCTGCCGGAGGATCAGGTCATAGAGGCAGTGATCTTGGCGCGTTGCCCATAGGGCCATCCGCGCTGTCTCATCGGAAAAATAGATCTGCCAAGAGGCTTGAATAGCCTGGGTCAGGGGTTCTAGCGCCGCGCGGATCTGAAGACGGGTGAGATTAAAATCCGCTAACTGCCACTCCAAACGCAATAAAAATAAACCCGCTTGCACATCGGTATGTTGGTCCGCATGGACAATATTGCCGTTGTGCTCATGAATAAACCCAGCGATCTTCGCCACTAAACCCCGTTGATCTGGGCAGCGCAATAACAAAATCGCCGTTGGTGAAGCAGCCATGATCTAGAGCAATGCAGCTTATGTATTATCCCTGGGCCACGTACTCCCGGATCTACTCTTTCGATTCCGTCTTAGGCTAGCTGCTTCTTTGGGCTGATAGGATCGATAGCGCTCAAGATCCGTAAGGGAGTTGCTTTAGATGTTTGATCTTTACGCCTTTCCAACCACCAATAGCCACAAAGTCGCGATTCTTTTGGAGGAACTAGGGCTTCCGTATAAGGTTCATCTGGTGAATGTCTTTAAGGGAGAGCAATTTCAGCCCCAGATTCTTAAGCTCAATCCCCTCCATCAGGTCCCGATTCTGGTTAATCGCGAAACTGGGGAAGTTTTTCGTGAGTCAGCCGCAATTTTGATCTACCTAGCCGAAACCTATGACACCGCCTTTTTACCGACGCAACGTACCCTGGGATGGCAGTGGTTATTATTTGAGGCTGCGGCCCTAGGCCCACTTTTTCGCCGTTTAGCCTTAACGCGCATGGGCAGGGGCACCCTAGATCCCGCTACGATCGATCCCGTGCGGGGCATGGCCCAACTCGTGGAATATCTAGCTGTCCTTGAGGCCCAGCTCACCGGAGACTATATCGGCGGTAATTATTCCATTGTGGATATTGCTCTTTGGGTCTGGATCAACGCCCTAGACAGGTTGGATCTCAATCTTCAAGACTATCCGCGTCTCGGTGCTTGGCACCAAAGAATTTTGGCTCGTCCGGCAATTGTGAAGGGGTTGCAGGCAATTTCCTTTCCAGCCCCCTAAATTAGACGTTTCCCATTCCCTGGATCATTTGGGGAATGGGAACATCATTGCCAGGTTCTTAATTGGCAATAAATCCTATTCGTCAAGCGTATTTTTGCTAGATCCGTCACGAGTGTTTATGTAACAAAACGGCGAAGTACGGATAAAAATGCTGTATATATTTCCGTATATCCTCTGTTATCGTTTTACGCTTTAGTCTGAGATAGTAAGTTCAACCTCCCTTCAATGTGAATACATTAGTTGCTTCCTTCACGGCAGGACTTAACATGCTTAAGCTTTTACCTTTCGCCATTTGTTTGCTTCTAGCAGGTGAAGCCCTTGCTCAATCTGCCCCTTCTAGTACTGCTTATGGAATTTGGACCCCAAGTGCAACCGATTCTTGCACTAAAACAATTCACGACAGTTACTCTGTCATCGGCCCTGATGGCAAGCGTTATCCAACTTGGCATCCACCCGTTGATGTGGCAACGGGCTGTACCTTTGGGCATGAACACGGCAAAGACCCCAGAAACTCAGAGGTCTATGATTTAACGGATGGTTTGCCCTTTGGTGTTGCCAATGAAGCCCTAACAGCCTATGACCCTTTGGGTATGCGCCATGAAGATCATGTGGGACATAAAGTTGAGTGGCTTAACAATGTCAAAATTGGCACCGTCACCTGTGATTTCCTGACCCGCATTCACCAAGGTACCCATTCCGCCGATGCCTTTAGCAATAACGCCCATGAGCTGGGCTACTTTGCCCGGTGTACAGATGGCACGGAACTGGCCATTAATAAGCTTGCGGCCTTTGGTCAACCAGGGGAGTTTATTAAAGGGTGTGACAAGATCACCCCGATCACGGCCCAGCCTGCTATGCCCATGGATTCCCCCATTGGTCCTGGCTCCCGAAATATCCCTGATCTAGCGTGCGCCAAAGAGTATGTACTCGTACCTACGGGTCAAACTTCGCAATTTTTCCCCGGAATGTACGAACCCTGGGAAAGCGAGAACAGTATCTTTACACGGGGCGGCAAGGTGTTGGCCTACTTTGATCCCAGCTTTGCTGTGACCAATGGTGCGCGCTATTTTGATCCGGCGCAACCTAATAACCTCGCCTATGCGATCAATCTCTGTTACATGATGGAGGCCAATGGCGATAAGGTCCAAGGAACCAATAATTGTTCTTCGGTCAGCAATAAGCCACCTATCCCCTATACCGATCTAAAATCCCCCTTCAACGGCACCAACCGGACTACGACCTTCATCCAGACCAAGGTCACCAACGACCGTGGTCCTGCGATTTGGTACACCGATCCCTACGGTGGAAATGCCCAGACGACGCCCTTCGTTGGATCGATCCAACAATATATCGCCCCCATCGACAACACAGCTACGCTCAAGATCATTGTTAAGAGCGTCACGGTTAACTACAACGCCCAAGGGGTCCACGCGCCCAATTAAACCGGCTACCGATTGCCCTAAACGCTAAAGCCCCTTTCTATCCGGGGCTTTAGCGTTTATTTTGTATTCAGATCTTCGGTATTAGACCATAGCGGTCGCAAGACAGGCTTCGCGCAGCAAGATCGCTTTATCCGTCTCTTCCCAAGGCAGGTCTAGATCCGGGCGGCCTAGATGTCCGTAAGCAGCAATATTTTGATAAAAACGGCCCCCGTGCAACGCGGGTAAATGGCAGAGATTAAACTGCTTCAAAATTGCTGCGGGCCGCAGATCAAAATACTCATGGACCGCATGCTGGAGCAATTCTTCAGAAACAAGGGAAGTCCCAAAGGTTTCCACCATGATACTGACCGGACGAGCTTTACCGATGGCGTAGGCTACTTGGACTTCACAACGTTTAGCCAGACCCGCAGCGACGATGTTTTTGGCGACATAGCGACAGGCATAGGCTGCCGAACGATCCACTTTCGTAGGATCTTTACCCGAAAAAGCCCCGCCCCCATGACGGGCATAGCCCCCATAGGTATCGACAATGATCTTGCGGCCCGTTAACCCCGAATCACCCTTTGGTCCGCCAATAATAAACTTGCCCGTGGGATTGACCAAAAATTTGGTCTGCTCGGTGGGTGCTAAGGGCAAACCCTCTAAAGCTGGTCCTACAACTGCTGTCCATAGATCCCGCTTGATCTGCTCTTGACTGACATCGGCGGTGTGTTGGGTCGAGATCAAAAGCGTGTCGAGGGCAACGGGGAGCCGATTGACATAGCTCACGGTAACTTGGGTTTTACCATCAGGGCGTAAATAGTCTAGTGTGCCAGAGTGCCGGACCTTAGCCAATTGCCGCGCTAAACGATGGGCAATGGAAATTGGCATGGGCATATATTCGGGGGTTTCATCACAGGCATAGCCAAACATCAAACCCTGGTCTCCGGCCCCGACTTTATTAAACTCTGCGTCCTCTTCTGCCCCTGAGCGTATTTCAAGGGATTTATCGACCCCTTGGGCGATATCAGGAGACTGTTTACCCAAGGCGATTAAGACGGCGCAGTTATCGGCTGAAAACCCATCTTCCGCATGGACATAACCGATTTCGCGGATCTTTTCGCGGATCACTTGGGTGTAATCAATGTGGGCATGGGTCGTGATCTCACCGGTCAACAAAAGCAGCCCCGTACTGACGGCGCAGTCGCTTGCGACCCTAGCATGGGGGTCTACCGTAAGAATGGCATCTAGAATGGCATCGGAAATTTGATCACAAATTTTATCGGGGTGTCCTTCCGTTACGGACTCCGACGTGAAAAAATATTGACGAGACAAAGCCGACTCCTTTGATTGATTCGATCCATCTTTCGGTCAAAAACCGCAGGATGTAGCACCATGCCTACCTTGAGGCGGGTTGCTGGGCGAGTGGGCCTGATCCCAATTCGCCAACTCTAGATGGATCGGTGTGTTGATTTCTAAGGATACCCACTATTACGTTTTATCGTCAATGGGCAGGTTTAGGCCATGTCCGCATCTAGGGCCCAACGCGCTAAGGCCGTACGGTTTGCCAAATTGGTTTTCTGAAGCATGCTCCGTACATGGCTTTCAATCGTACGGGTACTGACAGCCATTTTTTTGGCGATCTCTTTGTTGAGCATACCTACGGCTACGCACTTAAGAACTTCACACTCCGTAGGGGTCAATTCATCCGATAGGGCACTGCGCGTTGTTGCGCTCGCATGCCCATAGGTGCTGATCCGGCGGAGTTGGGCTTCTACAATCGCTAAAAGTTCATCCGGTTCAAAGGGTTTCATTAAATAGGCATCGGCCCCAGCCCGTAACCCCCCAATCCGGTCGGTTGCTTCGCCTTTAGCCGAAACGATGACCACGGGTAAGGAAGTAAAGCTTTTCTCTTTACGGAGTTGATTCACAAGCTCCAGCCCATCCATTTTGGGCATCATCAGATCCGAGATCAAAATATCCGGCTGAAAAGCCAGCGCTACTTGATATCCCTCAAATCCATCCCCAGCACAAGCGACACTAAAGCCCATGTCTACAAAGAAATCTTGCATAAGCTCAACAAATAGATCATCATCGTCGACCATCAGCAGTTTTTTCTTGTCCACAGGAAAAATTCCAAGGTTCTTATTAAGTGTGTCTCATTAAATCCCGCCCTATATATACTTAGGATGAAGGTTTATATTTATTACTCAAGAGCAATCAAGAAGCCTTGTCTCCTAGGCTCCATGGGTAGTTACTAAGAGGGTATGGTTTGGCTCGCAGTCTGCGGAATTGCCAAGGGCACACCCGTTTGTTCGCCCAGTGTCAAAGGCGTTTGACGACTTGAGGATTCCAGATAAACCCCAGTCAAGATATCCGGCACAGGGCGCATCTTGTGGGGTGCGGTGTAGTAGCGATTGGTTTGTTTAATGACGTCGTAGCGTTCGCGAAAGTCTTCATTAGCAATTTTTTTGCGCAATTTTATGATCGCATCAATAATCGCCTCAGGGCGCGGTGGGCAGCCGGGCAGATAAACATCTACGGGGATCAATTTATCGACCCCACGCACCGTACTGTAGGAATCGGTAGAAAACATACCCCCAGTAATCGTGCAAGCGCCCATAGCAATGACGTATTTGGGTTCAGCCATCTGCTCATAGAGTTTGACTACTGAGGGGGCCATTTTCATCGTGATCGTCCCAGCAGTGATCAACAAATCCGCTTGTCGAGGCGTAGCACGGGGTACGAGGCCCATGCGATCAAAATCAAAGCGCGATCCCAAGAGGGCGGCAAATTCAATAAAACAACAGGCTGTGCCATAAAGCATGGGCCAAAGGCTGGATAAACGTGCCCAGTTATAGAGATCATTGACACTAGTCAAAATTACGCTGTTAGAAATGTCCGAAGTGACCTCCGGGCGCATAGGGGGATTGATCAGTTTAGAAACGTCCATTGCTACATACCAACTGGGAACTCCTCCCCATTGTATCCTCAGTCTGGTCTAGGACTTGTCTGTCCCTTTACGCTCTCGCTGTTTGACTTCCTCAAGATAAGCCAAGATTTGTTGGGCCATCACCCGGACCCTAGGGTCACTATCTTTAGTCGCTAAGAGGACCGGCAGCATGGCCTGAAAATTTCCTAGGCGTTGGAGGGCTTGGAGCGCCCCTAACCGTAGCTCGACATTGGGATGGCGCAAAAAGCTTACTAACCGGGGCAAGGCTTTAGGATCACGGGCCTGACCCAAAATACGGATCAAAGGGTTGTACAGGTCTTCGGGGGGATACTCTAAAAGCTCCAAGAGCCGAGGCACATAGGGGGCTAAGACTTCTTCGCTTTGGGTCATCAACCACATAGCGGCTTGGTTACGAATAACGGCTTCTTCGGCCAGGAGTAGATAAAGCGCAGTCTGCGGGCCTTGGATCGTGATCAAGGCGGTGATGGCGGCTTCTTGAACAAACCCGTCCGGGTCGTGGAGGAGCTGTTTTAATTCCGGTAAGGCTTTAGGATCCCCCAGTTTACCGAGGGCTTCAATGATCAAATACCGTGGGGCTTCTAGATCCCCTAGATGGCTAAGTAACGGATCAACTGCCCGGACATCCCCTAATTTCCCCAAGGCATCCGCCGCATTCATGCGTGTTAAGCGATGGCTATCGTCTAGGGCACTAATTAAGGGTTCAAGGGCTTTGGCTCCTCCTAAATGACCTAATACATAGGCCGATGCTGCCCTTGTACCCCCATCGGGATCGCGTAGCGCGGTGATCAATGCCTCAATAAGGAGGGGTGAGATTTCACTGCGCCGTAATTCATCGACAGCCCAAACTGCCCCTTGGCGGACTTCTGGGTCTGGGTGGGACATCAGCGCGATGCCCTTAGTCACCCCGGCGCGCCAAACAAGCCCCTTAGCCGCGCGATAGCGGACTTGAGGATCAGGATCAGAAAGTGCATTTTGGAGCGGGATCAACGCTCGATAGTGATGAGAGCGCCCCAAAAGTTCCGCCGAGAGTCTACGCTGCTCCACATCAGGGGCAGTTAGATGGGTGATGAGTTCAGTAATGCGTTTCTCATCCACACGTACCCGCACTCATCTTTAGGGTGATTAGCCAGCTTTAGCGACGACCAAACTCTAGCCCGTTGGCAGCAGCATAGCTGTCCATGAAACGCATGAAGCGTTTAAATTCTGCTTCGGTCTGCATTTCATACTCACAGATTACCCCTACAAAGGCACCATTTAAAAAGCGAGCTTGGATATTTATACATTCAATGCTGCCTTCTTCATCGCTCATGCGCATCCGTTCCACTTTAGAAGCGGTGTCCCGGGCTTTGGGATTATCAAACACAAAAACAGCGGTTTTGCGGTCGCTAGTCCGCGAGGCTCGGATTTTTACATCCGTAACCGTCTCATCAATGCCTGAAACAAATTGAATCGTAGCTACCATAACTGCATCCTGTCATCTGGATTAGGATCATTGTACGAAAAAGTCCTGCCACTTCCTATAAAATGACCCGCGTACCATAATAGAGGCTTTTCATGGTTGCTTTGGTAGGGATCGTTAATATTACGGAGGATTCTTTTTCAGATGGAGGCCGTTTTTTAAACCTCCCCGCCGCCATTGCCCAAGGGGAGAAGCTCCTCGCTCAGGGGGCCGATTGGCTCGATTTAGGGGCCGAATCCTCCAACCCTGAGGGCCAAAAAGTCAGTGCCGAAGAAGAGATCCGCAGACTTACGCCCGTGATCCGTCATTTTAAAGCCCAAGGCGCAAAGCTCGCCGTAGATACCTATAAAGCGCCCGTGATGCAAGTAGTTTTAGATCTAGGAGTAGATCAAATCAATGATATTACGGCGCTCAGGTCTCCAGAAGCCACCAAGATTTTGGCTACCACTGACGTTCCGGTGGTGATTATGTTTGCCCGCAATTCAGGCCCTAGGGCGCAAAAAAAAATTCAGCCCTACCATGACCTGATCCCGGAAATAACAGCCTTTTTTCAAGAGCGCCTTACTAGCCTAGCAACCCAAGGAATCCCCCGCGAACGGGTGATTTTAGATCCTGGTATGGGCTTTTTTTTGGGGAGTAACCCTGAACCCAGCCTCTGGGTGCTCAAACATCTGCGGTTACTGCATGGTTTAGGACAACCGCTATATCTATGTACTTCACGTAAATCATTTATTGGGCATGTGCTTGATCAGCCCATCGCAGAACGAGGGATAGGGACATTACTGACGGAGTTTTGGGCGATCCAACAGGGCGTACACTATCTGCGTACCCATGACATTGCGCCCCTGATCCAGGCTAGGAAGCTATGGCAAGCTTTAGAGGGGATAGGATAAAAGGAATATTGTATCCCCCGTAACACTTTCTTGACCTAGAATGAATTAATTTAATTGATCAACTACGTAACAATGGTTTCCAGTGACGATCAAAGAACCCAGCAGACTAGTACAGCGTCGGTCTTGGCAAACTGCCACGGACCTTGCTTCTAGCTTCAAATATGCTTGGAACGGGGTAGTCTACTGTGCTGTTACCCAGCGCAACTTCAGACTTCATCTGATGGTGGGTGCGGTTGCCATTACTTTAGGTCTTGGACTACACATCAAGCCTTTAGAATTTGCCGTTATTGGCCTGACCATTGCCCTAGTCCTGACCTTTGAACTGCTAAATACCGCCCTAGAGTCCGTGGTTGATCTAGCGGTAGGCGACCGTTACCACGAGCTGGCCCGCATTGCCAAAGACTGCGCTGCCGGGGCCGTTTTGATCGCTTCGATTGGGGCTTTATTTGTCGCTGGTTGGATCTTTTTGCCCTACATTTTTATCTAGGACAAATAGCGCCCTCTTGGGAAAGACCCCCAAGGATCGTGTTAACCTGTGTTGGCCCAAGAACCGTTATTCATCATGATCGAACGCTACAGCCTGCCCCAGATGGTCCAACTCTGGAGTGAAGAACAAAAATACCGCAATTGGCTACGCGTCGAGATCGCTGCTTGCCAAGCCCTCACTGAATTAGGTCAGATTCCCCAGGAGGCTTTAGCGGAGATCCAGCAGAAAGCTAATTTTTCTGTTTCCCGGATCCAGGAACTAGAGCGGGAAGTTAAACATGATGTGATCGCTTTTTTGACCTGTGTAAATGAGTATGTAGGCGCAGCTGGACGCTATATTCATTTGGGCTTAACCTCCTCCGATGTTTTGGATACCGCCCTTGCGCTGCAAATGGTTGCCGCCATAGACCTGATCCTAGAGGTTTTAGAACGCTGTATAACTACCCTCAAGATTCGGGCTAGCCAAGAGAAAAATACCTTAATGATTGGGCGGACCCATGGCATTCATGCCGAGCCTATTACCTTTGGGTTTAAGCTCTGTGGTTGGATCGCCGAACTCGAGCGCGATCAAGAACGCCTCCTGCAGTTAAAAGTACGTTTAGCGGTGGGTAAATTTTCTGGGGCCGTAGGTACCTATGCGCATCTCGATCCCGCGGTTGAACGCTTGGCCTGTGCGTACTTGGGCTTAAAACCAGACCGGTGTTCGACCCAGATCATCAGTCGGGATCATCACGCGGAATTTTGTCAGGTCTTAGCGCTAGTAGCCGGATCAATTGAGCGTTTTTGTACAGAGATCCGCAATCTGCAACGCACCGATGTCCTGGAAGTGGAGGAGTATTTTAGCCCAGGGCAAAAAGGGTCTTCAGCCATGCCCCACAAACGTAACCCGGTAACTTCGGAGCAACTGTGCGGTCTCGCGCGGCTGGTGCGGACCAATAGTTTGGCGGCCTTAGAAAATATGTCTTTATGGCATGAGCGAGATATTTCCCACAGCAGTGTCGAACGGGTGATCCTGCCGGATAGTGCCATTTTGATCCACTATATGCTGGTGAAATTCAACGATTTGATGGCTAAATTACTGGTGCATCCGCACAATATGCTGCGCAACCTCCAGGTCTATGGGGGGGTGATCTTCTCCCAAAGGGTCTTGCTGGCTTTAGTAGCCCAGGGCTTGAGCCGAGAAGCCGCCTACACCATCGTTCAGGGTCATGCCCATGCTGCTTGGAATCAACCAGAAGGAGATTTCCGGGCTTTGCTCCAGGCAGATCCTGAAGTTACCCAATGGCTCGACCCCGCAATCCTTGAGGATTGTTTTAACCCAGCTGCCCAACTTAAACACATGGATCAGATCCTGGCGCGGGTCGTTTCCGAGTAATTACAAAAATAGTGCCGGGGATCTCCAGTAGCGCCAACGGCACTTAAATAAGTTTTTCTGATGTACTGGGATCTAAAATACTGATGATAAAAATGTTACGCAATTATGAACACGCTTTACTATGAGAAGTGTTAATCCTTTTGGAATCCGCAATGACTGCTACTTTAGAGCGTCGCGTATCTCAGGGCCTGTGGGGCCAGTTCACCGACTGGGTGACCTCCACCAACA
>JANNOF010000044.1:0-10240 GCA_031398925.1 Gloeobacteraceae cyanobacterium SOY_34_metabat_371 | reverse complement strand
CTGGCTCCACATTCCCAGGGAATAAATGTAGATAACGCTCACCGGTGTGTACCCGATGGTCCGCTGTCACAGGGTGCTGATCCGCATTCAAAAGATGGCCTTGATCACAGAGGGCTAACCACTCGGCGGGGGGCAGGTGGCCTAAAATAGTACCTAAAAAATCAACCAAGGTCATGCCGTCACAGGCTACGGGGACCATAACCGGGCGATGGTTATCGTAGGGCTGACTACCCGGTAAGGGCGTCGTGGCTTGACGGATCTGCTGATGGCGGCGGGCTAGGGTTGCCGCCTGTTGCTGTTCGGTAGTTTTAAAACAATAGGGACAGGAAACCGACCACACATAACGCGGGTCCTGTTGTTCTTCAGCGGTAAGGGGCGTAAGGCACTGAAAGCATTGGGTGGCAGTCGTCTCCTGCAGGGCAGGATCCACCCCGATCCGCTTGTCAAATACGTAACATTCCCCCGTATAGTGGGCATTACCACATTCTTCAAAATATTTAAGGATCCCGCCATCAAGTTGAAAAACCTGACGAAAGCCCTCTTTTTCCATGAAGGGCCCAGCTTTTTCGCAGCGTATTCCCCCTGTGCAAAAGAGGACAATGGGCTGATCTTTTAACGTTTCAGGCAGGTGCTTTACGGCTTCTGGAAACCCCCGAAAATGATCCAAACCGAGGGTATGGGCCCCCTTGAAGGTGCCCAACCGCACCTCATAATCGTTCCGGGTATCGAGGAGGGTTACCGGACGGCCCTCATCTAACCAGGCTTTTAAGGCTTGGGGCGACAGTTTGGGTGATGTATAACGGGCTGGATCAATATCTTCTATGCCAAAGGAAATAATCTCTTTTTTGATGCGGACGAGCATCCGCGAAAAAGGCTGCTCAGCACTGGTACTAAATTTAGGCGCAAGATCGTTTAAACCAGGGATCTGTTGTAACTCAGCCAGTAATACATCAATTTGGGGGGCCAATCCACACACAAAAAGATTGATCCCCTCTGTACTTAAGAGAATGGTTCCTTTTAATCTTGCTTTCTTACAGTGCGCCGCTAACTGTTCACGGAGGGGCTTGAGTCCAGTAAGTGGCGCAAATTTGTAGACAGCAATGTTGGTGAACATAGGCCCAACGCAGTGGCTCAGCACGATTGTACGCTTAACGATCCACCTTGGCGATCTGGGTGGTGCCCATTTGCGTTACCAAGCCAGCAACGGATTGAGCGCTGATCCCCGTCATGAGGTTAGGAAAGAGTCCTAAGCCCACCATACAAAAGGCCAAAATTGTAGCAGGGATATAGGAACGCAATGTGGGCTTAGTAATTTGCTTCAGTTCCGTAGGCACCGTTCCAAAAAAGGCGCGCTGCAGCAGGACCAATAGATAAATGGCAGTCAGGACCGTACCAAAGATACAGACCACGGTGGCAATGGGAAATTGCTCATAAGCGCCACGAAAAACCAAGAACTCCGCCACAAAACCGCTCATGCCCGGCATTCCCGCATTTGCCATCGCCGCTGCGACCATAAAGGCCCCCACCATCGGCAACCCCTTAGTGCGGTCAAATAATCCGCCTAATTTACCCAGATCACGGGTATGGGCATTTTCGTACACTAGCCCGACGATCATGAACAGCAAGGCCGAGATCACTCCGTGGGAGATCATCTGAAATACAGCCCCCTGCAGCCCTGTTTCCTGGAGGGTCGCTATGCCCAAGACTACGTAGCCCATGTGGGCAATAGAAGAATAGGCGATCATCTTTTTCATATCGGTCTGGGCTAAAGCCGCCAAGGAAGCATAGATCACGTTGATCGCCGCCAGGGTTGCCAAGACCCAAGAAAGGGATTGGGCCGCTTCGGGAAAAAGACCTACTCCAAAACGCAAGATCCCATAGGTACCGAGTTTGAGCAAAACCCCTGCCAACAGGACTGAAATCGCCGTCGGTGCTTCGACGTGGGCATCCGGTAGCCAGGTATGAAAGGGAACCAACGGGATCTTGATCCCAAAACCAATCGTCAGCATTACCAAGGAAAAGATCTGAAAAGGGATCGAAAAATCGGCGGTTGCCAAGAGGGTAATATCAAAGGTATTGAGGCCCGAAACAAAGTAGGCACTCAAAAAAGCCACCAGTAAAAAGACACTGGAAAAGAGCGTATAGAGCAAAAACTTCATCCCAGCGTATTCCCGACGTTCTCCGCCCCAAATGGCGATCAAGAAGTATAGAGGGATCAGTTCCAGCTCATAGAACAGGAAAAATAACAGCAGGTCACGGGCTAAAAAGGCCCCCATAACCCCACAGGTTAATAACAAGATCATCGAGTAGTAAAAACGGGGACGGTACTTCAGTTGCCAACTGGTAAAAATCGAAAGGACGACGAGTACTGCCGTAAGCAGAACCAAGGGCAGACTGATCCCATCCACGGTCAGGCTATAGGTGATCCCCAACTGGTGGATCCAACTAAAAGACTCGGTAAATTGGCCCTGAGTACTGTTGAAGTCAAAGTTCAGGGTTAAAAAAAGACTGAGCAAAAGCGTACCAATCGCTGTCGCTAAGGCCACCCCACGGGCAACTTTATGATCAGCTTCACCAGGCCACAAAGCCAGGATCAAAGCACCCAAAGCTGGAAAAAAAACAACTGCACTTAAGATGGGGAAATTCACAACCCACTCCTTACTGAAGACCTAAGGTACTAAAAATGCCTAGGGTCAAAATTGAACTCACGACGACTAATAGGTAAAACTGGGTCCGACCATTTTCCACGTACTTCAGGGTTTCAGCCCCCGCCCAAAAAGTGGTACTGACCAAGTTAACCAAACCATCCACAATGTTTTTATCAAACCAAGCAGTCAAGATCCCTAGGTCTTTCATCCCAGCAACTACCGTGCGCTCGTAGATCACGTCAATATAAAAAAGCTTTTGTAGGGGCTGGGTCAAAGGAGCTAAAGACTTAAGCATGGCGTTGCCTTGGAGGATATAAAGCCCAACGGCAAATCCAAACCCCACCCCTACGGCAATAGTGGACTGGGTCGCAATGCTCATCGCCACTTCTTCTTTTAAAAACCAGTTATTGCCCCAATAACCCGCCGCCGCCGAAGGAACTGCCAAGATTACCAGGGGTAGCGCCATCATCCAGGGCGATTCGTGGAGCATACCCGCCTCTTTGGTACGGGGCTTACCTAAAAAGGTCAGGATAAACTGACGCAGCATATAAAAAGCCGTCAATCCAGCCGTGATCAAAGCCAAGGTGAAAAGGACAGGGGCTTCTTTTTCGAGGGCATGGAGGATCGAATCTTTAGACCAAAAACCCGCCAAGGGAAACACCCCGGCAATACTCAACACCCCGATCCCAAAAGTTACTGCGGTAATAGGCATCTTGGACCAAAGGCCGCCCATGTTGCGCATATCCTGAACGTCTAAATGCCCGTGGGTTTTATGCTCAGCTTCGTGCATGGCATGGATCACCGATCCTGCCCCCAAAAACATCATGGCTTTGAAAAATGCATGGGTAAACAGGTGAAACACCGCCGCTTCCGGGTGTCCTACCCCTAGGGCCATGAACATATAGCCCAATTGCGAAACCGTCGAATAGGCTAAGACTCTTTTAATGTCGTTTTGTACCGTAGCGATTAGCGCCGCACCAAGGGCCGTGATGGCACCGGTCCAGGCGACGATACTTAGGGTTAAAGGAGCAAGGGCAAAAACCGGTTCCAGCTTGACCACCAAAAACACCCCTGCTGCCACCATGGTTGCCGCATGGATCAAAGCCGACACAGGGGTCGGGCCTTCCATCGCATCGGGTAGCCACACATGGAGGGGAAATTGGGCCGATTTACCCACAGGCCCTGCAAATAAGATTAAGGTCAGTACCGTTGCAAAGGCAGGAGCAAGTTGGGCTGTTTCTGCCCAAGCCCCTAGGGCTGCAAAATCTAACGTTCCAGCGGTGACATAAAGGACTACGATGCCGACGAGGAGTAGAAAATCCCCCACGCGGGTGGTTAAAAAAGCTTTGCGCGCCGCCTCGGCGGCACTGGATTTATGGAACCAAAAACCAATGAGTAGGTAGCTACATAGCCCCATCAATTCCCAGCAGGCATAGGTAATCAAAAGATTATCGCTGATTACTAAACCCAACATGGCGCTAGTAAAAAAGTTAAGTATGCCGTAATAGCGCGGGAGTCCATCTTCATGAGCCATATAGCCCAGTGAATAGAGTTGAACTAAAAAGCTCACTCCCGTAACTAGGGTCAGCATCCCTAGGGTCAGGGGCGAGAATAAAAGACTGAGGCTAAGATCCACCACGCCAGCATTCAGCCAGGGAATACTGATCCGCATCGGGGCTGGTGCGTTCAAACTTGCGATCAAGGCCAAAAGACTATGACCAAAGCCAATACCCATAAAGACAAGCCCACCATAGGCCGGAGGCTTTTGCCCCTTGAATACGCCCAAGGCCCAAGGCAAAGAAAAGAGCGCCGCTAGCGCTCCATATAAAGGAACCAACCATGCTAGCTGAATTAATTGCGCTGTCTCTTCTATCACCTTGAACCTCTTGTAGCTGAACGATGATCACAGTTCTTCACATATTTTAGGACTTTGCCCTACCCCTGTCTAGTAAGAAATACCTAGCTTAGGCGTAAGTACTTAGAGATCTGAGGGATGCAGGCTTGTTTTCGGTGTGCAAAAAAGTACCGCTTTCCCCAGGAATTAAGCCTTTTGGGCTGTCCCTTAATAGTAGATTAACATTTCTTAATGTTTTGGAAGCACTTAGTTTGCATGGATCATAGCTATGCCTTTTTTAAGTCCCAGTACTTGGGTCCGCTCATTGTGACCCAGGGTGACACCAATGGTCCGGTCTGCCCGCTCGATCATGGGGCGCCGTAAAGAAACTACCAGAAACTGGGCGGTCTTAGCCGACTGTTCGATCATTTGGGCCAAACGCTCAACATTTGCACCATCGAGAAACATATCTACTTCATCAAAGGCATAAAAAGGTGAAGGGCGATAGCGCTGGAGTGCAAAGATAAAACTCAGGGCAGTCAGAGATTTCTCCCCCCCAGACATAGACTCTAAACGGCGGACATTTTTGCCCTTGGGATGGGCTACCAAATTTAGCCCACCACTAAAAGGATCCTCAGGGTATTCCAGTTGGAGGTGTCCATCCCCATCGGAAAGCTGGTGAAAGATCTCTTCAAAACGGTCATTAACGGCCCGAAAGGCAATTAAAAAGGCTTCTTGCTTAAGGGTTGCCAGGGTTTCAATGCGCAATAAAAGTTCAGTACGCTCATGGGCCAAGGTGTCAACCCGCTCCGTTAGGGCGGCAAGACGACCTTCGACTTGGGTGTACTCGTCGATAGCTAGCATATTGACTGGTTCTAGGGTACTGATCCGCCGTTGGATCCTGTGGATCTGGGCTTGGGCCTGTTCTAGGGTCAGTTCTGGGGGGCTTTCAGCACCTAGACTGCCACAAAGCTCGTCCTGAGCTAAGTACTGCTGCTGAAGCTCCGCTAATTGCGTAGTTTGAGCGGCGCATTCCCGCTGATGCTGCTCCCCTTGCCATTGGGCTTCTTGGAGGGCGCGCCTGGTTTGATTGACCTGGGTTTCCCATTGATCCCGTTGGGTCTTGGCAGAGGCAAGGGTTACTTCTAGCATTTGCCATTGGTCTTGGATCTGTTGGAGTTGATTTTTTTGGATCTTTTTTTGAGCCTCTAGCTGGATTAAAAGACTTTCTAACTGGCGGATCTGCTCCGCGCCTTGGTGCTGTTGGCGGACATGATCTGCTTCACGTTGCTGGGATAGCTGGGTATTGGCCTCTAATTTTTGGATTTGGGCCTCTTGCTGATAGACCTGATTTTGAAGCTGTTGCCGTTGGGATTCTAAGCCTTGGACGGTGCGCTGGAGGTCTTGCCACTGTTGATAAAGGCTTTGGGTTTCGAGTTGGGCTAATTCTTCTTGGGCTTGGGATAGCTCCGCTTCGAGGGGGCCTAGTTGGGCCTGGGCCTGTTGGTGGGCCTGTTGATCCTGTTGGGATTGATCATGCAAATAGCGATATTGCTTTTGCACCTGCCCGTAGCGCGCCCCCAAACGCGTGACTTCTTTTTGCCGTTGTTCCTGTTGCCCGGTGGCAAAGATCACCTGACGTTCAGCGGCCTGGGTTGCTTCTTGGAGGGTTTGGATCTGGGCCTCTTGACGGTCTAGCTTGCGCGTCAAAGCCGTGATCATGGCCTCTAGATCCTGAAGGCGTTGCTGTTGCTCACGGGGTAATTCCGCTTCGGGCTGGCCCCATTGCCCCTGGCTACGGGTTTGCACGGATCCACCCGTCATGGCGCCGGTTTTTTCTAATAGTTCTCCGGTCAAGGTCACCATGCGCTGCCGACGGAGTTGCCGACGCGCCAGATCAATGGTGCTGTAAATAACGGTTTCGCCCAAAACATAGCTAAAAACCCGTGCATAAAGCGGATCAAAATCCAATAGATCCACGGCGTAGGCGATACTGCCTTCTTCACGCAAGGGTTCGAGCCGTCGGGGGGCATCGAGCTTATTTAAGGGCAAAAACGTGGCCCTGCCTGCCCGCTCGCGCTTAAGCAATTCAATGGCCCGAGCGGCTACTTCATCGTCTTCCACCACAAGGTTAAATAACCGCCCCCCGGCGGCTACTTCAAGCGCCAATTGATACTCTGGTTCAACCTGAGCTAGTTGGATCACCGGGCCGTGGACGCCTTCAAGATTGGCCCTGAGGATCCGTTGGACTGCCCCTTGGCCTTGGATCTCGCGGGAAGCTGCCTGACGGGCTTCTAGCTGGTCTAGTTCGCGCTGTAAGACCTGCTGTTCTTTTTCAAGTCGGCGGAGGGTACTTTTTTCGGTCAAAAACTGACCTTGGATCTGTTTTAGTTGCGTTTTTAGGGTTTCCCAGTCTTGCTGTTGGTTAACAAGGGCCTGGGTATGCTCCGTTAGCAGGGGTTCTTGCTCCGCTAAGGCCCTAGAGAGTTGCTCGATCTCTTGGGCTTGCTCCTGCTGTTGCCGTTGTTGCTGTTGACGGCGCTCCCCCAAACGGGTCAAGGTTTGGCGTAAAGGCCCTAAGAGGGTTTGTAGCTCCTGGATGCGATGGGTCAGCCCCGTTTGTTGCCGGAGCCCAGCCTCCGAAGAAGCGGAAAGTAAGCGCAGCTCTTCTTGTTTATGGGCAAGTCGTTGCTGGGCTTCGCGGAGCTGCTGACGCGTCTGGGCCAAGTTTTGCTCTAGATCCTGCTGTTGTTGGGCTAACTGGACCCGTTGCTCGATTAAATGCGCTACTTCAATTTGAATCTGCGCCAAGGTTTGGGTCTGGCGTTGGATCTGCTCCCCATGGGCCTGTTGCTGCTGGATCGTCTGTTCGTATTCCAGTTGCGCGCGGGTTAAAACCCCTTGCAGACTCAATTGCTCCTGTTCGCCCAGTTGTTTGACCTGCTGTTGGGCGTGGCTGAGTTGTTGCTCCTGTGCTTGGATCTGGGTGTGATAGGTTGCGATTAGGAGTTGATCTTGGGCCATGGCTGCTTCAGTCTGGGTCAAGGCCAGGGTGGCCTGGGCTACGCGCCCCCGGAGTTGGATCAAAAGTAAGCGTTGTACCAGGGCCTCAAGCTGTTCTAGCTGCCCCCGCAGGATCTGATACTCTTGAGCTTTTTTGCGCTCGTTGGTCAAACGTTCTCGGCTTTGGTTCAGCTCTCCCGCCACAAAGCGTAGCCGTTCTTCGTGACTTTGGGTTTCGGCTAATTCTTTATGGGCCAACGCAATCTGGCGATCAAACGCGGCAACCCCTGCCATTTCATCAATGATCTCCCGGCGTTCACGGGAATTCATGGAAATAATATCCGTCACATCCCCCTGGAGCACCACGTTATAGCCCTGGGGATAGATCCGATAGCGGGCTAGGGTTTCATGAAGCTCCGTGATATTGACTACCTGTCCATTGAGCAAAAAAGTACTGGTGTAGTTGGGACCATTGACCCGCAGTTTGCGGGTAACTACTAACTGATCGCCATGTTGATCCCCCGTCCCGCCAAAAGTTACGGTGACCACGGCTTCGCCACGGGTAATGCCTTGGTGGATTAGATCCGAGAGTTTCCCGGCGCGCATCCCCCTAGATCCAGCTAAACCAAGGGCAAAAAGCAACGAATCAATAATATTAGATTTACCGGATCCATTGGGCCCGGAAATGACCGTAAAGCCCTCCAACAGGGGAATGCGGGTATAGCTCCCGAAGGACTTAAATTTATCGATCTCTACACAAGTGATATGCATAAAGCCCCCAACTTGGGCCAATTTTAACCCACCTATTGCGGATTTTAGAGCACATTTAGCGTCTGTTGCCTAGGAGATCCCCCAGGTTTGGTGTAAATTAGCTCCCGGACTTGAATAATCCTATGGCTTGGACGCGATTGGAGCCACTGCTAAAGATAAAAGACAGACCCAAGGCATCGTAATCAACACAATAACGATCTGGGGTATCGCCTCTGGCCCCAACGGGAAAAGGGAACCGTTCGACATAGCCATTTTTGTCGGGCCCCCCATAGGCGGCGGTCACCTGAGCATAGGTACTGCCCATGCGGATCCCTTGGGCAGTAAGGGTATTGGGGGTCAAACTATAGATCCGGTCAGCAAAAAAAGTAAACAATGAAGCTTGGGGACGATATAAAAAGACCCAATAATCCCCCAAGTACCAGATCTTAAGTTCTTCCTTGGGGCGGATCACGCGCTTGACGTTATCAGGACTAAAGCCCTCCACTAAGCCTGCAACCCCTAAATTGGCGGACCCGGCATCAAAGCCCAAATTGTATTTACCTATCCGGCCCCGGTCAGGAAAAACCGTCACTTCCAAGGTACGAACGGGCTGGCTGGCGAGCACATTGATCGCTGCACTAAGGGGATCTTTAAGTACTTCTCGATCGGGGATCACGGGACTCAAGGTAGCATTACCCTCTACTTGCCAACGGGCCATAACCAGTTCTACCGCGGCCCCCGAAGGAAGTTCATAGACAGCCGTACGAAAGCCATCGCCACTGGTGCGGGTGCCGATAATACTGGCCCGGTTCATCAACTGAAGGCCCCCGGCCAAAGCTTCTGCACTGGCGCGTGTTTCACCATCTACGATCACGACTAAAGGCATATCCGCGGCTATGGTCCGTGCTTTAGAAAGATGATCTTGGCGTTGATTTTTATTTAAAAGGCTATTGAACAAGGGTGTTTTAGCAATAAAAACGCGCCCTAGATCCGCCAAGGCTTGGGGGTCATTGCCACTGGCGCCGCGCAGATCAAGGATGAGGCCTTGGTCATGGGTAAATTGATGGAGCAATAGGGCTACTTGCGCCAAGGTGCGGCTATCAATTTGCTTAAGCTGAATATAGGCCCGGTCCCCCTCTAAAGCTTTGCCTTCTACTAGGCTGGCGGAGCTAGTGAGGAGTTGCTGGGCCTGTTGGGGATCATAAAAGCGGTCTTTAGGGGAGGCTTGTTTTTTGATCAAACCCCGCAAAAAAGTATGTTCTACCTGTTGGGCTGCTTGGCCTTTGAAGGTCACATCTTGGGCGACGATCAATTCGCGCAGCAACTGCTCACGGTTGAGGTAAATGCCTGACCCGCGCTCGCCAAGGGCCACATTTTGTAATAGGAGGAGTACTTCATCAAGATCACTAGAACTCGCCTTAACGGAGGGTAGCAGCACTACCCCTAGACTTGCCAGTAATACCCTACGCGTCCATGTCATAAATGATCTCTGGATTTATCCAAATATACCAGGGTGTATTACCCGATCCACTATCGGTAGTGTTTTGATCCCTTGCTTAGCCTAAAGAGGCCAATTACATAAAATTAGCTCTTCATTGATTTTGATCCCCCTAGATCTCTTCTAAGCCCAAAGCCATCAGATAGCCCCGCGCCCGCTCCGTTAGTGGATAACGGTTAACTAAGGCCCAAAATTGAGGCCCATGATCGGCCTGGAGCAAATGGGCCAATTCATGGATGATCACATAGTCACAAACAAATTCTGGAACCGTAGCTAAACGCTGGGAAATGCGGATCGTGCCCTGAAGCGGGGTGCAACTGCCCCAGCGTTGCCCTTGATTGGTGACCCAACGGATCGAATGCCACGTCAGTTGACCCCCAAAATAAATTTGATTGAGCTTTTGGGCAAGGTCTTCTAACCCCTGATCATCAAGATTGGTATGGGTTTTACGTTTTTGCCACTGGGCTTGCAATTTGGCGATAAAGGGAGCGAGTTCAGCATCCGTCA
>JANNOF010000041.1:0-2517 GCA_031398925.1 Gloeobacteraceae cyanobacterium SOY_34_metabat_371 | reverse complement strand
TCTCCCGTTCGTACGAGAACGAAGCCACGGCTAGGCTCCAGGATATTAGGGGTTGTCAACAGGATTCCGATTCCGATTCCGCGAGGTACGTAACTACTGAGGCTAAGCCTAATTGGGAGCGCCACTGTTGACATCCCCTTTTGTAGACTCCGGAATCGGAATCGGAATTCTAACGTCGACACACGAACTTGTTGTTGTATCGTAAGGAGATGCCTCGCAATACTGAGAGAAGTTCCCTTGTCCAAACGCTAGAAATCTTTCTAGATTTTGCACTACTTCAATCCTTATTCAATGAAGACGTTGACCAAGAGCTTACCGACGATTTAGTGGAATTTCTTGTAGTACTACTAGGTTCAATCCAGAGCACCCGATATCTTCATACTCGACAAATTGGAACCGCAGGGTATCAGCCAATTGATACGCTATCGAACATCATCTACTGCTACTCTGATACAAGTTTTCGTGCCTGCTTTCGCGTCACTAAAGATGCCTTCTGGAAGATTGTTCAAATCTGTGAAGATAGTGATGTTTGGGCGCAGAATTCACGAAAGGAAGCCCGACCCATTTATCAGCAGATTGCCGTTGCGCTATACTCACTTGGTGGTAGAGAATCCGGCGAGCGGACGAGAGTTCACATGAATATTGGCCACGGAACTGTGTGGCTATATACGGATAGACTTGTGACGGTTCTTATGCAGCTATGTAGCAGATATATACGATGGCCGCGCGGTTCAGTGCAATCTACGCATCAAATATTTAAAGATTATGTTGGCTTTTTGGACGGTTCAGAGATACAGCTTCGATTTAAGCCAAGAGATAATCATGAGCAGTACTTCTCCCGGAAAAAGAATTACAGCCTAAATCTTACGGTGAGTCATAATATTTGTCTATATATCTAACTAACTATCTAATTAACCTATATATAGGGCATTTGCGACTGGAATATGCAATTCATTTTTGCCAATGCCGGCCAAGTTGGTAGTGTCCATGATTCTACAATATGGAAATCAACTTCTTTATATCGCCAGCGAAGTGAATTGTTTTCTCCAGAAGCCTATCTATTAGCAGATAAAGCCTATTCGCTTGATAGATATGTCATTACGCCATATAAAGAGCCAATTGCACGCCAACAGAGCTATAAGCGGTTCAACATTATACACTCTCGCGCAAGGGTTAACATTGAACATGCATTTGGCATCTTGAAGGCCAGATGGCAGACACTTCTACACGGGCTTCCTCTGTATATTCGCAACGCCAAAAAGGATCACTTGTGTGCTACTCATTGGATGCTAAGTAGTATTGTTCTACACAATATGCTGATATCTCTTAGCGAAGACAATCAGTGGCTTGAAGAAGATGTTCAGCAATCATCCAGGATGACGCCGAAGACACGCCTAATTCAGAAGTCTCAAGTTCACAAAACTCTGGAGAAGCATTACGAAATCTACTTTGTCTACGGATGGAGGACTGAAAGCGTCACGCGTGACGCGTCACTAACGCTGTTGATTTTGTAGAAGTGTTATCAGCTGCTGCAGAAACTGATTCTGATTTACAGCAATTTGCTCTATGCTCTGCCTTTGATTTTCGGCCATTTGCTGCATTGTTTGCTGCAAAGTTTGTGTCATTCTGTCTTGAGCTTCGATGAACCGTTGCTGTGTCCGCTCATCTGCCCGCGTCCGCTCCTCTGCCCGTACTCGCTCCTCTGCGCGCATCTGCTGTTCAGCGCGTATCCGTTCAGTTTGTATGCGCTCCTGGCTCTGGAGCTGTTCCATCTGGATCTCCCGGCGAGTTTTTATAAACTCCTCCATGTACGCACCCGCGCCTGTACGATCAACAGCGGAGGTGCGTCTCCGTTTAGCGGCCGGCTGATCCCCTGGTAGCTGCTGGCTAGGACGCCGACTAGCAGTAGTATTTTGCCGGGTAGCCTGAGTAGGCTGAGGACGTTGCTCGCCTTCTGACTCTGACCACGATAGTCCACCCCCATTGTCTTCTTCTTCTTCTTCTCCACCTCCATCATCTGATCCAGAGCTGATTTCGTACTGCAAAGGCTGCTGCTGCGGTTGGGAATGTGGCGCACGAGATGAAGACTCACCTTGTTCCAGCTGCAGAGTTTCGACCGTACCAATAGCAGATACATTTGGCTGTTCATGGAGTATAGCGTCGAGTCTGGCAAAAAATGGACACTTTTGCTCCAAAACCTGTTCGATTGTGAGCCCTTTCCTCCGCTGCTGCTCTGTCGTACGTCTAGCGTATTGCTACGAGAGCTACGAGAGCTGAGGCCAAATCCAGTGCTACATTGCGCCTCCTTCGCGGATCTGTACGCCTTTTTGAGATACGTCCACTTGTCGCTGATTTTCTTCTGCGTGAGAAGTTCCTTATCGGCAAAAACCTCTTCTTTACACCGCTTCGCCCACTCAGTCTGGCGCCGCATAAGCTCGGGGTTGTTCTCAATGAATGAAACTATTTAGCTTCATCCTCCTTCTTCCAGGTGTAGCGCTCAGTGTTGGCGGTGCTGGC
>JANNOF010000001.1:0-7109 GCA_031398925.1 Gloeobacteraceae cyanobacterium SOY_34_metabat_371 | reverse complement strand
GCACATCACAAAAAATTGAGCAGTTGGTATCCCGGTGCAATGGCGGGTAACAGGGTGGGCGTGATCGCCGGATCAAGACCTAGGTGTCGCTCTAGAATCGTGGCATAGACGCTTAAGAAATCCATACCCGGAGTGGTAGTCATATTATCTTTGAAGGGTTGGACATCAATATTTTGAATTACCCGCGACAGGTTAGCGTAGGCCCCATAAACACCGCCCCGCACATTTCCCCCGAGAACCAAAGAAGTACCCGCTAAGCCATGATCTGTTCCTAGGGCAGAGTTTTCCGCTGGACGACGGCCAAATTCCGAATAGGTGATCAAGACGACCCGATTGTGTAGCCCGCGATTTTTAATATCGGTATAAAAGGCATCTATGGATTGAGCCAAATCCGCTAGGAGCGCAGGATGGGTATCGTTTTGATTGGCATGGGTATCAAAGTCAAAAAATTCACAATAATGCACCGGTGTCGGTGCACCACTGGCGATCAGGGCCGCCACATCAGCGAGCTGTCGCCCCAAATCCGTATCTGGGTAGCTTACGTCTGTACCTATGGCTAGGGCCGCATCAAAAACTTCACTAACCGCCTGTTCTCCCCGCAGCCACTGGGCTGCATATTCCACGGACGGTCTAAAGGTACTGCGGTCTCGGGAGATGATCTGTTGAAAAATTTGTTGCCGTAGCGCCTGTTCCGTTGGGGTCCGTCCGCCTACTTGGATCTGATAAAAATCCAGATCCCGCACCGCTCCGGCGGGGAAAACTCCGGTCTGACGGAGGAGTTGGGGGATATCATCAGACCCTTGAAAAGAGTACAGAGGATCATTTACGGCAACATTGGCATAGTTGGCAATGTAGGTACCCAGCCAACCCGGATCATTTTGTGTCGGCTGTTGTTCTTCGCCCCCAATGCGGCCTGTACACCAAACCGTGCGCTGATTGTCATGGGCAAAGAGGGAAGTAGTCGCATCCGGGACGCCAATGCCCACCAACAGGGCTAATTCTCCAGAATTAAAATATTTATACAAAGGCTCCATCGGCGGGGCTAAGCCCACCGTATTGTCCAGGATCAATAGATCCGATAAGGGCCAATGGAGCTGGGGCCGTACTGATTTATAAACGGAATGTTGATCGACCGGCACCACCATATTAAGGGCGTCATTTCCACCCAGCAGATAAATCATGACCAAAATCGGGCCATCCGGGTCCGTTTGGGCCAGACTGGGCTGTTGCCAGTTCAACCCAAGACTCATTCCGGTGAGTCCAGCAAGTTTTAGGACATGGCGACGCAGCATGGACCCTCCTAACGCAGGTTAAATTCAGGGCAAGCCATCATCAAATTGAGTAAGCCACGCATCTTTTCAGCCTTAGTACTAGCCCCACTTTGGGCAAAGAAATAAGATCTTAAATCGTCTTTAACTTCGGGAACCGTATCGCGGACGAGGAGTAAATTAAAGAAATAGTCAAAGACTTCTTCATCCCGTGAAGTAACTAAGGGATCGTCAGGGACCGCATTAGACAGAATCAAGGGATCATAACTATTTTCTTCACAGAGTCGCGTGATCATATCTAGGCGCTCTAGTTGGTTAGGAAAACTAAACCACTGACTGCCCCGAGGCCACCCAAACACCGTGGAGGGGTTAAGAAGTTCCTGTCCTTGAAAACTCAAACTAGCTAAATAGCGGGTCGTATCCTGAACGGTAAAATTGGGCTGGAGCACCCGCAAAACACTCAAAACCAACTCTGTGGGGGACTTGACTAAGCGATGATAGGTTTCACTATTCTGAAAAAGTGAAGACGTAAACATGCGTTGTAAACAGGCTGTGATATTGCCCTCAGGTCCAAACCCTTGAGCCACATAGTCGATATATTCTTGGGAAGGGAAATCGGTAACAAAGTATTGGATCAGGCGTTGGCATACCCACCGCGATACCTGAGAAACTTGAACGTCTGTCGGTTGAACCGCAAAAATAAGATCGATCATCGAATCTATATCTTGTTTGCCCAAACTACCGGAGCGGGCTGGAATTGATCCGCCTAGGGTATATTTAGCGCGGTCATCATGATGAGCGGGATTAAACGTAACGGCATAGGGCGGTGTCGGCGAAACGTGCCAACCACTCCAAGCCCGTGCCCCTTCACGGACATCATCTTCGGTAAAATACTCTGCGGAATCTTCGAGCGCTGGATTACCCTTAGCCCCTAGGGAAAACCGTTGCAAAACTTCCCTACCAAAATTTTCAGGAGGGATCCCATAGCTACCATTGGACTGGAGTCCCGCATCCCCTTGATCCCCTTGGAGCCAAATCAGCATCGCGCCATCGGTGGCCATGGCTTTGAGCAGGTCTCGAAACGAGCCCAGAGCATACTGACGAAAGGTACGATTTTGGAGGTACATCAAGTAAGGATTTAAAACGCGGCGGTTGCCGGTAGCAAAAAAATTATGCCAAAACAACGTCATCCGTTCTAAAAGCTGCCGCTCTGTGCGAAAGATCTTGAGGAGCCACCAGCTTTGTATTTCTTGGAGGGAATAGTCATAACGGTCTAGGGGCAGATCAGCAATGGGATCAGCTAGATTTTTAGGAGCAAGCTGGGCATTAATATAATTGGTAACCCCAACCGTACTAATCGCTTGAAAACTGGCAATCGAGGGCCCAAAAGTAATCCGGTTAAGTACGTGCAGGCGCTGTTGGTCTTGGGAAACCGTAGCAGGTGCCTTACGCCGACGCATGGGCTTTTTCACCCTAGCCGACCAGCGATCTATTGGAAACATTTGGGATCTTCATGATCTTTAGCAGCCCTCGGCTAAAGGTTGTGGGGTCCACTGGGTGCCATATTCAGCTTTGAGGGCCAAAAAGGCTTCGACTTGTCCTGGTTCATATTCACCGGGTTTACCCCATTGCAAAAAGCAACTTAAGCTAGCTTTTTCGCTTTCTGATTTAAGGAAGCGAATACAGTAGGTGGTAAAGTTACCCTGTTTACTGGGGAGTTCTTCAAACTTGACCAAAGTAATATCCGCCATATTTAAATGCATTTCTATATGATCCGTGTGCATATTGGCATAGGTAGGTACACGCGACACATAAAAAAGATTGGCTAAGGGCGCTCGAGCCTCTAGGACAGCAGTTCCGTTGGTTACCACGATCCGCAGTGTTCCTAAATCGGCGCAAGCGGCTAAAAATTCTTTGAGGGTTTTCATACTACAAGCATACGCGCTAACCAAGTAGTTACGTGCTGGTCTTAAATAAGAGATCTAGCGGAGTAAACTTCAGCCATGGCAACATCATACCCCGTAGGTATTGTCGGCTTGGGACTGATTGGGGGTTCCTTAGCCCTTGATCTCACAGCCCTAGGTCACACGGTTTTGGGGGTCAGTCGGAGGCTCAATAGTTGTACCTTGGCCTGTGCGCGGGGGGCTGTAACCCTAGCCAGTCAGGATGAACGGATCCTCCGGGCGGCCCAGGTAGTATTTGTGGCGGTACCCATAGGGGAAGTCTTACCTACCGTGGCCCGATTGGCGCAGATTCTCCCCGAGGGAACGGTGATCACCGATGTAGCTTCCGTTAAAGGGTCCATCGTTACCCAGGCTACGGAACTTTGGCCTTGGTTTATCGGGGGCCATCCCATGGCGGGGACTGCCGATCAAGGTATGGCCCATGCCCTGCGGGGGTTATTCCGTGACCGTCCCTACGTCTTGACCCCCATAGCGCAAACCTGTCCGGTGGCCCTAGCCCAAGTGATGGCCCTCGTTGATGGGTTAGGGGCCCGTCGTTTAAATGCAGCCCCCCCGGATCATGACCAGGCAGTCGCCCTGATCTCCCATTTACCCGTTTTGATCAGCGCCGCCCTCGTACTCAGTGCGGGGCAATCAGCGGTACTACCCCTCGCCCAAGCCCTCGCTAGCTCTGGTTTTGCCGACACATCACGGGTGGGCGGGGGAAATCCTCAATTGGGCCGTCAAATGGCTCAATTTAACCGAGCAGCCCTACTCCTGGCGCTCCAGATCTATCAAGGACAACTCGAGCAATTCCACCAGATCATTGCGGATCAGCAATGGCCCCAACTAGAACAGCGGCTCCATCAAAGCCAAAGCTTGCGCCCAGATTTTGTGAACTGAGGCTTATTTATCTTTAGAGCGAAACAGATTCGTCAGCACATTACCCTTGTTGGGGGTAGGGGGAGCGTTTTTCTTGGACTTTTGGTTGGGGTTAGAAACCGCTTCACCGTAGTAATAGGAGTAGTAGTACTGGTGGTAATAACCCTCGGATCCTTCATCCAAGAGGTTGACAACCAATCCAACAAGATTGCCAGCACTGTTACGGAGCATCTCCGTGGCGCGTTGTAGGGCTGAACGGTTAGAGCGTTCTAGGGCAGCCACCAAGACCATACCATCCAAGTGGGCAGCCAAGATCTGGGCATCGGTCAAGCCAACTACCGGCGGTGTATCAAAGATCACGTAGTCAAAATTTTCCTTAAGCTCTTGAATGAACTGGACTAACTTTTGAGAGTCCAAAAGTGTAACGGGGTTAGGGGGCAAAGGCCCGGAGGTAATGGCCCACAGATTAGGCTTATCCGTTTCGATGATCACATCTTGCCATGAGCAATCGGTGGCTAATACCGTACTCAAACCATTGGCATTGGGCATTTCCAACAGCTTGTGCAAAGAAGGCTTACGCATATCCGCATCGATCACCACGACCTTACGGCCCAACTCCGCCATGACGACTGCGAGATTATAGGTGATCGTGCTTTTACCCTCCGCAGGGATAGACGAGGTAAAGCCCAAAACCCGGAGTTTGCGGTCTGATCCGAGATAGCGCAGGTTCGTGGATAAAGAGCGCAGGGCTTCTTTAAAGGGCGAGCGTTGGAAGGAGCGCGTCGGATCATCTTCGTTGAGGTTTTGCTCTAGGAATACATCTGACTTGGGTAGGGCGCCCAAAAGCGGCAGTTGGGTAAGCTCCTTGGCCTCTTCAACACTCTTGACACGCTCATCAAGTAGTTCCAGCAGTAGGGCGGCACCCACACCCAAAAGCGCCCCGGCCACTAGGCCAATGAGCAGGTTAGGAATGGTTTTGGGAGAGATCTGTTCATCCGGCCGCCAAAACAGGATCGCCCTGGCAGGTCTCTTTGCCATCGCTGACCAGCACAATCACGCGCTCCTTGTCGTTGGCTGGGAAGTCAATGGCGGCTTGTTCCAGTGAATAGGCGATCGGCGTATAGCCTTGCGCTTTCACGTCGTTCACCGTCGTGGTGATGGCGCTGCCGGCCGCACTCGCGGCGCCGAACGGCACGGCGAGATGAGTATCCTGACAGTTCTTCTCGCGTGCCACCGATTGCGCGACATACATGCGCAGCGAAAGCTGCGCCTGAGCTGGGATGAAGCCAGCCACGCCCTTAATTGCGCGCTGTGCCACAGCGATACGGGTCTCGCCGTTCGGCAGCTTGGCGTTCATGCTGCCCGAGGCATCGAGGATCAGCAGCACGGACCGGTCGGCGGTATTGCAGGACTGGGCCAGCGCTGGCGCCGACAGCAAGCTTGCCGCGAGCGCTGCGAGACTGACGCGAATGGCTTTTCTCATGGAATGACCCCCTTCAAGTTGGTCCAGGCCCAATTGCAGGATCGTCACCAACTTATACAATCCTGAGGGTAGCGCATAGGTGCTCACGGGGGCAGGCAACTCCCCGAACCTGCGCCGCCTCGCTAAGCTCTCGGCCCGAGCTCCCCCTCAGATCAGGTCCACGTTGCGTGAGCGTCAGTCCGTCGTGTTTGAGGTGTCGGTTGCGTGCGACGCGTCAGACGACCTGCGTCCACGAGCCCGCTCCACTCGGGGCGCGGCGGCAGGCGCCGCCCGCGTCGACACCCTAAAACCCCGCAACGCTGCAATTCAGCTACAAAGGCGACCACTAGCGGCCGCGAGGTCGTTTGTTTCCCGAAGCATCGGCGCGAGTTTCGGCTCTACACGACGGCATCAGTAATGGTCTGCGGAACCGGCCGTGACATCGCAAAGGAGGGGCGTTGCTCCAAGCGGTCGCGGTAGGCGGCAAGATTCGGATAGAGCGCCCCCCAGTCGAACTCCGAAAAGCGGACGGTCAGGTAGCTGAGAGCCGTGCCGACAGCGATGTCGCCGAGACCGAAAGCGATTCCAACGGCCCAGGTTCGATCGTCGACAAGATGCGCCATCTCGCGCACCCCGCCTTCGATCTTGCGCCGTTGGCGGGCAGACCATTCGATGCTTTGACAGTTGCGAGGTCGGCGGCGCTCGAAGAACGTCAACACGACGGCGTCGCACACGCCGTCGCAGATCACTTCCAGCTTGCGCGCGGCAAGCCGCTGGTCGACATCCGAGGCCAATAGCGGCGGCGTAGGGTGTTTGAGCTCGAGGTACTCCAGAATATAGGACGACTCATAGACGCTCTCACCGTTCTCGAGCAGCAGGATCGGCAGCTTCTCGAGAGGATTGTAGCGCGGCGTCTGCGTAGTGCTGTCCCAGGGCACCTCTGTGATCAGCTCGAACTCGATGCCCTTCTCCGCCAGCGCGATGCGTACCTTGCGAGCATATGGGCTCGGAGTAGCGCTGATCAGCCGATACATCGCTCATAGGCCCTTTATGTCGATCGGACGATGATAGGGGCGGTCTCCCAGCTCGTCGACGCGAGACCAGAACTCGGCACCCGTTGCCAGCCCGGTCGCATCCTTCTCGGCGGCCTGGCGCCAGATGGTCCAGGACTCCGGATGCAGCCGGCTGGCCTCTGAGAAATGGGCGACGGCCTCATCACGCTTGCCTTGGCGTAAGATGTACTGGGCAAGCCGGAAATGCGCGTGTGCCTCGGCAATCGCGGTGTCCGGGGGGCGCAGCCGCGCGCGGACCTGCGCCGCATCATAAACGAACTCGCTGGCCGGCCCTTTCGACACCCAGTCGCGCACCGCCGCAACGTAGGTCGACTTGGTGCGCTCTCGCTCCTTCAACTGCTCGGGCGTCATCTGCTTCGTGACCCGGTCCATGTTGCGGAACGCATCAGAAGACCCGGCATTCTCCGCCGGCCGGACGATCCGTCCCTCCTCGTCGATCCACACCGCTTGCGGCACGTTGACCATGTTGTAGAGATCCGCG
>JANNOF010000359.1:0-2417 GCA_031398925.1 Gloeobacteraceae cyanobacterium SOY_34_metabat_371 | reverse complement strand
GTCGTCGTAGCGCCGGAAAACGGCATCAGCAAGCCTTATGTTTAGCCCTCTTCACCCTTGCCATTGTTGCTGGAAATCGAGGGTTTCTAGCCATTGGTGATTGGCTCAAAGCCTACCACAGGGACTTAGTAGACATCTTTCAACCCCAAAAAGAACGCATCCCCTCTTACAGCACAATTCGACGGGTGCTGTTACAGACCGAGTATCAGGCGTATTCAGCCTGTTTATCACGGTTCTTTGGCATTCAACCCTTACCTGGAGAAACGATCGCCATCGATGGCAAAGTCTTACGTGGCTCCTATGAAGCTATCAGTGATGACCCAAACGTCGATTCCCACCCAGCGATTATGCTGGTGAGTGCCTACATCGTTGAGCGTGGTTTGATTCTGGAACCCTACGAGGTTGATTCAAAAACCAATGAAATTACTGCGGTACCAGCATTTATCAAGCACCTGGCAGTCCAAGGAGTCGTTTTTGCCTTTGATGCTATTAGCACCCAAAAAAACGGCACAGACCATCATTTCTAGTCATAATCATTACTTAGGTGCACTGAAAGGCAATCAATCGGGCTTACTTAAAGCCGTGAAGTCTCACTTTGAACCCGAACAGAGCGTCCACCAGATCAACAAGGGGCATGGTCGGATTGAAAAACGCACGGTAAGTATCACCCAGCAATTGGATGGCATTCCTGATTTTCCAGGGCTGAAAACACTGATTCGAGTGGATTCAGAGCGTCACGTTTATCGAGCAACCATCATCGAAGTCTCCCAGGAAACCCGCTACTACATTGCCTCTTTTGTCGATACAGCACAAGCCTTTGCGGAGCGGATTCGCGGCTACTGGGGGGTGGAAAATAAGGTGCATTATGTCCGGGATGTGACTCAAGGGGAAGATGCATCTCGCACTCGAACGCTGCCATTGGTGCAAAGTTGGGCTATGGCACGAAACTTTGCGCTGAATTTGTATCGAGACTTGGGGTTTCAGAATATGGCTCAGGCTCAACGACTTGCTAGCTTTGGTCTTAACACACTCAAGTCTCTATTTAGAATGAAATTGCCCTGGCATTTTCTCAGATTACTCGCATTTTTGTTACGCCCTTGAAGCTTTACTCGAATATCATCCCAATCTAACACCAGTGGCATAGAATGTTCCGTACCTTCATTTGATCTCTTACATACGCTGAGTCCTGTTAGACTTCTGTGAACAGCCTCATATTGATTACGTGCATCTTCAATCAACAATAGTCCGGACAGTTTTTATCAGAGGTGGCGAGAAAAGCTATCCAACACTTAAAGTGACAGTCATCAACCAAAAAGACTGAGCAATGGATAGCTTGAATAGGATTCTAACCGACGCACTGACAGCAGTGGGTCATTTCACAAACCGCAACGGACATTTCTCATCACCCTGTTTACTAGCCTGTTCGTCGTGTGTGGACGAGCAAACTACACAAACTTAAGTCGCTACAGTAGCCTATCAGAGCGCACCTACCGTCGGCACTTCAACAGAGGCATTGGGTTAGAGAGTCTCAATCAAACCCTGATTCAAGCCACCTGCGCAGCCGAAAGCATCCAGATCTTAGCCGTCGATTGCACCTTCAACGAAAAAAGTGGACGGGCGACCCCCGGCATCGATTGGTTCTACAACGGCAAAGCCCAGCAGGTAGAGCGCGGACTCGAATGGTCAGTTGTGGCAGTAGTGAATTTACAGCAGAACACTGCCTATGCTCTATCTGCTCAACAAACCGAAGCCGAGATTTCAGCACAAGTGAAAGCGGCATCGGCTGAAGGCAGGGTTTGTAGGAATCGGGTCGATTTTTATCTGGGACATCTGGCGTACTGTCAGAGTTATGTGCCGCCACAGGTCACCTATGTCGTTGCCGACAGTTTCTACAGCAAACGCAAATGGGTGGATGGGGTGGTCAAGCTCGGTTGGCACTCGATTGGCAAACTGCGCCAAGATGCTGATTTAACCTATCTCTATCGTGGACCACGCCGTCCTGGTCCTGGACGGCAGAAAAAGTACGATGGCAAGGTGAATCCCCGTGACCTCAACCTGAACTATTTCACGGTGGCAGAGATGTTAGAGGATGGAACTGAGCTGTGGACGGCGGTTGTCTGGTCGGTATCTCTGGCGCGGCGGATTCGGTTGGTCTGCTCGGTTCGACGCCGCGCAGACACGATGCACTATGCCTTGTTATTTTCTTCTGATGTCCAGTTGACGGCTACCGATGTGGTCCGCTTTTATCGTGCCCGGTTTCACATTGAATTCCTGTTTCGCGATGCTCGACAGTTTACCGGGATGGTCGATTCTCAATCCCGCAACAGTGCTGCCCTCGATGCCCATGTCAATGCCAGTCTGACGGCTCTCAACCTGGCTAAGGCGGCGTTACGAAAGGAGGTGACGTTACCGGACCA
>JANNOF010000348.1:0-24964 GCA_031398925.1 Gloeobacteraceae cyanobacterium SOY_34_metabat_371 | reverse complement strand
TGGTCCGTATAGACAGACTGGCGACGAAATTGGTTGGATTGAACGTCGAGTGCTCCGGTAATGATCACATTACGGAGGCTGGCATTGCGGCCCAAAACCGTGACATCGCCCCGGATCACCACATCGCGTAGTTCGACATTGTTGCCCCGGATTACCACATCGCCATCGAGGACCGTCCCACAACCGCTCCGGTAGGAGCGTCCATCGATTTCCACGCCATTGGCATTGATCGACTGCAAGCCTTGATAAACCCCAGACTTGAGGTTGAAATCCCGCCCATTTTCGCGAATGGTACGGGGTAAATTGCGGTATGCCAGATTTTGGCACCGTTGGTAGTCATAGTTCAAGCCGGTTTCAAAACGTAAAGGTTGATTATTTTCAAAGTAAGACTGCGCTTGGGCAGCACCACTCAACGGGATCACCATCCCGCCGATCAACAGGCTACGCAGCAAAAAGGAGGTGACTTGGGAGGGCAGGTTCATAGGGATCTTCCTCTGAGTGACGATATTCCCACTGTACCGAGGGGGGATGCGTACTCCCATTGCCCTTGACGCAAGAGGGATCACGGGGATCAGAAGGAAAAGTTACCCTTAAACGCAAGCAGTAGCGCCAGCTATTTGCTAAACCCGTTGGACATCGCGGGTATAAAAACCCTGCTTGACCAAATCTTGGGCCAAACTGAGTTGATTTTCTACCCGGTCTACAAACAAAACCCCATCTAAATGATCTAGCTCATGTTGGATCACACGGGCCAATAGTCCCTGGGCCTCAAGCATGTAGGGTTTGCCATTAATATCTCTAAAGCTCACCACAAGGGCCTTGGGGCGCACCACATCCGCAAAGACGCCCGGTACACTGAGGCAGCCCTCTTGGGCGGCTTCTAGATCCGGTACTACTTTTTTGATCACGGGGTTGATCATGACCCAGGCCGGATTAGCGGCTTCTTCGGGGTCCGTATCAATCATGATCAGGCGCTTATTGACCCCCACTTGGGGGGCGGCAAGTCCGATGCCATCGGCGCTGTACATCACCTGGAACATTTGGCGGACCAAGACCCGAATGTCGTTATTAACCGTGGCAATATTTTTACTAGGCGCACGTAAAACGCGCTCCCCTAAGGTGTGGACGGGTAGGGGCAGTTTGGTGAGTTTCTCTTTGGGAACAGTGATCTGTCCTCCAGAGAGGGGTGTGGCGGACGGAGCAGCCATCGCAGTCTTCCTTGGGGTACATTAGTTAATTATAAGTGAATGAGCCCAACCCATGATCGACCAAAGTACGGTCCAAAAAGTGGCGTTATTAGCGCGCCTCCAATTGACCCCCGAAGAAGAAGTGCGCTATACCGAGCAACTGGCTGGGATCATGACCTATATCGATCAATTGAGTGCTTTAGATACCACGGGGGTCAAACCCACTACCCATGCCCTAGAAACCAGTAATATCACCCGCCCGGATACACTCCAGCCGTGGGTAGATCATGAAGCTATTTTGACGCAAGCCCCGCAACGGGAAGATTCTTTTTTCCGGGTTCCCCGGATCACAGGCTAATGCCCTGGACTCGATACGAGGTCTTTGGCATCTTTGGGCAGTACTTGACGTAAAGGCAGGTCGATCTTAAGCCAGGCGCCCCCTTGGGGATGATTGGCGGCTTCAATCCGTCCTTGGTGGGCTTGGATGATCTCGCGCACTAGGGCTAGGCCCAAACCAGTCCCTCCGGTCAGCCTCGAACGGGCCGGATCAGCCCGATAGAACCGTTCAAAAACCCGCTCTAGATCCTGTTCGAGAAACCCCACCCCTTGATCGATCAAGTCGATGTGGACATAGCCTGTGTAAGGCCGCACGATCACCGTCAAGGTGCCGGGCTGGGTAGCAAATTTAACCGCATTATCAAAGAGATTGAGAAAGGCCCGATAAAGCTGCCCCGGATCAGCCTCTAGGAGTAAAGATTCTGGTCCTTGGTAGTCTAACCTCATGGCTTTGGGGTCGGCCAAGGGCGTGATCCCCTGCCAGCAGTCTTGTAACAGCGCGGTGAGATCAAGGGATTGGACTTTTAGCAAGGCACCCTGTTGGGTATCGACCTGTTCAACACAGAGGAGGTCTTCAACCAGTTGGGCTAAGCGCATAACTTCTTTGAGGAGGCGTTCTAACCAACGGCTATGACGGGGTTCAACTTTATCGACCAGCATTTCTAGAACCAAGCGAATCGAGGTTAGGGGGGTTTTAAGCTCATGGGCCACATCAGTAGTCCAACGGTCCCGTTGGCTGGCTTGGTTGACCTGAGCCGACTGGTCTTCTAGAAATAGACCCACTGCTCCAGTCTTTAGCGGGATCCCGGTCGTCCGTAGGGGGTAAGTGAGTTGCCCCGTCCTGAGGCTCCAATCCCGGACTTGGGGTGTGCCTAAACTGCGGGTAGTGCGGATCAGATCGTCCAATTCCCAGGAACGCACCACCTCAAGCAAAGGTCGTTGATTGGCCTGGGCACGGGTACAGTGCAGGAGGTCACAGGCTGCGTGATTCCAAAAAATTAGGTGATTATCCTCATCGACCACCAGATAGCCTACAGGGACTTGGGTCAATACGTTTTGGTATTCGTGAATGTGTTGCTGCAAAGCATCGATCTGCTGTTGTTGTTCGCCCAAAAGCCTACGGATCGCCCCCAAGCGCGTAAAACCCTCCCGTGGGGCTTTGGGTAAGGTCAAATAGAGTTGCCGTTGCCACCACAGGATCGTGAGGGCACTACCGCTCACCGCCGCGATTAAGCTGATCAGGAGGTATTCCATCGCCCGTGACCCCTCGATACACGGTTAGTTTACTTGAACAGGGAGCGGCGGAGCATTCCCAAAAAACGGCGGTCGCGCAGGGCTTCACGGGGAAATTGCTGCGCCGTAGCCACTAAACTGGCGCGCTGCCAAGGTTTGCCGCCATTCATATATTCTTCGAGACAATTACTAAAGGCCAATAAACGCTTTAGGGCTGCTTGTTCGCTAGCAGATAAATACTCCCCATAGCGTTGGGCCAGAGACTGGGCTTCCCGCTGCATGCTGTAGTAGCCGGTCCCGGTTTTGGTTTGATCATGAATCCGATAGAAACAAATGGGCTGGCTGTTGCGCTGGACTTGGGGAAACCTCAGGGCCATACGAATAAACCATTCCAAGTCCATACAATAGTGCAGTTCTTCATTGAGGTAGCCGACTTGTTCAAAAAGGGCACGGCTTACAAAAACCGACTGAGAAGGAATGATGTAATCAATGCTATAGAAAAAATTAAGCAAATTTGCCAAAGTAAACTTGCGGATCCCCCGGCCTTCGATCACTTGATAGTGGTTTAGGTCCGCCCCCATTTGGGTGGGTCCATAGATAAAATCCACCTGGGGATCAGTCTGAAAAACCCTGGTTAAAGCCCCAGCTAAATAACAATCATCGGAATTCATCCAGGCGATGTAGTCGCCCGTCGCCCGTGCCAAGCCCTTATTGATGGCATGGGATTGTCCCCGGTCCGGTTCACTCACCCAATAGGTCAAATGATCGCTATAGGTTTGCAAAATTTCGACAGAATTATCAGAGCTGCCCCCATCAATTACGATGTATTCCAAATTGGGGTAGCCCTGCAACAGGACAGAGCGGATGGTTTCTTCTAAAAAATGACCCTGATTATAACTGGGGGTAATGATACTGATCTTGGGGCTAGTGGGGGCTGATCCGGTTGGGGATGCTACATTCCAGGGCCAACCCTGTTTGTGAAGTGGCGGCGGTGGGAGGTGACTTAAACCCATAAATAGCCTAAAACAGCGCTTGCATTATACGCTTACCCGGATCCGGCGAGATCTTCTGGTGTACACTTTGTTCAGCAACAGGTTATCCTATGAAACTTGTCCCTTCCTCTGCTCTTTTTTCCCCTTTGCTTGCCGGTGCCGGTATTTGGGCGATGCTTCATGGGGCACGGGCTGAAGAATTGGTCAAGATCACGGGCTTTGCCCTCCGGGGTGAGGCGGGCCGCACTGTGCTTGAGATCAATCATCAAGGCGCCTTGACCCCGGCAAAATTTGAAAAAGTTAATGAATACTGGCGGTTGATCCTACCCGGTGCGGTGATCGCCACCCCTACCCCCGCCGAGCGGCTCAGTAATGCCCTAGCGCGCCTGACTCCAGTGACGGGGGGCGTTGCCCTAGAAATCAAAAGTCCCACGGTCCCGGTGATCCTGGCCCAAGTAGGGGGGCAATTGCGCTATGACTTGGGTCGTACGGCTCCGGTTTCCTTAGACCCTGTGCCCGTGCCCCTTACCGCCGAGGACCTGCGTCAAGAGGGGCAGCCCCGACAACTTATTGCCAAACGACTGGATCTAGACCCGGTTTCCTTTGATAGCTCCTTGCTGCTGAGTGACCAATCTAAAGTGGATATTGGTGTACTTGCCGCCCGTAAGGATGAAGCGCTTTACTATGATGCCTCGCCCCTGGAGTTGATGGAGTTTCGCACCCAGGGCCTAGAAAGTGGGGCTTTGCTCAAGCAGGGTGAATTTCTCCAAACCCAAATCTTTCGGGTTTTTAAGCCCAGTGGTCAAGATGACGATGATGTTTTTCAAAATACCTCTAATCTCTACACCTACGGGGTATCGGATAGTTTTGAGATCAGCGCCGATCTCCAAGGCCAAGATAACAACAGTCCAGGCACCGCCGGCGATTATTTGATCGAACGTTTTGCCCCTGACTCGGGTAATACCTCCAATGGGTTTCAGGAATATACGTTTCAGGGCAAATTTCGCCTCACCGATACCGAGGAATTTAAAAGTAGCCTCGTAGTTTCGGCTACCGTAGGTACCCGTGCTTTTCGGATCACTTCCCTAAAAGACCAGATCTACGCCTTTGAACAAAGCTATGGCATGAGCCCGACCCCGGTGATCGAGTTTCCCATGACTTGGCTACAGGGGGAAAGTGGCGCCTTTACGATCAACCCCAAGGTGGCCTTTTTTCCTGAGGATAACGCTGGCTTTGTGGTGGTTAATCCCAAAGTGGGGGGCTCCTTTGGCACTACGGTCGGATTGGGGTTGGGTACTACCCAACGGGTGACGGATCGCATCCAATTTCGGGGTGATCTAACGGCGATTTTGAGTGGTAATAATGCCGTCTCGCCCACCACGGGGATCCCGGTAGCCACTACGGTGTATAACGCTGGGGTCCGCTATTTGGTCAATCCACGGTTAGGGCTGGATCTATTTGCCAGTAATGCCTACGGTAATACGGGTACTGGGGCAATGACCGGGCGCATTGGCGATTTTGGTGTGGGGGCCGCGTTGACGTTGATTCCAGATCGTTTTTATATTGCCAATCTGACCGCTAATCAGAAATTTGACAAGACTTTTGATCTCAAGGCTTCTGAAGCCCAACGCAAGAACTTTGTGCCCTCCCACTTTGGCTTTCTGGATGGCGGGACGGTGCCCGAGGGCCAAAGCTATGTCCAACTCCGCACGACTTCTAACGGGGTGCTTGCCAGTATCCGCACTGGTAATTTTGATGATCTAGAGACTGGGGTGTATGCCAATTTCACCGCCAGTAGTATCGATGAATCAGAAGCAGGGACAAGTACCAAGATCCGTTTTCTCAATCAAGCCGCCGGGGATCCGGTCACGTTTAGTGGGGTCTTTACCCTAGGCCGGACAAGTGCGCGGCTTTTAAATTTGCAACGATCAAGTCGTACGGCCATTGACCGGGCTGAAGACCCGTTTCAGGCGGGAATTGGGGACCGGGGACCCATTGCCCCCAATTTATTGGGCCTCTTTACCGAGCGTTCTGGGGAGACGTTGATCCTTTCTTTGTCGGCCCCCATCGAACAGGTACAACCGGGCTATAGCTGGTGGATCAATCCTAAGTACACCTATGTCCAACGGGCACCGGAGATTTCCCTCGTCGGGATTTCGTTGGGCGGATCGGTAAAATTGGGCGAAGATCTGACGATTATGGCGGAAGTTACGCCGCTTTTAGATGGTAAAAATGTCTTGATCGGAGAAACCAGCACAACCCGCTTACCCTGGAGTCTGGGACTACGCCTTGGCACCGAGGGGATTTTTAACTGGGTACCCTCCTTTGCCAAGGCAACCAGCATGGATCTTTATGTCACCAATACGTTAGGGGCTTCGCCCTACCAGAGTATGCGGGTCAATGTGGATAATGCCCTGACCGTTGGCTTGGGGTTCAATTTCCCCGTGCGCCTCCCCTTTTAGTTTCAGGATCATGACTGACAACCACCGCAAAGTCTTGATCCTTAGTGATGGACACGGAGAAGATTGGGTCGGTGTCCAGCTTGCCCTGGCTCTGCGCTCCTTACTCGCCGTAGAGGTCACGGCCTTGCCGCTTGTGGGTGAGGGCGAACTCTATCGTCAGAAACAGGTGCCCGTTTTAGGGGGACAGTGGCTCCCCTCAGGGGGCTTTACCTTTAAGCATTGGCCCGCTTTTTGGCAAGATATGACCGGGGGGCTAATTCCCCATAGTTGGCAGATCCTGCAAGAGACCCTGCGCCATGCCCGTCAAATCGATTTGATCTTGGCGGTAGGTGATGTTTTGCCCCTAGCCTTAGCCTGGCAGGTCGGTAAACCCTATGTTTTTGTGGGCTGTACTAAGTCGGACTACTACAGCCCTGGGCGGAGCTGCTATTTTTGGCCCGAGCGCGTTTTGATGCAAACCAAGCGGTGTTATGGCACGTTTACCCGCGATAAAACCACCGCGCAGCATCTGAGCGATCTCGGGGTACGGGCTGAATTTTTAGGTAATCCGATGATGGATGGCTTGGGGCAGGCAACGGCGCTCCCTGATCTGGATCGGGATCTGCATGTGGGGATCTTGCCGGGATCAAGACCTGGTGAAACCCAGGCCAATCTCACCCTTTTGTTGGCCTGTGCCCACGAGCTTCAAACCTTAGCTACGACGCCTATTACGTTTATGGCGGCGATTGCACCCGGCTTAAACCGGGACTCTTTTATTCAACCGGCCCTCCAACGAGGGTGGATTTGGCAAGACCCCTATCTCATTTTGGGCAGCACCCGAGTCTGGCTGCGCACGGGCGCATTTGCAGAGGTTTTGGGGAAAGGTCATTTATTTATGGCGATGGCAGGAACCGCCACCGAGCAGGCGGTGGGGCTGGGTCGCCCTGTAATCACGATTCCCGGTGATGGTCCTCAGTTTACCCGCCGCTTTGCAGCGTTACAGTGCCAATTGTTGGGTGAATCGATCTTGCTGTGCCCCTCACCCGCAGCCTGTGCCCAAGCCGCGTGGCAAGTCCTTCAAGACCCGGTACAACTGGCGCGGATTCAACATAATGGCCTGATCCGCATGGGGCGACCGGGGGCAGCGCGGGAAATTGCCACTCAGATCGCACCGTTGATCCGGGGTTTTAAAGATGCGTAGCGGGCCACTTGGTCTTTTACTTCTAGGGATCAGCTTGATCCCAGCAGTGCGGGCCGATTGGCTGGTCGAGGTTTCCGGGGTTGTTCGTCCAGGGATTTATACCCAACGTACCAATGAAGCCAATAGCCAAGTGATCCAACGGGCCGGGGGCGTAGTCCGGGGTCAAAAACCCCAAGTTATTCGTTTGAGCAAGAGTTACGCGGCAGAAGCTCAAGGGGTAGTCTCACCTGCTTCAGTGGTTATTCCAGCCGCTCCAGGTTCTGAGGTGGGCCCAGGAGGAATCCAAGGGTATCAAGCAATCAAAGGGATCACGCGCAAACTTTATGTTGCACCGCTCCAGTGGGAACCCCAGATCGTCACGCGCTATATGCAAGCGATGGATCAGGCCTTACTTTATTGGAGCCAAACCTTTGCCAATTTGGGCCTAGGCCGCCCACCCTTTGAGCGGGTGTACACCGCCGAGGAAGCGCAAGTGCTGGTCACGTTTGAGGAACTCTCCAGTGGGGTCGCTGGTTTAGCCATGCCTACGGTGGGGTTGGTACAGTTAGACCCCAGCTTTAGCTATTTCGGCAATAAACAGCGGATCTCTTATAACGCAACGTTTATGTATTTCACCATGATTCATGAACTCGGTCATATCCTGGGTCTAGACCATACCCAAGAGGAGGGAACATTGATGTATTTTCGCAATGATTATGAATCCCGCCCCCTCGGGAGATCGGATATCGGGCCCCAAAGTTTACAATTTCGGCTAGGGAGGGAAAGCATTGCGCAACTCAAACGATTTTATAGTCCGTAAACCCTAGACTTAAGAGCATCAAAGTACCCCCAGCGCTTGGGCATGGTGTTTGAGATGATCGCCTACAAACGTAGCCACAAAAAAGTAACCATGATCATACCCTTCTTGAAACCGTAGGGTTAGGGGCTGGTCTACGGCTTGGCAGGCTTGTACAAACAAGTCCGGTTGCAGTTGATGGGTTAGAAATTGGTCGCTAGTGCCTTGATCAATCAAGATCATGGCGCCAAAAGGCTGGCGCTGTACCAAAGCACAGGCATCATATTCAGCCCAAGTCGTGGGATCAGTTCCTAAATACTTGCTGAAGGCTTTTTGGCCCCAAGGGATTTGACTGGGCGCCACAATGGGCGCGAGGGCCGAGACGGACCTGTAGCGTGTGGGGTTACGCAGGGCACACACCAAGGCCCCGTGTCCCCCCATCGAATGACCAAAGATACTCCGCCGTTGCGGATCAGCGGGAAAATTGGCCTCGATCACTTGGGGCAGTTCTTCTGTGACAAAGCGATACATCTGGTAGTGTTTAGCCCAGGGTTCGGCGGTGGCATTGAGATAAAACCCTGCTCCAGAACCAAGATCAACTTCATCGTCCTCCCCAGGCGTACCCGTATGGCGCGGACTAGTATCGGGGGCCACGAGCATCAAGCCGTATTCTGCGGCCCAGCGTTGTGCTCCGGCTTTGATCATGAAGGTTTCTTCGGTACAGGTCAATCCGGCTAAAAAATACACCACCGGGACGGGGCCATGGGCCGCCTGGGGCGGGACAAAGACCGCAAAGCGCATAGGGGCATTACAGCTAGTAGATGCATGGCTCCAAAAACTCATCGTCCCAGCAAAACAACGATGTTGAGCGTGTCGCGTTAGCGCAGACATGGGGATCCCTAGGTCAGTACCAGCAACCTATCATGCATCCTCAACGGGGTTCTAGCCCTAGTGCCAAAAATGCCGTACCCCGGTTAAGACCATGACTAACCCCAATTCATCACAGGCGCGGATCGATTCGTCATCCCGCTTGGAGCCACCGGGTTGAATGATCTGCGTGATCCCGTAGGTATGGGCCAAGCGTACCGTGTCCTCGAAGGGGAAAAAACCATCGCTGGCCAGCACTGCGCCGTGGGCGTGGGCGGCGGCTTGATCTAGGGCGATCTTGGCGGAGCCAACCCGATTCATTTGTCCGGCTCCAATGCCTAGGGTCTGGCGATTTTTGGTGATCACAATGGCATTGGATTTAACTTGACGTACTACCCGCCAGGCAAAGTGCAGTTCTTCTAAATCTTCGGGAGCTTTTTGGGTCACAACCTGCCAGTGGGCGGGATCATCTTGCTCCATATCCAGTTGCTGCACTAGGACACCACCCGCTATCGGCTTGAGGTCTAGGTCTGGAGCTTGATTAAAATCAGCGAGTTCCAAAAGCCGTAATTGAGTTTTCCGCCCTAAGATCGTCAAGGCTTCTGGGCTAAAACCGGGGGCCACGATGCATTCTAAAAAAGTTTTGGCCAAAAGTTCGGCGGTGGGGGCATCCACGGCTTTAGACAGGGCCACGATCCCGCCAAAGGCCGAAGTACTATCGGCGTCAAACGCCCGTTGATAGGCATCCGAGAGGGTTGCACCGAGGGCGACACCACAGGGATTAGCGTGTTTGACGATCACTACACAGGGCTCTGCTTGGGCACATAGGGCCACCGTGCGGCGGGCGGATTCGAGGTCCACGAGGTTATTAAAACTCAAGGGCTTACCTTGGATCACTTTTGCGGCTGAAAATCCGGCGCTATCGCTTGTATACCAGGCGGCATTTTGATGGGGATTTTCGCCATAGCGCAGGGTTTGGCGGAGTTGGAGCGTGAGATCTAACGTCTTAGGAAATTCCTCCAGTTCTTCATGGCGGCAAAACCATTGATTGATCGCCTGATCATAGCGACTGGTTAGGGCAAAAGCCTGCTGGGCAAGTTTTTGGCGAAACTCCAGGTTCACGCCATCGGTGTGGAGGGCCTGAATAAATCCCGGATACTGCTCAGGATCACCTAGGACACTGACATAGCGGAAGTTTTTGGCGGCGGCCCGTAATAATGCCACGCCGCCAATATCAATTTGCTCAATGGCTTCTTCGGGGGTCACACCGGGCTTTTGGATCGTTTCGGTAAAAGGGTAAAGATTGACCACGACCACGGCAATGGCTGAGATCTCAGCTTGCGTTAGATCGGCTTGATCCTGGAGGTCTTCTAAACGGGCTAAGATCCCACCGTGGATCTTGGGATGTAAGGTCTTCACCCGTCCCCCTAAGATCTCTGGGGAGCCGGTGTATTGGGCAACTTCTGTCACGATAAACCCCTCGTCTTGCAGTAAGCGTGCCGTGCCCCCACTGGCCAAAAGCCCGAACCCCCAAGCCACAAGCTGCTCCGCTAGGGTCGTCAGTCCAGTTTTATCCGCAACACTCAATAGGGCATAGATCACAACAAACTCCAAAGACTGGATCAAGTCTAATTTTAGGGGGAAAGCTGGCTGAGCGTAGCCGAAGTCAACAAGAGAAGCGCTTGCTCAAATAGTCTCTGCGCTCCCTAGCCCCCTTGTAAGGAGACCGTTGCATTTGAAGATCAAAAGGAGCTATGGGGTTAAGCTACATTAAACCGCTTGCGTAAATATCTGTGAGATCCATCCGATGCTAGAACCCCCTATCCTCTTGCTGGAAGGATTGAACCTCAAGGAATTTCTTATGGACGAACCCATCCCCTTGGTGACGATCCAAGCTGCTGTCTTGGAATTTATCAAAGGTCGTACGGATGTTGTTCTTTTTGGGGCGATGGCAGTAAACGCCTATGTTATAGAACCACGGATGACTGAAGACGTAGACATCCAAATGTTAAATATTGAGTTAGTCGAGATTCTACGCCAACATTTGAATACAAAATTTAACATAGCGGTCAGGGTTAGAGAAATTAAGGGTGAAGCGGGTACAAAGGGATTCCGTCTTTACCAACTACGTAAAGAGAAAAATCGGCATCTTGTGGATATTCGCCCTATTCTTGAATTGCCGTCTTATCAGCTTATCCAGGGGATCCAAGTAGTGGCTCCTGCTCATTTACTTGCGAGTAAACTTATATCCTCCATTGAACGTAGCCATACCCCAAAGGGATTTACGGATGGACGCGATATACTCATTCTATTATTAACCTTCCCAGAATTTAGAACAGATGATAGTCAGATCAAAAAAGAATTGATGTATTTAAATGCGGATGAACGAATTTACCAAGCTTGGGAAGAATGGCGTAAACGCCCCCTCCCGCGCAACTCAGGTGATGAGCTTGATGAAGATATTTTTATGGATCAAGATCCCTTAGGGTTGTGAATGCAGTAGGGAGCTTCTAAGCCAGCCAATCAGTTGGCTTGAGGTAGATCTCATACAGTTCAGCTTCTTTTGATCCGGGTTCCGGCTGCCAATTGTAGACCCAACGCACTAGGGGCGGTAACGACATCAAGATCGATTCCGTCCGACCATTGGTTTGTAAACCAAAGGTAGTGCCCCGGTCAAAGACTAAATTGAACTCCACATAACGACCCCGCCGATAGAGTTGAAAATCCCGCTCTTGCTCGGTCCAAGGCATCTCGTGACGACGTTCAACAATCGCTGGATAGCCCTCCAAAAAACTATCTCCGCAGGACTGCACAAAGGCAAAAAGCGCTTCAAAATCTCCGGTTTGATAGTCAAAAAAGATCCCGCCGACCCCACGGGGTTCATTGCGGTGCTTAAGATAAAAATATTCATCACACCACTGCTTGAAACGCGGATAATACGCCAGATCATGGAGATCGCAGGCATTTTTAAGGGTCTGGTGAAAGTGGATCACATCCTCGCGCACGGGGTAATAGGGCGTCAGATCCGCCCCGCCCCCAAACCACCAGGTTGGCCCTTGTTCATCATTCCCAGCGGTTTCAAAGTAGCGGTAATTCATATGTACCGTCGGCACATGGGGGCTACGGGGATGAAAGACCAGCGACACACCCGTGGCAAAAAATTCCTGATCCTTGGCGCCTGGCATTTGACTGGTGATCGAGGGAGGCAATTGGGGGCCAAAGACCGCCGAAAAACCAACCCCCGCCCGTTCAAAAATTCGGCCCTCCGTGAGTACCCGCGACCTGCCGCCGCCACCGCCAGGACGGTCCCAACTATCTTCTTTAAAATCAGTGCCATCCAAGGCAACCACCTTGGCACAGATCCGCTCTTGGAGCTGATTTAAATAGGCACTGACCCGTTGTTGGGTAGGGGTGGATTGCATCGCGGTTCTCCAAAAAATAGCAGTTGAGAATATCTTGGATTGTACCGCTCTAGGGATCCCCAGATCCGTAACTACAGCAGACGGGCTACAATCAACCCGTGTTCTGGAACCAGTCATGCCCATTAGCGACCAGCTTCTCAAGTCCCAACGCCTGACCCGCCCTGAATATGAGCGGATCTGTACTTTGTTAGGCCGGGAACCCAATTTCCCAGAACTAGGCATGTTTGGGGTGATGTGGTCCGAGCACTGTTGCTACAAAAATTCTAAAACGCTCCTCAAAGGCTTTCCGACCCAAGGCCCCCGGATCCTGTTAGGGCCAGGGGAAAATGCTGGGGTTGTGGATTTTGGATCAGGGCTACGGGTAGCCTTTAAGATCGAGTCCCACAATCATCCTTCGGCGGTAGAACCTTACCAAGGGGCCGCCACGGGCGTCGGCGGGATCCTGCGGGATATTTTTACCATGGGCGCTAGACCCATTGCCGTCTTAAATTCTTTGCGCTTTGGCCCACCGACCAATAGCCGCAATCGCTATCTCTTAGAGGGCGTAGTCGCCGGGATCTCCGGCTACGGCAACTCAGTTGGTGTGCCAACGGTAGGCGGAGAAGTTTATTTTGATAGCGCCTACGAGGGTAATCCCCTAGTCAATGCCATGGCGATTGGTTTGATGGAACTGCCTGAGATCATGAAATCGGGGGCCAAGGGCGTCGGCAACCCCGTGATCTATGTCGGCTCCACTACGGGTCGTGATGGCATGGGGGGGGCCAGTTTTGCCAGTGCCGAACTCAGCGATCAGTCGACCAAAGACCGTCCGGCGGTCCAAGTAGGGGATCCATTTTTAGAGAAATTGCTGATTGAAGCCTGTCTAGAAGCCTTCAAAACCGGAGCGGTACTTGCCGCCCAAGACATGGGTGCGGCTGGGTTGACCTGCTCAACCTGTGAAATGTCCGCCAAAGGGGGCTTAGGCATGACCCTGGATCTTGATCTGGTGCCCGTGCGCGAAGCGGGGATGAGTCCCTATGAATATTTGCTCTCTGAGTCCCAAGAACGGATGCTGTTGGTCGGAGAACTAGGGCGGGAAGCTGAGATCATGGAAATTTTTCAGCGGTGGGGCCTACACGCCGTTGTCGTCGGCGAAGTCCTGGCGGATCCGGTGGTCCGCGTCTATCACCAGGGTGCTTTAGTCGTCGAAGTCCCCGCCTTGGCCTTGACCGAGCAGGCTCCGGTCTATGAGCGTGCAGTCCTCGTCGATCCACCGGAATACGCCCAAACCGCCTGGGCTTGGCAGCCAGAAGCCCAGCATTATCACCACCATGATTGGACAGCAGTTTTAATGACCCTGCTGGCTAGCCCCTCCATCGCCTCTAAACGCTGGGTCTACGAGCAATATGACTATTTGATCCAAAACAATTCTTTGATCTGGCCCGGAATGGGTGATGCAGCAGTTTTACGGGTCCGCCCCCAAGAATTTGGTCTAGGGGAAGTACCGGATCAACCGAGTAGTGAGCGGGGAATCGCCGCCACCGTTGATTGCAACAGCCGCTGGGTCTATTTAGACCCCTTTGAGGGAGCAAAAGCCGCTGTCGCCGAAGCCGCCCGTAATCTCACCTGTGTTGGGGCTATACCCTTAGCCGTAACCGACAATCTGAATTTTGGTAGCCCCGAACGCCCTGAGATCTTTTGGCAAATGGCCCTTAGTTGCCGGGGGATCAGTGAAGCCTGTCGGGTCTTAGAAACCCCCGTAACGGGCGGTAATGTCTCGCTCTATAACGAGATCCAAGACCCCACCGGGAGCCGGGCCATTTATCCCACCCCGACCATTGGCATGGTTGGACTGGTGGAAGACCTCACCAAAACCTGCACCCTAGGGTTTAAAGAAGCGGGGGATTTTATTCTCTTACTTGGGCCGCTAGCTGGGGGCTTGGGGGCCAGCGAATATTTAGCCGTGATCCATAATTTAGTTACCGGGCGGCCCCAAGCAGTCGATCTTCATCTCGAAAAACGAGTGCAGGATGCCTGTCGTCATTTGATCCATACCGGGGTGATCCGCGCCGCCCATGATTTAAGCGAAGGGGGCCTCTTGGTCGCCCTTGCCGAGATGACTTTTCCCCTAGGACTTGGAGCCCAGATTCACTTACCCATGGATAGTAATGCCCTAGTCTTATTTGGTGAAGCGGCCTCACGGATCGTGATCAGCGGGCCTATGGATCAACAGAACGACGCTGTGGCCTACTGTGCCAGCTTACTTGGCCCCGGCAATGTCCACCTTTTAGGCGTTGTGGGCGGTACTGATTTCAGTGTTTATAGTGATCAAACCCTACTGATTGATCTGCCTGTACCTGTTCTCAAAGACCAGTGGGATCATACTTTGGATCGCCCTGCCCATTGACCCGGATCCCTAAAAACTCTAGGATGCATAAGGTGCCCCTGTAGCACAGTGGTAGTGCGTTCCACTCGTAATGGAAAGGTCGTCAGTTCGACTCTGATCAGGGGCTTATCGCTGAAACCCTCCGCCAGAACGGATTTTTTATGTCAAAAGCCGTGCTTACCTGTGATTACCTCTCCCAATCCCAGCAGAGCCTCGTTTAGCTACGCCCAATTTTTGTCCGAATAATGGGGTCCACCATAGGGCATGGGGGCCTAATCGTACCCCAGCAGATCAAAGATCTCGCGATCCTTGAGGGGTTCCGCTGAGAGCGGTTTGACATTTTCTAGCATCTTTTGGGCGAGATTCAAATATTCCTGTTGCACCAGATCCACATCGGGAGCCGAGGGCATTTCAAAGATTGTGCATTTCTTCAAACGACTGCGACGAATTGCATCCACATCCCGGAAATGGGCCAAGGTTTTCAAACCAACCCGCTCGTTAAAGCGGTCAATCTGATCGGTTTCTGCACTGCGGTTAGCAATGATCCCACCCAAACGCACTTTGTAGTTCTTAGCCTTAGCTTGAATCGCCGCCACAATCCGATTCATGGCAAAGATCGAATCAAAATCATTCGCCGTCACGATCAAGCAGTAATGGGCATGTTGTAAGGGCGCGGCAAAACCGCCACAGACCACATCGCCCAACACATCAAAAATCACCACATCGGTGTCTTCGAGTAGATGATGTTCCTTGAGCAACTTGACCGTTTGACCCGTCACATAGCCACCGCAACCCGTCCCCGCCGGTGGTCCTCCCGCCTCAATGCACATCACCCCGTTGTAGCCTTCAAACACGAAATCTTCGGGTTTGAGTTCCTCGGAATGGAAATCCACGGTTTCCAAAATATCAATCACCGTCGGAATCATCTGCTTGGTCAAGGTAAACGTGCTGTCATGCTTGGGATCGCAACCGATTTGCAACACCCGCTTGCCCAACTTAGAAAAAGCCGCCGACAAATTCGAGGAAGTGGTAGATTTACCAATGCCCCCCTTGCCGTAAACCGCAATCACTAAGGCCCCCTCAATATTCGTAGCGGGGTCCTGGTGAACCTGTAGACTACCTTCACCATCTTCGCCTTTGGCAACGAGCGGACGTACAGTGGAAAGAACCATGGTGAACTCCTAAAACAAGGTGGTTAAAACTTAGCGACCAATCTTAGCCTTGGCATCATAGAGAATCTCGGCGGTAATGACCGAGACCCCTTGATCCCGTGCAAATTGCTCCGTATTGCGCTTGACTTTGCCGCGCACAAAGAAGGGGATTTTCTTCAGCTCGGCCTCACCATCCGCACTCCACGTCGGATCGGTAGCCCCCGCTATGGGTGCTGCCACCGGCTCCGTCGTCGTCGCCGCCGTATGTAAATGGCTCATGTGCCCCTCGGAAAACTCAAAGTCTTCCCGGAACATACCGATCAAATGCTCCTCCAACCCCATCATCAACGGGTGAACCCAACTATCAAAAATCACGTTGGCCCCCTCCCAACCCATTTGAGGAGAATAACGGGCCGGGACATCCTGGACGTGAATCGGGGTGGAAATTACCGCACAGGGAATGCCCAAACGTTTGGCAATGTGTCGCTCCATCTGGGTACCCAAAACCAGCTCCGGGGCGGCCTCAGCCACCTTGGCCTCCACCGCCAAGTAGTCATCGCTGATCACCGCCTCCAGACCACGGGCCTTGGCATACTCGCGCACCTCACGGGCGAACTCGCGGCTGTAGGTGCCCAATCCCACTAGGGTGAACCCCAGTTCTTCAGTGGCAATTCGGGCCGCCGCCAAGGCGTGGGTGGCATCCCCAAAGATAAAGACCCGCTTACCCGTTAGATAGGTCGAGTCCACGGAGCGCGAATACCAGGGTAAACGGGAGGCATGCGCTTCCCCCGGTGCCGTCAGTTGATCGGCGCGCCACAAACCTTGGGTTTCACGCTGGGCCAGATCTAAGGCTGCGGTGACATCGATCTCCGCCACTTGGCCCACTTCGGCGATGAAATCACGGGTCGCCCCCACCCCAATTGGCACCGTGCGTACCACCGGCTGTCCAAAACTGCGCGTCAGCCAAGTGCAGGTGGTCAGGGCGATCTCTGGGTACAGACAAATATTAAAATCCGCCTCGGGCAAGCGCAGCAGGTCTGCCGCCGTCGCTCCCATCGGGGCAACTACATTGACATCCACCCCTAAGCTTGCCAAGAGCTTCATCACTTCGCGGATATCATCGCGACAGCGAAAGCCCAGAGCCGTGGGGCCCAGGATATTGGCGCGGGGTCGCCGGTCCGTGGGGCGGGGCGCACGAGGGGTACCCGGTGCTGGGACCATGGGCAAGAGAACTGTACGGATCAAGTGATACAGGGTTTCGCTGGCCCCCCAGTTTTCTTTCTTGGAGTAAGCCGGGAGTTCTAAGTTCACCACCGGGATCGGCAGATGCATGGTTTTGGCGAGGGCACCGGGTTGGTCTTGGATTAACTCGGCGGTACAACTTTCCCCGACCAGCATCACGTCGGGCTTAAACCGCTCGTAGGCTTCGCGGACCGATTTCTTGACCAATTCCGCCGTATCGCCCCCTAGATCCCGCGCTTGGAAGGTCGTGTAGGTGACAGGAGGACGGCGATCCCGCCGCTCAATCATGGTAAAGAGCAAATCGGCATAGGTATCGCCCTGGGGAGCGTGGAGCACGTAATGTACGCCTTCCATCGAAGTGGCAACGCGCATCGCCCCCACATGGGGAGGTCCTTCATAGGTCCACAGGGTCAATTCCATGGGCGGGGTTCCAGGTAGAGGTGAGTAGGGATCATACGGTCAGCCGTCTGCGGCGTTCCAGGGGTCGGGCAAATAATTCCGCCAGGTCCCCGACTTGATTAAACCCTTGGATCGGCGAGAAGACCAGCTCAATCGACCACTTAGTGGTCATGCCCTCGGCTTCTAGGGGGTTGGCGAGCCCCAACCCGCAAATCGTCATGTCCGGTCGGGCAGCGCGGCAGCGGTCAAGCTGTAGCTCCACGTCTTGCCCTTCGGTCAGGGGAGTCCCCGCCGGGAGCAAGGCGATCTCCGGGTCCATCAGCATCCGGTCCAGGTAGGGCATGCCCACTTCCACCAAGTTCATACCACATTCTCGGGCGAGAAACCGGGCCAGGGGGATCTCCAGTTGGGAATCCGGGAAGAGAAACAAGCTCCGCCCCGCCAGAATACTGCGGTACTTCTCCAGGCTGAGCCGCGCCCGCTCAGCACTGGGGGCCAAGACCTGCTCTACCTGAGCCGGATTAATCCCCCAAGCTCGGGCAGCGGTGGCAAACCAGGCCGTGGTCCCCTCCACGCCCAAGGGATATAGAGAAGGTAGCAACGTCGCCCCGCGCCGGACTAAGGCCCGGACCGTTTCGCTGAGGAAAGGCTGGGCCAACAGCAATTGGGTCTCTGGCCCTACCGGCGGCAACTGAGCTGCCCGTCGGGGTGGGAAAAAAGATACCGGTCCAATCCCCAATTGGTCAAAAAGCCGTTGGAATTGGTCTTCGACCACATCCGCCAAACTCCCGACAATCATTAGGGTCTTGGTGCTGGTTGTAGGCAGGACGGGCACCATCGCACCCAAACAGGCATCTTCACCCTGGGTAAAGGTCGTTTCAATACCACTGCCTGAATAGTTGAGAATGCGTACCCGAGGGAAAAACCGTTGATTCAAGCGTTCTGCTGCCTTGCTGAGATCCAATTTGATCACCTCGGACGGGCAAGACCCCACGAGAAAAAGTGTCCCAATATCAGGACGACGTTCGAGCAATTGGTTAACCACCCGGTCTAATTCTTCGTTAGCATCCGCCAAACCCGCGAGATCCCGTTCGCCGAGGATCGCCGTCCCAAAGCGAGGCTCCGCAAAGATCATCACCCCCGCAGCAGACTGGATCAAATGGGCACAGGTGCGGGAACCCACCACCAAGAAAAAGGCATCTTGCATCTTCCGGTGTAGCCAGACAATCCCCGTCAATCCACAAAATACCTCTCGTTGACCGCGCTCTTTACGTATGGGAAGTTCGATTTCGGTGCATGGTTCAAGGGCCATAGGACATTCCTTTCAACAAAACCCGCCTCCATAGGAGTACTTTAGCAAACCATGCTGACATAGTATGGTGAACCTGTCTCAAATCATCACCAACGGGAGTTGGTGACGAGACCTAAGCTGTAATCCCAATACATTAACGTCTATTTATGCCGATAGGTCCACAATTTAACTAATTGTAACGATAAAGTTACATTGGAGCACGCAAATCGCCTGTAATTATCACGCAGCAATGGTTTGAGTGGCGTAGACTGGAACTTCTGGACCGTGCTCCTGGGGCGCTTCCGCCACTTCGGGCGCGGGTGGTTTTTCCTCTGGTCGATTTAGGATCTCGTGGATCTCATTGAGGCGTTGTTGAAGGATCTGGAGTTGCTCGGCCTCAGCAAATGCGGGAGGGGGACCAAAGGCAGCTAAACGACCTTCGGCGGCGAGAAGATCTTCTTCCAGCTCGCGCAGATGATCTGTAATGCGGCGGCGGGTGATAACGGTTTGCATGGCCATGACTGTGCCAATGGGCGTTTCCTGGATCGTAAATTCGTATCCGATTGCTGGTAAGTCCTTGTATACTCTTTTGCCTATTCTTTCTCTCCGCAACCTTTGGGACGCTTCTTTGAGTGGCAATAGCTTCCCCTTCGACGAGATTTCACTTCTAGGACGAAAGGCTCTTTTGCCACAGTTGAGACATCTGAATCTCTCTGGAAATTGGCCAAGGCTTACTTCACCGGAACATTGCCCGCTTCCCCGTGATCGTGATGATTACAGCTGCAATTATACTTAACCCTCCTTGATGCAGCGTTTCCCAGAATTGAGTCAGGAGGAGCTACTTACCAATAAAGTGAGGGGGTGCTACCTAAGGGGATTCCTGGAGCTTCGTAGACACCATTTTTTTAGCATCTTGGATCTTAAACGCCCGCTTGAGCAAACCGTATTTAGGGGCCAAGATCATCGTAAAAATAAAAAACAACGTCATCAGTAAAACAATGGACCCCCCGGTTGATCCATCCAAGTGATAGCTCAGGTAGGTACCTAGGACACTGGAGAAAACCCCAATGCCGATGGCGATCAGCAGCATGCGGTCAAAGCGGTCTGTCCAAAGATAGGCCGTTGCGCCGGGGGTGATCAGCATGGCGACCACAAGGGTGATCCCGGCGGTTTGTTGGGCTGCCACAATCGTCAAAGAAAGTAGGGCCAACAACATATAGTTGAGAAGCTGTGTATTAAGGCCAATGGACCGCGCATGGGTGGGATCAAAACAAAATAACAGTAAGTCCTTACGAAAGATCAATACGGTCACTAAGGTAATACTGCTAATAATAAATGTCTGGATCATATCCGCATCTGAGATCCCTAAAACATTGCCGAATAAAATATGCTGGAGATCAATATTACTGGGGGTTTTAGAAATCAACACTAATCCTAGGGCGAAGGAACCGGTAAAGACGATCCCCATGGAAGCATCTTCTTTAATCCGTGTTTGCGATTTCACAAATCCAATGCCAATGGCGGAACCCAAACCAAAAATAAATGCCCCGACAGCAAAGGGAACATTGACAATGTAGGAAAGTACCACACCCGGTAATACGGAGTGGGAAACCGCATCCCCCATCAAAGACCAGCCTTTGAGGGTGATGTAACACGATAGGGCCGAACACACCACCCCAACTAGGGCGCTCACCAAAATAGCTCTTTGGATAAATTCATATTGCAGTGGTTCTGCAAACCAATTCCAAATTGCCGTAAATAAAGTCAATTCCATGATCGTTCCTCAGTTGTGGGGCGTAGGTGTACTGAATGTCACGTTACGGAGCATGCCACCAAAAGTACGGGTGAGATTATCTTCGGTAAATACTTCGGCGGTTGGTCCGTAGGCCAAGATCGTCCGATTGACTAAGATCACTTGGTCACAAAAGCTGGTGACCGATCCGAGATCATGGGTTGAGATCAAAATAGTATGGCCCTCTTGTTTGAGTTGCAACAACAAGTCAATGATCGTGCGTTCCGTTTTGACATCTACCCCCGTAAACGGCTCATCTAAGAGCATAACAGTCCCTTTTTGAGCTAGGGCACGGGCTAAAAAAGCCCGCTTCTTTTGGCCCCCCGATAATTCACCAATTTGTCGCTCTTTAAAGTCGTTCATTTGCACAAGATCCAGGGATTCCTGGACTATTTTGCGGTCGGTCGCGCTAGGGATCCGCAGGATATTCATATGACCATAGCGGCCCATCATCACCACATCAGCTACACTGACCGGAAAGCTCCAATCTACTTCCTCAGACTGGGGGACATAGGCAATGAGATTGGCTTTTTGAGCAACTTTGATCGGCTGTCCATTAACTACCACCCGTCCTTGAGAAGGGGTCAAAAGACCCATGATTGATTTGAATAACGTTGATTTACCGGCTCCATTAGGGCCGACCAAGCCACCAATCGATCCCGCCCGTAGCTCAAGATTGGCATTGTCTAGGGCAATGTTGCCGTTATAGGTAACGGTCACTCCCTGGACTTGAATACTGAGTTCTGGCATGGTTGGGTTTCCTAGTTGCATTACTTAAGGGATCCATAAAGTGTGCCCCCTAACCCTTGGATCATGAGCCGGGCATCATAGCGCAGGAGGCTCAGATAATCGGGGACCGGGCCATCCGGCAAAGAGATCGAATCCACATAGAACGTTCCGCCATAGCGTACCCCAGTCTCACGGGCAACCTGACGTTGGGCCTTGTCATTGACGGTACTTTCACAAAAAACCGCCGGGATCTTATTGGCTCGGATCGTATTGATAACTTTTTCAACTTGCTTAGGGGTGCCCTGCTGATCGGCATTGATCGCCCACATATAGACTTCTTTGAGCTTATAATCACGGGCTAAATAGGAAAAAGCCCCTTCACAACTGACTAAAAAGCGGCTTTCTGGTGGGATTGAAGCCAAAGATTTACGAATATCCGCATCTAAGGCTTTGATCTTGGCACTGTAATTTTTGGCATTGGCGGTATAGATTTTTTGATTGACCGGATCAACCTTGATGAGCGCCTGACGAATATTGTCGATATAGATCAGGGCGTTAAGGGGCGACATCCAAGCATGGGGATTGGGCTTATCTTGATAGGGGCCTTCTTTAATCGCCATTGGTTTAATGCCTGCTGTCAATTGAAAGCGCGGCACCCCTTTAAGTTGTGTATAAAAATTGTCAAACCACCGCTCCAGATTTAGCCCATTGTCTAAAACAAGATCAGCTTTTTGAACTTTGACCACATCGCTAGGGGTCGGCTCATAGCCGTGGATCTCAGCCCCTACTTTGGTGATTGACTTAACCGTGGCCGCGTCCCCAGCCACCTGGGTTGCCATATCGGCAATGACCGAAAAGGTGGTCACCACTACTTTTTTGGACTGGGCCGCCGCCGGAACCATGCTTAGGCTCAGGGCCGTAGCTAGGGCGAAGAGTTGTGCCAAAGAGGAACAAGAGCGAACCTGGAAAAACCTAAACATCAGTAGAACTCTGTTACTTTTCTACATAATAACGGCTTTGTGAACAAATGATGAAATGATTTAGAAAAAAAAGATCCCAATTTTCATATTTGCCCTTTTGGGCCTAAAATCAAAATGTAGTCCTCCAGAGGGCAGTTCTAATGGTTCGTTGGCCCAAATTTTTTCCCTTGCTCACATTATTCTGTGTCTTTTTGCTAACAGCCTGTGGCGGTGGAACAAACAGTGAGGCTCCCCCGCTTAAAGAAGTAAAAGATGCGGGTTTAGATCCTGTAGCCCAGGCTTTCTTGGCCAGTGAAAAACCTAAGTTAGTTGCCACCACTACGATTGTGGCCGATATGGTCCGGGTCGTTGCCGGAGATGACTTTATTGTATTTAGTATCCTCCGTCCCGGCGTTGATCCCCACGTGTACGAATCTACACCCGGTGATTCGCGGGTGATCTCTGGGGCTGACCTGATCTTTAGTAATGGGTTGTATCTAGAGCCCAGGTTGATCAAGACCATTGACGCCACCAAGAACCCCGCCCCCAAGATCACGATTGCCGAAGCGGGTAATGTCCAAATACTCAAGCCCGTAGAGCGCAGTGGGCTTTTTACCGCCGATCCCCATTGTTGGGGTTCCCCAGATAACGCAGTCCGTTACGTAGATACCATTGAAAAAGCCCTAGCTACTCGTTTTCCCGACAAGAAGACCGTTTTTGCCACCAATGCGACCCGCTACCGCCAACAGATCCAAGCCCTAGGCACCTGGATCAAAACCCAAGTAGCCACGATTCCCCCTGAAAATCGCTTGCTCGTAACCTCCCATGATGCCTTTCAGTACTACAGCATTTATGCAGGTTTGCCCGTACTTGGCTCGATCCTGGGCTTGTCTACCGAAGAAGAACCCAGTGTCAAAAAAATTACGCTCTTAGTGGAAAAGATCAAAAAAGCTAGGGTACCCTCCATCTTCACCGAGACTTCTACTTCACCGAAGCTGATCACTGCCCTCTCCCAAGAATCTGAAGTCAAGATCGGAGGGGTATTATATTCTGATTCTTTGGGTATCGAAGGGAGCCAAGGGGATACCTATCTCAAAGCTATGGCTGCCAACACCCAAGCCATTGTGGAAGCGTTAGGAGGCACCTACACGGCCTTTCAGCCCCCTGCGACTTGAAGATATCTTTGCACAAGCATCCCTGAAGTATCAGGTATCCTATGGGCAGAGGGGGAACTTTATATGCCCAGATCAGTCTTCAGTTCAGTTCTAGGATGGATGCTGCTAGCTTCGATTGCGCCCCAGCCCGTAAACGCCGATTGGTCCATAACGGTGGATGTGGATCTACGCCGGGGCCAACCCTACATCCCTTTGGTACACATGACCCAATCCCTAGGGTTGAATTATCAGATCAATCCTGATTCCAAGGCTTTAAATTTTAGCTATCGGGGTCGAGAAGTAGCGATCAGCGATCAACCTGTAATGCTGATTAGCGAACAATTAATCCCCCTGAGCGTCAAGCCGTATTGGCAAGGACCAGAGCTATGGGTGCCCCTCGATGCCGTGCAAAAGATCTTTTATGTCCATGTCAATTGGCGGATGCGGACGCGGGAAGTGATCTTTAGCTCCGAGCAAAGCGCTCCCTAGCTAGCCCCTGAGCAGGGCTTTTTTTCCAATATCACGACGAAAGTAAACCCCCTCAAAGTGGATCCCTTGGAGATAGGTATAGGCCCGGTCTAGGGCTTCGGGGAGCGTAGATCCGCTACCCACAACGCCTAAAACACGCCCACCATTGGTCTGTAGTTGAGCGGCTACCTGGACTGTCCCGGCATGAAAAACCTGGACTCCGGGCATAACGCGCTCCGTTCCAGTAATCCCATCCCCCTTACGATAGGGACCCGGATATCCCCCCGCGGCGGCAATTACACAGGCGCTAGCGCCTTGATCCCATTCCAGAACCAGTTGATCTAAGGTTTGATCTAAAAGGGCTTGGCAGATTAGGGCAAAATCCGTCAGGAGTAGGGGCATAAGCACCTGGGTTTCTGGATCGCCAAAACGACAGTTATACTCCAAAACCAACGGTTTACCCGACGGGTCAATCATCAGACCCGCATATAAAACGCCCCGGTAATCGATCCCCTGGGCTTGAAGTGCGGCTAACGTTGGTTCTAAAACTTGCTTTTGGATCTGAGCCATGAAATTTTTATCGATCCCAGGCACCGGACAATAGGTTCCCATTCCCCCGGTGTTCGCCCCCGTATCCCCTTCGCCGATAGTCTTATGATCTTGCACGGGCAAAAGCGGCACAATAGTCTTGCCATCGCTGAGGGCTAGAACGGAAACTTCGGTTCCCACCAAAAATTGCTCCACCATGACGTGGGGGCTGAGCTGAAAACAATGATCAATCGCCCCCGGTAGATCAGTACTGTCTGTGACGATCACAACCCCCTTGCCTTGGGCCAAGCCATCGGCCTTGATCACGATGGGCAAGGGCTGGGTTTGGGCAAAGGCCAACGCTTGGGGGGGATGATCAAAAATCTGAGCGCTGGCGGTAGCTACTCCTGCACGAGTGAGGAGTTCTTTGGC
>JANNOF010000327.1:0-3366 GCA_031398925.1 Gloeobacteraceae cyanobacterium SOY_34_metabat_371 | reverse complement strand
TTACAGATTGATCTAGTCGATTTCCCGGCTTATTTTGCAGCCCATCCGACGTTATTAATTTTAGATAATTTTGAGCATCTGATCCAAGCGGCACTACCCGTTATGGAATGCCTTGCTCAAGCTACAAACATCAAAATTCTTATTACCAGCCAAAGCCCCCTCAAGGTATCTGGGGAATATGAATTTGCCCTCGCTGGCCTTAGAATACCGGATCTCGACCAACTCCATGAGATCGATTTCAGTACAGGGGCACAGCAATTTCCAGCCATAGACTTATTTATCCGCCGTGCCCAGGAAGTGCGCCTTAATTTTGAACCCGATGCGGAGCAACTCCGGCAGATCGCTCAAATTTGTGTGCGTTTAGATGGTATTCCCCTTGCCTTAGAGCTGGCGGCGGCCCGGATTAAGATCCTTTCGCCAGCGGTTTTGCTGCAACGTCTTGATCGCGCGCTCCTGGTTTTAACCGATGGTCCCCGTGATGCCCCGATGCGTCATCAAACCCTACGGAGCGCCATTGACTGGAGCTATCAACTGCTCGATCCGGCAGAACAGAATTTTTGGGTACAGTTAGCGGTTTTTCAGGGCGGGTTTACCTTAGAAGCTGTCCACGCCGTGATCGGAGAACAGCAACCCCTATCTATTTTAGATTTGGTGTCTTCTTTATCGGATAAATCCCTATTGCACCAAACCGAACATCTTGAGGGAGAAACGCGTTATCACATGCTTGAGATCATGCATGAGTATGCGCTCGAAAAATTATATCAATCTCCCCTCTCGGAAATAGCGAGGCTACGTCAACGCCATGCCCGCTACTACACCCATTTGATCGAGCGGTCTGGGTGGATGATCCACAATCTAAATAACGCTGTCGGGCTGGATCGTTTAGATGCCGATTGGCAAAATATTCAGGCATTGATCGGATATAGCCTTGCCTATCAAAAGCTTCCTGCGGATTTTGAGACGGCCCGGTCCCTTTTTGAAGAAGGGTTACGCATCTCAGCCCATTCCAGAGATTTACAGGGAATTATGTTGAGCCTAGAAAATTTAGCTGAACTTTATGGTCAGCAGGGCTGGCATCAACCGAAATCTTTTCTATTGGGGGCAGCGCAGGTACTCCGGGGAACCCCACTCCCCTGTCCTGAAAGCCTGTGTGCGACAAGTTGGGAAATCGGTCAGTCCATGACTTTAGATCAGGTTATTCACTATGTTTTAGAAGGACTGCGCGCGCAACCCCAAAAATTAGCGCTGTAATACTGATACCCTGACCGGAAGCTGTAAAGTTGGATTCCCCCAAGAATCCCTATGTCACAATAAAAGCAGGCATCTCTAGGGGCAGCGATGATCGATCTTTACACTTGGGGTACACCAAACGGTCAAAAAGCTTCGATCATGCTTGAGGAAGTCGGTTTGCCCTATACGGTGCACCCTATAGATATTAGTAAAGGCGCCCAGAAAACCCCCGAATTTCTCAAGATTAATCCCAATGGCAAAATTCCCGCCCTAGTCGATCACGACCAAGACGGGGGGCTAAGTATTTTTGAATCTGGGGCAATTTTGGTTTACCTAGGCGAAAAAACTGGCCAATTTTTCCCTTCAGCGCTGCCCCAAAGAGCCCAGGTCCTCAGTTGGGTCTTTTGGCAAGTGGGGGGGCTAGGGCCCATGATCGGTCAGTGGGGACATTTCGCCCGGTCTGCACCAGAGCCCTTACCCTATGCGATCAATCGTTATTTAGAGGAGAGTATTCGCCTGTTGGGGGTTTTGGATCACCAGTTAGCAGGACGGGAATATTTAACGGACGACTACTCGATTGCCGACATTGCCAACTTCCCCTGGGTAGTGGGGGGCTTCCAGTTTCTTGGGGCCCAGCACCCGGATCTGCCTACCCGGTTCACCAATCTCCAAGCTTGGGTAGACCGCATTGGTCAGCGCCCAGGGGTGATCGCCGGGATGCGAATCCCCCAAAAAGCCAAAATTGTTCCCTAAGGGCGGATCTTAAACCGAGCTATGAACAGCAACCCCCTATGTTCAGGTACTTTCCTCCCCTAAGCTAGAGAAGAGAGATCACAGAGAAATATGTTACTTACAGGAAAAATCGCCCTCGTGACGGGCAGTTCGCGGGGCATTGGTAAGGCTATTGCCCTAGCATTAGCCCATCAGGGAGCCAGTGTGGTGATCAACTATGCCCAGTCGGCAGCAGCAGCCGAAGCGGTGGTCGCCCAGATCGAGACGGAAACCCCCGGTAAAGCCCTAGCGCTCCAGGCGGATGTAGCGGATTCAGCTCAAGTTGAGGGTTTATTTAGCACCGTGATGCAAACCTGGGGCCGGATAGATATTGTGGTAAACAATGCGGGGATCACCCGCGATGGCTTGATGATCCGCATGAAAGATAGCGATTGGCAAGCGGTAATTGATTTAAATCTGGGGGGCGTGTTTTGGTGCTGTCGCCAAGCCGCCAAGATCATGCTCAAACAACGGAGTGGCCGGATCATTAATATCACATCCACCAGTGGGGTGATGGGCAATGCAGGCCAGAGTAATTACAGCGCCAGTAAAGCGGGTGTGATTGGTTTAACAAAATCTTTGGCGCGCGAACTCGCCCCTAGAGGGATCACGGTCAACGCCGTCGCCCCTGGATTTATTGCCACGGAAATGACCCAAGACCTCAAAATTGAGCCTATTTTAGCAATGGTTCCTCTGGGTCGTTTAGGGCAACCTGAAGAAGTTGCTGGAGTCGTTCGCTTTCTGGCCGCTGATCCGGCGGCGGCCTTTATGACCGGACAGGTAATTGGGGTAGATGGTGGATTAGTCATGTGAACTTTGCTTGAGAAGAGGTTGGATTCTTCCATAGCTCCGCTAAAATTCGATAGTATGGAATTAGCAAGCACAATGCACGATGTCCAAGCAAGCCCAGACTCCCCTCTCTGCTTTATCCCTCAAACAGACTAATTTCATTGTCCCTGACCTGTCTTTGCTCACCACTACAACGAGTCTTAATCGGGCTTTTTTAAAAGTAGCCCGAATTTTAACGCAAGAAATTAAGCTCGTTCAAACCTGTATATTTATGCAGCAAAATACATTAAATTCTCAATCAAGTGACATTTTAGCTAAGCTTACGGCAAAGCTTGGCATAGCGTACTATAGCTATGCATTGGTGCAGGGGCGGAAAGACTATGTAGGCAGTCGATTACTATTTGAACCCTTAAAAAAATATGCAGTGACGCTTTTGTATATGCTGAATTATGCCGAAGATGATTTTATCGAGCACTATGCTCAAAATGCCCTTTATCAAGCTCATTATCTTAAAAAACACGTGGTGGAACATAAGGGGGGGATGCCCCATAGTTCCTTGGTGGCCTTAGAAGAAGG
>JANNOF010000306.1:0-24394 GCA_031398925.1 Gloeobacteraceae cyanobacterium SOY_34_metabat_371 | reverse complement strand
GCCGTCACGACGATGCCAAGGAGACCGATGCCGACGGCGGTGAGCAGGGCTTGAGCCACGGGCTTAATTCTGGCCGGACTGCCAGCGAGACTTCAACCGGTCGAATTGCTCGGGAGGAAGCGAGACCGCGCCAGGCGCCGCCGGTCCATGCTGCGGATCGCCGTGGAAGTCCGAGCCGCCGCTGACCTGGATGCCGAGCCCGATGGCCAGCGCCAGATACCGCTTGGTCGCCACCGCGTCCTGCTCCGAATGAAACGCCTCGATGGCATCGAGCCCGCTCGCGGCGAGCGAGGCGATCCACGCAGTTTCTCCAATGATCTCAGCATCTTTGTAGCCAACTTTATGCCAGCCCGTACCCAGGGCTTTGACAACGGCTTCTTTAGCGGCCCAACGCCCCGCCATACGTTTGTGGATCATGGCTGGTTTTTCTAAGCAATAGGCCCGTTCGTGGGGGGTAAAAATCATTTCGTAAAAACGGTCTCCATAGCGCTCTGCCATTTGGATGATCCGGGGGACATGCACAAGATCTAAACCAGTACGTAACTCACTCACGATTCATCTTCCTGTTTAACGCGGCGGATCGGGACATTGGCAATGAGGGCCGTCGAAGTACCTTCGCGATCCAACAAAAGTTCTAGGGATTCGGCATCTAGCTCAAAATAACGGCCTACTACTTCTAGGAGTTCTAGGCGCATGCGGGCCATCATTTGCGGGGGTAAATCGGTACGATCGTAGGCCAGTACCATCTTAAGACGATTTTTCGCCTGAGTACGGCTGTCTGCCTTGCCCTCACGGTTAAACCATTTATCTAGGAGTTCCATGATCATAAAAATTAATTAGACCTCCGAAATAAGTTGATCAGCCGCTCTAAAACCCCTGGGGCTGGGGGTTCAAGGTTGAGTAACGGGATTTCTTCCCCTTGAATACGCCGGGCAATATTTAAAAAAGCCTGTCCCGCCGGGGGCGGGGTCTCGGATAAAACAATGGGTTCCCCTCGGTTGGTGGTAACGATCACTTTTTCATCCTCTGGAACCACACCCAGAAGTTTGATCGCCAGGATCTCCAACACATCCTCAACGGACATCATATCGTTGGCCTTGACCATTTTCGGACGGAGCCTATTGACAATTAGCGCACAATCGCGGATCCCCGAAGCCTCCAAAAGACCGATCACCCGGTCCGCATCGCGCACCGCCGAAACTTCGGGTGTCGTAACGATCACAGCGCGTTCAGCACCAGCAATGGCATTTTTAAATCCCTGTTCGATCCCGGCGGGACAATCAACCAAAACAAAGTCAAAAGACTCCGCTAGTTGGGCCGTAATCGTGCGGGTTTGATCCGGGGTAATCGAGTTTTTATCACGGGTTTGCGCCGCCGGAAGCAGGGCTAATTGAGACTGACGTTTATCGCGGACAAGGGCTTTTTCAAGGGTACAGTCTCCGCTCAGTACATCTAAGATCGTGTACACAATGCGATTTTCAAGTCCTAATAATAAATCTAGATTGCGTAACCCAAAATCAGCATCCACCAGGGCAACACTTTTGCCCAAGGAAGCTAAGGCCATGCCCACATTAGCCGTAGTAGTGGTTTTTCCTACCCCCCCCTTGCCTGAGGTGATCACAATAACTTTACCCACTAGCTCCTCCTTCCATGATTAACGGCGCGGAATTCCGTCGCCAAGGCAATTTCAATAACTTGATTTTGAATATAGGCAACTTCCGGTTGGTCTGGGGGTGCTCCTTCGGGAGGACGGGCTAAAAGCTCAGCGATCCTAAGCTGGGTCGGCGCTAGATATAAAGCACAGATCAAAGCCTGATTATTTCCAGCCGAACCCGCATGGGCTAAGCCCCGAAGTTTACCCCAGACCAAAATATCCCCTTGGGCATACACCTCACCCCCTGGATTCACATCTCCCATGACTACGATAGTCCCTGGATGGACGATCTTGACCCCAGAGCGGACCGTCTGTTGAAGGTATAAAGGCTCTTCCCAAGTAGTCAAACTCTGCTCCCGTACCGGGCTTTGATCCCGTACCGGGCTTTGGTCAATATTAAGGCCGACAACGGCGGCGGCTACGGCGGTTTGCCTGCGCTCCGTCCGCACTTTGGTAAGGGTGAGCTGCTGCGTGGTCAAAAGTTGCGCAATTTGTTCGAGTTGCGGTGCATCAACGAGACGGTCTTGGCACTCTAAAAGAACCGTAAAACCGCCTTGCCATAAACGCTCTCCAGCATCTAAGCGTTGCTGGATCTGCTGCATGATCTCCTCCCAACCCAGTTCTGGAGGTAGTAGGAGGCGCAAGCCCTCAGGGGATCCCTTGAATAGTACCTGCTGCTCTAAAGGACCAGATAGGGTTTGCATACCCAAGTATGATTCGGAAGTATCAGTTTACCATAATCTTTTAGGCGTTCCACTGAACTCTCTGATCGAAAAGACAGCTTATCTTTTTTTATCTTAAACTGGATGATATGTCACGCTCTGCCTCCATGATGCCCTGTTCAAATATTCTAGTATTTGCTGCTGAAAACGAACTGGCAGTAATTCTACATACCCTTAGGGGCGAAGGTTACCTAGCATCAGGAACGCACATCTATACGGATTTAGTTGATCAACTCAATCAACAGACTTTTGGATTGATTCTTATTGCTATTACGCCCTGGGAGTCAGTGCTTGCTTCCCTTCAAGAGCAGTATCCACAGATCCCTGTGATTCTTTTAATTCCTGATCTGGAAGTGCGAACCGCTATCCAGGGGATTAAAGCTGGAGCAACGGATTGTTTAGATCGAAATAAGCTTACTGATTTAGGGTCTATGCTGCGGAGCCTAGGGCTTGATCAGCCTCTAGATCAAATAAAAATTAAGCCTCCTAACAACAAGCCTGCTAACAACGAAGACTATTTTTACTCCTTAATCCAAAATCTCACCATTGGGGTCATGATCCAAGGACCCCAAGCAGAAATTCTCGTGAGTAACCCCGCTGCTACCAGACTTTTAGGGTTAACTGAAGATCAACTTTTAGGAAAAACCTCTTTTGACCCCGATTGGATCGTGCTGCATGAGGACGGATCTCCCTTTGCTGCTTCAGAACATCCGGTTCCTCAGGTTATTGCCACGGGGAAGGCAGTTCACAATGTTATTATGGGTGTTTATCATCCTCTAGAACAAGACTTTATCTGGCTTTCTGTAAATGCTGATCCACACCTAGATAAGGACAATAAAGTTCAGCAGGTGATTTGTACTTTTAGTGATATTGGAACCCTTAAAAAAGAAGAAATATTACGCCGAAAAGCCCTTGAAGAACGGCTAGTTCGTGAAAATATGGAATTCCAAAACACGGAACGCTTAAAGATCAATCAGCTCAAAGACGTTTTTCTAAGTACCGTTTCCCATGAGTTGCGTACTCCCATCTCAAATATTCGTATGGCGATCCATATGCTTAAAAAACAGTCCCTTACAAGTAAACAATCATCCTATGTCAAAATACTCGACCAGGAATGTAGTCGAGAAATTGAACTGATTAACGATCTTTTAGAAGTCCAGAAATTAGAGTCCGGGTCTCGGATGTTTTATCCAGAAGAAATTGTTTTAGAACCATGGATCGCAGACTTAGTGGATTCTTTTGAGGAGCGTATTCTAGAAAAAAAGCAAAGTTTAGAATTTAAAATTGATCCCCATCTACCAACGCTTATTACGGACCGTGGCGCCCTAGAACGTATAATTACTGAACTCCTTAATAATGCCTGTAAATATACTCCTGAAGGGGAGTGGATCAACCTTTATTTTGGGAAATTAGATGATAAATTCGTCCAAATTTTAGTAACGAATAGTGGGGTAGAAATTCCTGAGACTGAGATCCCTAGTGTTTTTGATAAATTTTATCGGATTCCAGTTTTAGATTTGTGGCAACAACCGGGTACAGGGCTGGGTTTATCTCTAGTCCAAGAACTGGTTAGCTTACTTAGGGGAACAATAAAAGTTCAAAGTGCCGAAAACATTACCAATTTCACGATCCTTATTCCTTGCTTAACCCTAGAGTCTTTATAAACAATATTTTTGGATCTTGAACCCTGCTAAGGCATGATGGAAAAAGTGTGCAGCCCATCATGGATTACTACCGCCAACAGAATCCCGCTTTTGATCCCGCCTATCTCAGTACCCTCAGAGGGCAGATCATGGCCTGTCGTTATTTAAATATTAACAATCTCAACCGCGACTTTGTAAATACCCGTGGCTTCTCCGTAGTCTTTCGCCGCTCAGGACAACTAGAGGTGGAGCGCCGCTTTCCCTTTTTTAAGCCCTATTTGCACACAGCACTTGAACCAGAATGTAATGCCTTTTATCTCAATCCCCTAGTACTTAAAACCGGATCACGGGTTGATCCCCACATAGACCGTAGTCTACGTTCCTACTGCAAAACCATTGCTCCCCCGGCTTGGGTCAGCGTACTTTATATTGAAGTCCCCAAAGACTTGGTCGGAGGAGAATTAGTCCTCAAGTCTCAAAAATATGTGGTGGGTCAGATCCGACCCCAGACTAATTTATTGATTCATTTTCAAGGTGACTTGACCCACTCAGTCAAAGCAGTGACCGCTTCGGGTAATCGCTTGAGTTTGGTGTGTGAGCAGTACAGCCTTACAGAAGATGAGCTAGAGGAGATCCCCGAATGGACGATTGAATCCAGATCGACACGGCACGATCTTTAGCGCCCTACTGTCTCTAAAATTAGGATGTATGCTTTAGGCCCGCTGATGATCCGCTCTCCCCAAGCACTGCTAGCCCAACTTGCTGATCCCCAGGTACGGGTACTTGATATTCGTGGGACTGTCACCCATCAAGACCTAGGGGCTGGTTTTGAACAGGGCATCTACCAGGGCTCCCAGGCGGCCTATGCAGCAGGTCATATTCCGGGGGCTGTATTTATCGACTGGACGACGGATATTGTCGATCCGTTACAAACCATCAAGGCTCAAATCGCCACCCCCGCCGCCTTTGCCCAGGTCATGGGCCGTTTAGGCATTGGCCCTTCAACAAAAGTTGTGATCTACGACCAAGGGCCGATGCAATTTGCCACCCGCCTCTGGTGGGCCTTGAAGTATTACGGCCATGATGCGGTCGCTGTCTTGGATGGCGGCTTTCCGGCGTGGCAGGAGGCTGGGTATCCCGTCACTACTGAGGTTCCTAACTATCCAGCCCAGGATTTTGTGCCCCAGATCCGTCCTGAATGGCGTATTGAAACCGCAGAACTGGTGGATCTGCTGGGTCAAGTTAAGATTATTGATGCGCGGCCTAGTGCCCACTACCGGGGTGAACGCTCCCGTAGTCAGCGCAAAGGCCATATTCCCACCGCCATAAATCTACCCCGCCCGGATCTTTTAATCGGGACGCATTTTAAAACCCTTGAACAATGGCATGATCAATTTGCCCAATTAGGGATCACACCCGAAGATACGGTGGTGGCCTATTGCAATGGAGGCGTAGCCGCTAGTACGGTTTTATTCGCCTTAGATCGTTTGGGCTACAGCAAACTGCGGCTCTACGATGGCTCCTGGAACGAATGGGGTAATCGGACGGATCTACCCATTGGGACAGCCTAATCCTCTCCTTTCTCTTTGACCGTTTGATGCTGTTCTGCCCACCGGATCTGCCGCAGTACCCCCCGCAAAAGCGCCACTTCTTCGGTAGTCAATTGGGCGCGACTGAAGATCCGCCGGAACTTAGCCATGCGGCGCTCACTGGTGTGGGGCAAAAGATAACCAATATCCAAAAGGGTTTCTTCCCAGTGGGTATAAAAGCCCGTTAACTCCCCGCCACTAGCTGGGATCAGCCCCTCAGCAGGTGGGGTCAGATCAAGGGCTTGATACCGCAAAAAACAGCAGATCCCTACCGCTTGGGCCAGATTAAGGGAGCTGTAGCCTGGGTCCGTAGGTAGGGTGATCCATCCGTGACATTGACCGAGTTCCTCATTGCTCAACCCCCGGTCCTCAGGGCCAAAAACCAATGCTCCCCGCTCACTTTGGATCAAGGCCTGGATTCCCACAGCAGGATCCGTCACTTCCTGGAGTGCCCTCGTGCGGGCCGTAGTACCCACCGCATAAAGACGGTCTGCCAACGCCAGGGCCAAGGTGCTGTAGACCCCCGCTTGGGCCAAAAGCTCTGGGGCATGAACCGCCATACGCACCGCCTCTGGATCGAGGGGGTCACATTGGGGGGTGACCAAGCGCAGATCCGTCAGGCCAAAATTTTTCATGACCCGAGCAATGCCCCCTACATTAAGAGGGCCAGCGGGCGCAACCAAAACAATGGCCGTCAATCGACGTGGATCCGTTGCGAAACAAAATACATCCCTTCATTGCGGACAAAGCCCAGGCTGATCATTTGATCTGCTTTGACCTCCGGTGCATTGCCTTTTTTAAACAATCCCCCAGCCATAAGTCCATCCAAAAGTGGGGCTTCCGGGGAACTTGCCCCTGCTACCGATTGAGCAATCCCACCGAGGACAATATGTTCATCAAGGGGCTTTTTTAAAATGGCCTCTAATTGGTAGGGTTTACCCACAGCCACCTGGGCCGGGATCATCAAGTCGGCTTTGGGCGGGTCTTGGCCCCGGAGGATCTCCGTGCGTTCAGCCGTAGTGGTCTGAGCTACCAAGGTCCACCCTTGAGGGCCTTGTTGCCATTGACTTTGGGCTTCAAGGGTACTGACTAGATCAAAGTTAAAGCGGCCCTGCTGCCAGCGTCCGGTTACTTGAGTCCGCGTGGTGATCTGACCCTCTGATCCAACACTAAGTACTTCGGTGCGGTACTGGGGATCATTCAAGTTAATCCAGAGTTGTTCCAGGGCGCTTTGAACCTCAGCTTTGGTCAAACCATCATTATTTTTAAACTCTGGGCTATAAAAATTCATCAATACCTTCAGGTCTTTCTGCGAAGCCGCCTGATCAAAAGCTTGAATAGCCTGTTGCAGTTGCGGGTCTAGTGGGGACAGGGTTTGAGCCTGAACAGGAAACGCCAATACCAAAGCGCCTAGGAAAAAGTAACGGTTCATGGGCCAAAGGGTTAATTTTTTATAGTCTAACGGCTTTAGAGAAAATTTGCCCTAGGAAAATCCTGAACCTCTGACAGGTAAAATCGATCCATGCACCCCACCGCACTCCTCAAACAACTTTTGGATCACCAGCCTTTGACCTGTGATCAGGCCCAAGCCTTAATGCAGCTTTGGCTGGAGGGCACGGTTCCCGAAGCCGTTACCGCCGGAATCCTCGTCGCCCTCCAGATCCAAGGCGTAGGCACGGAGGCGCTAACGGGTTTTGCCCTAGCACTGATGGCCGCCAGCCGCGATCCGGTACCCATTACGCCCTTGGTAGATACCTGTGGCACCGGGGGCAGTGGCACCGGATCGTTTAATATCTCCACCGCCGTGGCTTTTGTCACTAGTGCCTGTGGGGTGCCCGTAGCTAAACATGGCAATCGCTCCGCCTCTGGAACCGTGGGATCCGCCGATGTTCTAGAGTATTTGGGAATTGATCTGACTGCACCGCACCTCAGGATCCGTGAAGCCGTCTCAGTAGTAGGCGTAACCTTTTTATTTGCCCCCGGTTGGCACCCGGCCCTGCGCCATGTATCTCCCGTGCGTAAAGCTCTAGGGATGCGGACTGTATTTAATTTACTGGGGCCTTTGGTGAATCCCCTAGCCCCCACCGGACAAGTGTTAGGGGTATATCCCGCTCTTTGGACCCGCCCCTTAGCTGAAGTGCTCCACCATACTGGTTGCCAACGGGCTTTAGTCCTCCATGGGCAAGAGGGCTTAGATGAAGCGGGTCTCGCTGCTCCTACGACGGTGATCCGCTTAGAGCAAGGAAATATTAGCGAAGAGACCCTCTACCCCCAGACTTTGGGCTTAACCCCAGCCCCGACTGTGGCCTTACAGGGATCTACGGTTTGCGCCAATGCTCAGATTCTCAAAGACGTGCTCCAAGGCCGAGGTACCCTAGCCCAACAGGAAGTTGTTGCCCTTAATGCCAGTGCCGCCCTCCAAGTCGGGGAGCGCGTCCACAATTGGCAAGAAGGGGTTGATCTCGCCCGTACCTGCCTCCGTAGTGGGGCTGCCTGGGATAAACTCTCAGCCCTAAGCCAGTTTTTGCAAAAGACTCGCGATTAAAAAATATTAAGCTATATTGAGAAAGTAGTTACATTGGGAATAAAAACCATGATGTCTGACAACGAGCCAAAAGTCGGTTTTGTACCCTTTGCTGAACTATGGAATGGCCGTCTTGCCATGATCGGTTTTGTGGCCATGCTGCTGATCGAATTTACCAGCAAACAAGGACTGCTTAAGTTTTGGGGAATCTTACCTTAGGAGTCAATCATGCCGCACCCTACGCTAAGTCAGATCAATACCTTTTTAAAAGCCTACTACGCTGCCGAATTAGGCGTTGCCGCCGTATCTGAATTAACCCTTTCGAGAGTTGGGCCGTTTGCTGTGTTGTTAGCCCCAGCAATCAATTTTCAACGGGTTAATGCCGCCGTTCAAGCCTTGGGCTGGGCTGCTTTGATTGCCTATTTAGACAACCTTGAAAAACAAGAACTGCCTCAAGCCTAGGTATTAAATACAGCCCGTCGGATCTAGAATTTTGTTCTAGATCCTATATTTTTAATTAATTATGGAGTGCCGAAAAAACCTCATGAAGTAGACCTACTACTAAAAAAATCGTTAAACCGGCAATTGCAACTAGGCTCGCAGCCAATAAATGAGCGCCATCTTGTTTCTGTACGCCGAGTTCGAGTAAGTGGAGAAACCACCAACTTAGAACAAGCATAGTGAGCGCAGCTAGTAGTATCATTACATAATGTTAACAAATGTTGCAAGAATGCGCGCAATAATCCTGTCCGAGGAACGGGCACTCCGGGCCATGCGTTGTTCCAACCTAAGCCCACAGGCTTTTGGGCGCATGGGCAAAGGAAGTATTCCCTTAACTGATTTTGTAGGTGAACAGGGGGTCCAATCAGCGTTAACCCAAAAAAAACTGGGCGAACTTGCCGCTGAAGATGATCTCGTTTGGTTAATCCGGGTTGGTGTGCTGCGCCGTGAAGTGGACGGCCAAGGAATCACAGACCGCTTTCGACTGACCCCTATGGGGATCAGTCTAACTTTGAAGTTAAGGGATCAAGAACCAACCCTTTGGGATTGGGGCCAAGATTGGGCTTTACGCCGCCTATCTTTTTAGCTCGGAAGGTCCCCATCCCCCACGTTGGGGGGGGGTCCCAAACGCTTATACCCCCATGAAATGGGGTTTAGGGGGCGCGAAGCCAAGATCTAGGGCTTAAATTAGATCGTGTCTCGCTCGATCACGATAAATAGTACCGCTAACGCAATCAAGGGGAAAATTAGGGTGGTGAGGTACACCAGCCAAGGAAAAACATTGGGTGTTACAGGCATAACTAAAGACCAAACGTCAGCCCCACTGTACCCCAAACCGCTTTGCTTCCTGGGGCTAAGGCAATATTTCGTAACAGATCTAGTAAGCTGACAGTATGGGGATCAAAATTGGGCGTAGGGACTGGATCATTGGCGGCGCAGCAACCTTAGGCGTTGGGGGCATTGGCGCAGCAGGAATGATCGTAAGTCGTCCGGTGCCGAAGATCCCGCCCTTACCCGCCATCGGGACTGTAAGTAACACTCCTTTGCATTTACTGCGGGACTTTGATTACGGCACGATCAAAGAAGAAAACGGACAGCGGTTCCGTGAATTTCGCATCGAAGCCCAAGTGGGCCAAATTGCCCTCAATAGTGTCGTAACTTTTAATACCTGGAACTATAACGGTCGGATCCCAGGCCCGACGCTCCGGGCCACAGCGGGGGACCGGGTTAGGGTGATCTTTTTTAATAAAGGTGGGCATGCCCACTCTATGCATTTTCATGGCTTTCACCCCGCGGCCATGGATGGAGTCCGTCCGGTACGCAATGGCACCGCCACGGTGTATGAATTTACGGCTGAACCCTACGGATTGCATCTCTACCATTGTCATGTGGCCCCAGTGACCCGTCATGTGGGCAAAGGACTCTATGGCATGTTTATTATTGATCCCCCCGGTGGACGGGATCCGGCGGATGAGATGATCTTAGTGATGGGGGGCTATGACACCAATGATGACGGCAAAAATGAGTTTTATGCCTTTAACGGCCTACCCAACTACTACCTTAATCACCCGATCCCCATTGCGCTCAAGCAAAAGATCCGGCTTTATTTACTCAATATGATCGAGTGGGACCCAGTGGTAACATTTCATCTCCACGCCACCATGTTTGGGGTGATCCGCACGGGCATGGGACGTAACCCTACGGAGGAAACCGATGTGATCACCATGGGGACGGCGGAGCGGCATATTTTAGAGTTTTCCTACCCCTATCCAGGAATGTATATGTTTCACCCCCATCAAGATGCCATCGCCGAACAGGGGTGTATGGGTCATTTTGAGGTGCGTGAAGACGGTGCGGTAGGCCACACGATGGGATCTCACTCTTCACCACCGAGATAAGCCCGGATTACCTGGGGGTCTTGGCGGACTTGCTCGGGCGATCCATCACAGATTTTTTGACCAAAGTTCATGACGACGATCCGGTCGGAGATATTCATAACCAGCTTCATATCGTGTTCGATCAAAATCACCGTAAAGCCGCGCGCCCGAATCCGCGTGATGAGACTCGTGAGTTCTTGTTTTTCCTGGGGATTCATACCAGCGGCGGGTTCATCTAAAAGGACTACTTGCGGTTTCGTCGCCAAGGCCCGTGCAATCTCTAAGCGCCGTTGATCACCGTAGGATAGACTCCCTGCCCGGAGATTGGCTTTAGGACCAAGACCTACAAAGTTTAATTCTGTTTGGGCGAGGATGCGGATTTCCCCTTCTTCTAAAAGGGTGGCTTTAGTTCTCAGGACAGATCCCCAAAAACCCGCTTTTGTCCTCACGTGCTGTCCGATCATGACGTTTTCGAGGACGGTCATGTTGGCAAAGACACGGATATTTTGAAAAGTCCGCGCTAACCCGGCGGCACAAACTTGATTGGGCTTGAGACCGGTTAGTACCGATTGAGCAAGTTTAACCATGCCCGAAGTGGGGATATAGATCCCTGTGAGCATATTGAAAAGAGTCGTTTTCCCAGCCCCATTGGGACCGATCACGCTTAGAATTTCTCCTTGATCCAGGCCAAACGTCACTTCCTTAACGGCGGTCAAGCCGCCAAATTGTTTCGTTAACCCTTGTACAGAAAGGATCTGACTCATGGTAGGACGCGAGAATGATCCTTCTAGCCTACCATTCATAGCTTTTCAAGTAGTGTCCCCTGAAGCTTAAGCCGTCTAATACACCCCTTAAGGGTTTCCTTGCTCCTCGCTAAAAATCACCAAGCAGATCCGCTAAATCCACTTGAGGTAAGGGGATCACTTCATCTTCTACGCTCGGGCCAACAATACCCAATAAAAGACAAAAGCGATCATTGGACTGCAAGGTGGGAAAATCTGGCCCTGACGCTGCGAGTACTTGCTTGCTTGGATCAAGCGTAATAGCCTGTTCTAGACTTTGGAGCGCGGCTTCTATTTGACCGGACTGGGCTTGAGCCGATGCTTGATAGTACCAAGCATCCGCACTCTGGGGATCAATGCGCAGGGCCTGATTAAAATTTTGTAGGGCTTGGGTACTATCACCACTGATCAATAGGATCTTGGCAGCGTTATAGTGGTCCATAAAGTTGCCCAGGGAAGGGGCCGGAACTACGGGTATTGTAGGGGCCTTGGGCATTTGCTTGAGGGCTTCTAATTCCTGAGCAAAGGTGCGCTGCCACTTACCCATTTCTACTTGGAGCTGCACCAATTGCTCAATCAGCGCGCTGATCTGTTGCTGTTCGGGGATCTCTTCTCGTAGGCCCAATAATTGTTCGTTAATCTGTTCTTTTAAAAGATAGAATTCTCCCTCCATGCGAGCAGTTAGCTCGCGCATGGGATGAAGATAGGTTTCAAGATTGCCGTAGGGATCCCGATCCTGCTGGAGTTCATTAAGCCGGAGTGTCAGGTCATTAACCTGATAGCCCAGGGAGTTAAGACTATCGGGGACTTGTACCATTTGCAACTGAACTTCATCACTGAGTTGATCCTGTTGTGATCTTAGGGTATCGACTTCGGATTGGAGTCTGACACATTGAGCTTCTAATTGACTGATTTGTACCAATTGAGGCTGAATATCGACAGCAGGGGGAACACTTGCCAGTACACGTGCGACGGCTACCTCAATCATTGCTTCTACTTGGGCTTGAGACAGACTGGGGGGTTGCTTTTTTAAAAAACCAAAGATTGCAAGCATGGTTTTTTCCTTTACGCGCACTTAGCAAGGTTTGAGGTTAGCGTACCCTTTGGCTACGGCCTCTGGCAAGCAGGGGCCTTTGGGGCAGCGATCTTTGCCTTCTGGTTTTAAAATTGCTAGTTTTTTGCCCTAGTGGGCATATTAGGAAAGATTAGCGCCGGATCCCTAGCCTAGACATGGCCCTAATCGTCTTGGCGATCAAGTCAACTTTTGTCGTACCGCCTTTGTTACGGGTCGCGTTTCGGGTCTAAGGATCTAGGGCGGCTAAGTTACTGAATTTACCCTAACCTGTGGTACAAGGGATTGGGATAAACAGGCAACGGCTCAAAGGAACCTCATGGCAAGCGTCGAAATTTTGTTTGAAGATACCAAGCTGACTATTACCACCGCATCAGGCCGCAAGTTCACCGATATTTGCGATGACTTTGACACACCAATCTTTTTTGGCTGTCGGGCTGGATCCTGTGCTACGTGTTTAATCGAAGTTACCCAAGGCATTGAAAACCTCTCTCCCCATACCAATGAAGAGGAAGTTCTCCTTTCGATCCTGGCAGATGGTAACCCCAAAGCGCGTCTTGCCTGCCAGTGTAAAGTGCTTGGCCCTATCGTAGTCAAAGTCCTCGAACCCACGTAGCCTGTAAATTTTGGATCTGAGCAGTTAGCCCCTAACTCTTGGGGCCTTGGAACTATTGTAATTTCAGCTACATTCTTGTATGGTTAGAAATGATTTTTCTGAGTTGACATTCTTAAGTATATATACTAATGTAAAGCATATGCATAAGAGTGGGAGCGCGCAATGACTGTTGCCATCAGTGATCGTTTTACAAAGATTCAAAATCAACTTTTCGAACGCGCTCACGTCGAGCCGTGTGAATTAAAGTTCTTGGCTATTGGTATGAAAAAGCAGGGGATCGTGGGAGAGCGGATGTTCTTACATCCCGAGATGATGCCCTTACCTTTGTTGGAGTGCTCGTACCTAACCTCGCTGAGTAAGCGTCAACACGCTATTCTTTCCGCCATGGCCTACGGCAATATTTACCAGCATATTTCTGGAGCAGAGATGCAGACCTTGGCCTCCAACATGTTGGTCGCCGAAAAAGTCTTTACCCCCTACTCTGACGACTTCATGGTGCTCTATCAAGAAACCGGTGAAGAGTATGACCATACTTGGGCTTTCCGCACCGTTCACAGCATGATTTGCCGTGAGTCTAAGACCCCTGATCCTTTTTATGGTGATACGGTCGGTTTTTTCAGTAATGAAGGTGGCTACAGCTTAGGTAAAGATGACCAAAGCATTAACAAAAAAAGTGCTGGACTCAAGATGCTTAACTTCTTGATCGGCGATGCCATCCGTATCTTGCCTCCCAACGTAGTTCAGGGAGCAGGTTTGGGTGGATTGTGGTTGCTTTATCGTTACGTCGCTAACGTCACCCTCAAGCAAGCCGAAAGTTATTTCTACGAACCCACCAGCGATTACGAATATGAGCCGTTGGCAGTAGAAATGACGGGCGGTCACGCAACCGATGAAGCCCGTCACTACACCACTTCTTTTGATCTAGGGATGGAGCTGTTTAATGCCGCCGATCCCTGGGCCAAAAACGTCATCCGTAAGTTGCTCAAGCGCGTGGTTGAGAATTACATTAAGGTCTACTACCTCAGCTTCGGCGAGATGATTGACATGGCGGAACAAGGCAAAGTCCCCACCCCTTATCGGTTGGGTATTAAGTCTTTGCACATGGCCCTCCGCCACCCTGATTTTGCAGATGCTCAAGTGGATGTCAATAAACTGGCCCGTTCTTGGTATGACCAGCAACTCGGCAAAGACCTGTCCCCTGTCACCAAAAAACGTTGGCGCTATGTTGCCCAGCAACTCCAGCGCTTAGTAGATGCCATCGAGATCAAACTTGATCCTGTATATCTCGGTGATACCTACGACCGCTACCACAAGTCCTTGTCGGTCTAGATCTGTTTTGACTAAGTATTTGACCTGCACAGGGGCCGATTGGTCCCTGTTTTTTTGTTGCGTGGCCCAGATCCTGCCAAGGCTCAAACCCCTGTGCTAAATTAGCTGTACCTCACTCGGGTCTTGCCTGATCATGAACAAGCGTCGCCTATTTGCCAGTTCGTTATTAGTATTTTTGTTGGGTTGTGTTTTTGTGGTGGGTCAGCCCATTGCTCCCTCCTGGGCTACTTTTGAAGACAGTCCCAAGCACTTAGTGGACGAAGTATGGCAAGTGATTAACCGGGATTACGTAGATACGGGTTATAACCAACACGACTGGCTGCAGACACGACGTGAGTTTCTTTCCAAGGACTATAAAACCCCCGAAGAGGCCTACACAGCGATCCGGGCCATGCTCAAAGAACTCAATGATCCCTATACCCGCTTCATGGACCCCAAGCAGTACGCCAGTATGCAAATTGATACCTCTGGAGAACTAACGGGCGTAGGTTTATCGGTGGATGTGGACAAAGATACGAAAGAATTGGTGGTGGTCTCCCCCATTGCGGATACTCCAGCCTTTAAAGCTGGTTTAAAGACCCAAGATATTATCGAGTCCATTAATGGGATCAAAACCAAAGGGGTCAGCCGGGAAGACTCCGTAGCCCGGATCCGGGGGAAAGTCGGCACCCAAGTCATTTTAAAAGTCCGCCGGAGCAAAGAAGTTTTTGAGGTTACTTTGATCCGGGCGTTGATTCCGCTACGCGCCGTGACTTCTTCTTTAAAGCAAGAGCAAGGTAAGAAAATTGGTTATGTCCGTCTGAGTCAATTCACCGCCAATGCGGGTGTAGAAATGCGTACTGCCATCAAAGATCTTACTAATAAGAAAGTAGATGGCTTTGTGCTCGATTTGCGCAGCAATCCTGGGGGATTACTTTCGGCCAGTACGGATATTGCCAGTATTTTTCTCAAAAAAGAAATTGTTGTCACCACCGCAGACCGGACTGGGGTCACGGAGGAATTACGTGCTCAGGGCAACACCTTGACGACTAAACCCGTGGCGATCTTGGTTAATGGTGGCTCTGCTAGTGCCAGTGAAATTTTGTCTGGGGCCTTACAGGACCACAATCGAGCCTTTTTGGTGGGCACCAAAACTTTTGGCAAAGGATTAGTCCAGTCGGTTCATGAACTTTCCGACAACTCTGGGCTTGCCGTTACCATTGCCCAATACCGTACCCCCCTAGGGCGGAATATCCATAAAAAAGGGATCAAACCCGATGTGGTGGTAGAACTTTCCGACAAGGTCCTTGAGACCTTTACCCCAGCAGATTTAGCCACCGCTAAGGACCCCCAATATGCCCAAGCAACCAAGCTCTTAGTACGGCGAATCAATGGCGGTAAGTTGCCTCAAATGACGACTAAAGCCCCTAAAACCGCAGTGGTCACTCCGTGAGTACGGGACGCTACCAACAAGATCTTTTGAGCTTAGCCGACCTAAATAGGGATCAAATTGGGGCGCTGTTGCACCGCTCCCATGAGCTGCGTCGGCGCCCCCAGCCCGACTTACTCCGGGGCAAAACCCTGGGGCTTTTTTTTCGTAAAGCTTCTACGCGGACTAGGGTAAGCTTTTTGACCGCTATGTACCAATTGGGGGGTCAAGCCATTGACCTCAATCCCAATGCTGTACAAGTCGGCCGGGGGGAACCGATTGCGGATACGGCCCGTGTGCTGAGCAGCTACTTAGACATTTTAGTCATCCGCACCTTTGCCCAAGCGGAGTTAGCGGAATTTGCCCAGTATAGTCAGGTTCCTGTGATCAATGCCCTCACCGACCGGGAACACCCTTGTCAGGTTTTAGCCGATCTACTGACGATCCAAGATTATTGGCAAACCTTAGCAGGGATACGCTTGGTTTATCTGGGTGATGGTAATAATGTCGCCCATTCCCTTTTGATCGGAGGGGCTTTGATGGGCTTAGATGTTTGCCTGTGTACGCCTAAGCATTATCCGCCGGACCCGGAGATCGTCGCCCTAGCGCACACCTGTAATCCCACCAGCCGCTTGGAACTGCTACATGACCCTAAAGCCGCGGTTTTAGGTGCTCAAGTTTTGTACACCGATGTTTGGACCAGCATGGGTCAAGAGGAAGAACAAAATACCCGTAGCCAAGCCTTTAGCGGTTTTACCCTAGATAGCGCCCTGCTCCAGAGGGCAGACCCGAAAGCAATTGTCCTTCATTGTCTACCCGCCCATCGGGGTGAAGAGATCACCCACGAAGTCCTGGAAGGTCCGCAATCAAGAGTCTGGGATCAAGCGGAAAATCGCCTACATCTGCAACGCGCACTTTTGGCGGCGACCCTCGTGCCTGATTTTTAAGCACAACCCCTAGGGGCCGCATTATACTCAAAAGAGATTTGTGGTGTTACATTATGGCTTCCCCGGCCCAGCAGCCAGCTCGGTTACCCCTAATTACGTGCCCCAACTGTAAAAGTTCACAGGTGCGCTATTCACGCAAGGCCTCTTTTCAAGATGAGTTACGTGGTTTATTCGGGCGACGCCCATATCGCTGTGAGGGGTGTAAAAACCGCTTTTTTGCCCCACCCGTACTGCGAAAATTAACCCGTGAAGAGCTGCGCAAAGAACGTCAAGAACAATTGATCCGGGCTGGATTAGCTGCACTTGTCGTTACCGCCGGGGGCTTGGGCATCTTGATCCCCCTATTTAGTAGTCTCGGTGAAAGCCCCCTCAGTACGCCCAATCAAGAGGTATCCGCACCCAAGATCAGCCTTCCCAAGTTACCCTAGCTCGCCCGTTGGAGGCTGGGTTTTTCTTCGGGGAGAATTGCCCCTTCAACCGGGCAAACCTGGAGACAAATGCCGCAATCAATACAGGTGGCAAAGTCGATCCAGAACCAATTGGTCCCCTTCGTGTTTTTTCCCGGTCCCTGGTCAATACAACTAACCGGGCAGGCATCGACGCAATCAGCTACCCCTTCACACACATCAGTCACAATCGTATGCGGCACCGCACATCTCAGATCACTGGGATCATTCTAACGGAGGAACGGATCATTCGTAGGCGTTGGCTACTCACAATCCCTTTACTTATGGGTCCTGCCCAGGCGCAGCCCCGAGACAATACTTGGGATCAGATCAAAAAACGGGGGATCTTGCGGGTTGGCGCAGACCCGACCTTAGGACTGCCTTATTTTGGAGTAGATGGGGCTACCCGCCAGTATCAAGGCTTTGAATGGGAATTCCTCCAAGCCCTAGAGCAGATATTAAAGATCCGAATCCGGGTAACGGAAGTCCTATGGCCCCAGCAACGCAGAGTTTTGATCCAAAAGGGCGTTGATGCGATTTTCAATGCCCAAGAAGCTGCGGATCTAGAAAAAGGACTCTTGGCCACTAGGTCTTACTATGTGACCAGTCAGGCCATTTTGACCCGTGATGGGGTAGTGCTTCAAAAATTAATTGATCTGGTTGGTCTGCGGGTTGGCGTGCTTAGCAATAGTGGGGGTGCAGCGCTCGTTAATGCCTTTAATCTTTACAAAACACGGAGTATTCGTGTTTCCACCGCCCCTACCGCCCCTGAACTTTTGGAAAAATTGGCCCGCTCTCAATTGGATGCTGTGATCTTGGACACCCCCCTAGCTACTTGGTTGACGCGGTCTACCCAGCTCAAGATTCAGACGACCGATCTATTGCCGGTGCCCATCGTTGGGGTAGTGCGTGGTGGGGAAGTCTCCGTCAAAAATGCCCTTGATCAAGGAATACAACAATTGATCAAAGCAGGTACACTGGAAGTAATGTTAAGGAAATGGCAACTTTGGAACGCTTTACAGACGCCAGCCAGTATCCGTTCCTCACCCAGGGGTTAGCTCAATTCGGATCGGATTATTACGCAGTCTTGGGTGTACCTGTAGATGCGCCACTGAATGAAATTCGCAGAAGCTATCGAAACATTGCCCGTCTTTTACACCCAGACCGTTTTGTCCGCGATGGTGAGGGCAAGGAAGAAGCCGAAAGAGCATTTTCTTTTATAGTTAACCCTGCCTTTGAAGTACTCAGTAATGAGGGCCAACGCCGAGATTATGACCGAGTAGTGCGGAGCTGGGCATTAAAGTCTTTTGAGCGCAAAGAATTGTTTCCGAATAATCCTACAGCTACCCCAATGTTTGCGCTTAAAGCTTCGGAACTAGTTACTTTTTATCACCAGATAGTATTTGAAGGCAGTAAAGATATTTATAAAGATCAATCCGATCTCATACAGATGAGTGTTGCAAATGAATTAAGCATATTCAACTTAGCTTTTATTTTTAATTGTGGTCGTCTTGGGATCAACTACAACGTTGCATCCATAGCTGCACCTCGGGCTGTGCCCTCAGTGCCTCCAACCCAGCCCCTATCACCGGTGCCTCCCTCCCAAGCGCAGCCGCCAACCAAGCCCATGGCCCAACCCACGGTCCCAGCCCCCGTAGAGCCGCGTCCCATGACTTCGGGAGCAACTGTGCATTTTGAACGGGGCAAAAAGTTATTGAGCGGGGGGCATTATCGAGAAGCCATCACTTCGTTTAAAGAAGCCATCAAAGCCAATCCAACCAACGCCGATTATCACGCTAATTTGGGCCTAGCCCAGTTGCGCCAAGGTTTTCCGGGTATGGCTAAACCAGAATTTGAAAAGGCACTCCAACTTGATCCCAAGCAGCCAGATGCCCTCCGGGAACTGCGAAAATTTACCCCTGGTGACGTCTCTGCCACCAATAAAAATGCCTCAGCGGGTAAATCCCTCCCTAAGGCTACGAATGCTAAACCCCTGGAAGAAGGCGAAAAAGGAGCTTTGCAAAAATTGTGGGATTCCCTGAACAAACCCCTGTAACTTCGATTTCTTTACCAGACCGTGTCCAGGTTTTGGTTGAGGCCCTGCCCTATATTCAACGTTTTGCCGGTAAGGTCATGGTGATCAAATACGGTGGGGCGGCTATGACCCAGGTAGACCTGCGCTCAACCGTTTTGCGCGATATGGTCTTTTTGGCATCCCTGGGCATCAAACTGATCGTTGTGCACGGCGGCGGCCCTGAGATCAACCATTGGTTAGAACGATTGAGCATCCCGACCCAATTTGTGGGAGGACTCCGGGTAACGGACCGCGAGACGATGGATGTGGTAGAAATGGTCCTTGTGGGTAGGGTCAATAAACAAGTCGTAGAACTGATCAATCAAGCCGGGGGAAGGGCCGTGGGCATCTGTGGACGCGATGGCTCCGTTTTACAAGCCCGGCCCTACGTTTCTACTACCAGCCAGCCTGATATTGGTTTTGTCGGGGATATTGCACGGGTTAATCCTGGATTGTTGATTTCGTTGCTCAATGAAGGCTACATCCCGGTGCTGTCAACCGTAGCCTCTGATGATTCCGGGCAGGCCTACAATATTAATGCCGATACGGCCGCCGGAGAAATCGCTGCGGCCCTTGAAGCAGAAAAATTAATTCTTCTGACCGATACCCCCGGACTTTTGGCAGACCGTCATGATCCCCAGTCTTTGATCGAACGTTTGGATCTACAACGGGCCCGCCAACTGATCGAGATGGGCGTTGTGGGGGGCGGCATGATTCCCAAGCTCCAGTGTTGTATCCGCGCCATTGCCCAAGGGGTGCGCTCGGCCCATATTCTGGATGGTCGGCAGCGCCATAGTTTACTTTTAGAAATCTGTACCAATTCAGGCACTGGTACGATGATCGTGTCTTCCTACTAGGGGCATTATGGCCTACCAACATATCCTGCCGATCCGGGTTTATTACGCCGATACCGATAGCGGCGGATTAGTCTACTACGCGACGTATATGCGTTGGATGGAGATGGGCCGTTGTGAATTTTTACGCAATACCGGGATCGACTTGCGTAAACAGCAAGATAGCGGCGTGATTACCGTCGTGGCCCGTGCCAATCTCACCTACATTCGACCGGGGCGTTATGGGGATGACCTACAGATGATCCTCTGGGTTAGCGAAGTTAGCACCGTAAGCTTTAAATTTCACTACCAGTTTGTGCGTCAAGAAGATAAGCCCATGATTTTAGTCGAAGCCGAAACCCAAATGGTAACGGTGGAGAGTGGGTCCTTTCGGTTAATGGCAATTCCTAAGGAAAATCTGGCCCTACTCCAGGAACGGGCCTAGTGTCCGCAGTCCGCGATTTATTTAACCAGATCGCCCCGGTCTACGACCGGATCAACGGGATCATGAGCTGGGGTAGACACCGGGCCTGGAAGCAAATAGCCGTGGATTGGGCGACCCCAGAGCAATTCAGTACGGGACAGGTAGCGGATCTGTGCTGTGGAACCGGGGATGGAGCCAAACTTTGGGCGAAGCGGACCCCGGCCACGGTAATTTGGGGTATTGATTTTGCTGAAGGAATGCTGCATGTGGCCCGACGGCATCCTGATCAAAAGATCCATTGGCTCCAAGCGGATATTTTAGCTTTGCCCTTAGAAGCTGCGGTTCTAGATGGGGCGACCCTCTGTTTTGGCCTGCGCAATGTGAGCGCTATTCCCACCTGCCTGACTGAACTCCGACGGGTACTCCGCCCTGGGAGTCGGGCGGTGATCCTGGATTTATGCCTCCGCCGGGATGATGGTTTTCAACGCTGGTATCTGGAATTTTTGATCCCCCAATTGGGGGCATGGCTGGGCCACAAAGACCCCTATGCCTATCTAGCCCCCAGTCTGGAGCGGTTTCCGCCCCCAGAGGAATTAGCCAATCTTGCCTTAGCGGCTGGTTTTCAGAGCGCACACCAGCGTACTCTGGAGGGTGGCGGAATTCTTTTTTTGATCCTTACAGCATGAACAATCCTTGGCAAGCCGCGCTCAATCCGGCAATCTACGCTGCAGCCGTGATCCCCGTATGCGTGGGGACTTCAGTAGCCTTTTATGAAACGGGTAAATTCGATTTTTTCTGCTTTGTTTTAGCCCTAGTTGGGCTAGTACTGATCCAAGCTTGGATCAATCTTTCTAATGATGTTTTTGATGGCGAGACGGGCGTAGACCGCAACAAACCCTGGTCTTTAGTCAGCTTGACGGGTAATCCCCAACTCATTTTCTGGCTAGGGAATTTGTTTTTATGCTTGGGCCTGGTCAGTTTTAGCCTTTTGGCTTGGACCCTTGGAGATGGGACGATCTTGGCGGTGAGTGCCTTGGGGTGTTTCCTGGGCTATGCCTATCAGGGGCCGCCCTTTCGGTTGGCCTACCAAGGCTGGGGAGAACTGATCTCTTTTACCTGTTTTGGCCCCATAGCCGTTACCGTCAGTACCTATGCCCAGAGCCAGCAATGGTCGGGGATCAGTTTAGCGGCTTCGCTAGTGGTGGGAGCGTTGACTAGTTGTATTCTCTATGCCCATCATTTTCCTCAAATTGAAGATGACCGGGCCTGTGGAAAATTTACGCCCATTGTGCGTTGGGGCACCGGGGATGCTTCCCTACGGTTTATATGGTTAGTCCTAGCTGTCTATAGTCCCGTCGCCCTTTTTACCCTATTGCAGGTCTTTCCTTGGACATCTTTGGGCGTACTCGCAACGTTTCCCTTGGCATGGCAGGTTTATTGTTGGATCTGTACCTATCATGATCAGCCAGAGCAGGTCGGACAAGCAATGCCTTTGGTGATCCAACTGCACTTTTATAGTGGCCTGATCTTGACCCTAACGCTGGTGGTAGGCCGCTGGATCACCTAGCGTTTACGTTTATGAAAGTTGTCACTCATCAAGCTGCCAGGGTTCTTTGGTATATTCCTCGTCAAAGATCCGGGGGGGACGCAGGACTACTAAAACTTTGCCTAAGATCACCCCACCGGGGTCTTCAGCAAAATAGCGGATCTGGAGCGCCGGGCTTGGTTCTGTGACTTCGGCAATAAAGTAGCTTTCTGGATTCCAGGTACGTTCCTCGCGATCAACTACAACCAATAGCTGTTCCGTCAGGTCTGGGAACCCTAAATCCTGGCCCGTCACCGGAATGGCTACGGGTGCTAGGGCATGACGGATCACCGGATAACCCGCCACAGCTACCCATAGCCCTTGACCTTGGATCAGACTAAAAGGCGCAATTTCTTCGCAAAAGGGTGCTTGGCCCAACTGAGCTTTGGTAATGGGCCACGACCCGGTAACGGGCAAGATCCTGGGTAGGGCTTCATCTTGATCCGGGCGATACAGGGGCCAAGAAGGGGCACGCTGGGTTTTGATTACCGTAAAGTCGGTTAGAAGCTTCTCAACGGCCTGACGGGCACTCAAACTATGGGCAAAAAATAACCCCTTGGCGATCAAGCGAGATCGTTCTTGGAGATCGGTCTTTTGACGGGCGGTATGCCAGTACTGATAGGCCGTCGCATCTCCAGGATGATCGGTAAAAGCGGCGGGTGCAGCTTTGAGATAGGCAAATTCTTTGACGGCCTTGGTGACCTCGTGGGCACCCTCAGAATCCAAATTTTTAGACCAAAGCAGTTCTGCCACCCGGACCCGGTCATCAAAGGGCAAGACCCGCAGTTCATAGAGGCTATCACTGCCCTTGGTGGCAAAATATTCTAAAACCGGAGTGGGTGCAGCAGCTTGCTCTAAGTTTCCGTAGACTTGGGCCGCCACAATGATCTGATTTTGGTGGATTGTTTGAAAACCCGTTTCTTCAAAAATATCTTGGGTGCTCATGACTTTTTGCAACTGCTGGCACATTTTGCCCCAGTTCACCCAAGTACCCTGCTTACGACGCAGTTGATCTAAAAGTACGGCTCGGTCTTGATCTTCAGACATGGTGCTCGCAATAGGCAAAAAAGAAGGGAACCCTTTTTCAGCCCGGCGAGGAGATCACGGGTTCCCCCTAAGCATGAGTGTACCAATTGCTCATGCCAGTTGGGGCAATTGGTTCATTTTTCTTTAAAGCGGATCAAAAAATTTTGCTTAGCGCATACCTATTTTTTTGTCTAGGGGACTGAGGGACACTATCTACATAGGAAGCCGCAGGCCAACAGCAGTTAAAAACACTAGAATTAAGGAAGACGTTACCACCTTAAATAGGAGTTGGTCATGAAAAAATTCGCTTTAACTGCGGGGATGCTGAGTTTGCTCTTGACTAGCCCAGCCTTCGCTCAAGAATATCCTGTTCTTGAACCCTCCCAACAGGGTTATGATTCCAACTACCGGGATCCCAATGTTCGGACCTTTGATGTAGGTATTGCTAGAGTAGCTGCAAATACTTATATTCCGGCTACCCTCTCTCAAAATCAAGGTGAAATGTTCCTAGATCCAGGGGATGAGCGCGTAAGCTCCATGTACACGGCCTACGATGTTTACGATAGCAATAATCAAATGGCGATCCCCCGTGGCTCTGAGATCCGGGGCCGCTTTACCCCAGTGCGTGGGGGCCTAAAATTCGTTGCGGACTCCGTGGTGATCCGGGGCCAATTTTACACCGTTCAAGCCAGTTCTGATGTGCTTCCTGATGAAAAAGACCCCCGTGAATACGGCGCTGGGGCTATTGCCGGGGATGCAGCCATTGGGGCTGGGGCTGGGGCACTCATCGGCGCTTTGACGGGCGGTGTGTCCTGGGGTGGAATTTTGGGCGGGGCCGCCGCTAGCGGGATCTTGGGGAATGTGACTGCCCCCCGCGTAGTGGTAGTCCGCCCTGACCGTCCGTTAAATATCCGTTTGGATGCACCGCTTTCGGTACGCCGTTAATTTTTTTATTGGAAGCTGAGCGGATGCTTAGCTTCCTCCCTATGCCTACTCCCTATTTCTTCGGATATTTAAGTAGCCTATGGTCTTTCCATTGATCAAGGTGATCAGGGTAAATTTGGTGCCGTAAATGGAGCAATTACGCTAAAGGGAAGGCTACTTTTACCCCCCGGCTGGCGACGTGGCTTACTCGTGACCGTAAGACTGCCCGTGGTCGCGCCCATAGGTACCGTGGCCGTGATCTGTGTGGAAGAGTTGATGCTGAAAGTGGCACGAATACCGTTGAAGTTGCTCCCTGATATCAGGTTCGGGTAGTTAGCTAGTTTCACTCCATAGGTAGAGTAAGAGTAACAGCCCCTGGGAGGTGGGAACCTCAAGAATAAAAGCCCTTGGGAGGTGG